>NZ_JAPHWH010000003.1:0-455694 GCF_026241455.1 Bacillus sp. DHT2
TTGGCCAACCTTTGTATTCGTGATGTCATAACCGTTCACTTCGGATTGATATCCCGCTACTGGTTGTTCTTTCACTTCATACTTGTAGGCTACTCCATTCGCATCGTATGCCGCTAAATCTTTAAATGTATATTTCCAACCTGTTACTTCACTTACTTCTTTCGTATCAATCTTTTGACCGTTTTGAAGTAAGTCTACTTGAATTGTTTTCGGACGTTCTTTCGCATTGTCGTCTTTCCACGTTTTTGTTCCTTCTACTTTTGTTTGGCCAACCTTTGTATTCGTGATGTCATAACCGTTCACTTCGGATTGATATCCCGCTACTGGTTGTTCTTTCACTTCATACTTGTAGGCTACTCCATTCGCATCGTATGCCGCTAAATCTTTAAATTCGTATTTCCAACTTGTTGCTTCACTTACTTCTTTCGTATCAATCTTTTGACCGTTTTGAAGTAAATCTACTTGAATCGTTTTCGGACGTTCTTTCGCATTATCGTCTTTCCACGTTTTTGTTCCTTCTACTTTTGTTTGACCTACTTTTGTATTTGTGATGTCGTAACCAGTTACTTCTGATTTGTATCCCGCTACTGGTTGTTCTTTCACTTCATACTTGTAGGCTACTCCATTCGCATCGTATGCCGCTAAATCTTTAAATTCGTATTTCCAACCTGTTGCTTCACTTACTTCTTTCGTATCAATCTTTTGACCGTTTTGAAGTAAATCTACTTGAATCGTTTTCGGACGTTCTTTCGCATTATCGTCTTTCCACGTTTTTGTTCCTTCTACTTTTGTTATTTGTACCACTTTTGTATTTATAATGTCATAACCTTTGACTTCTGTTTGATATCCATCTACTGGTTGTTCTTTTACTTCATACTTATATCCTTTGCCATCTGCATTGTATGCCGCTAAGTCTTTGAATTCATACTTCCAGCCTGTTGCTTCGCTTACTTCTTGCGTTGCGATGACCTGACCATCTTGTAGTAAGTCTACTTTGATTGTTTTCGGACGTTCTGTCGCATTATCGCCTTTCCATATTTTTGTTCCTGTAATGAATGTAGTTTTCACTTTATTCGAAATCGGCAACTTAACTCCATTTACAGCACCTGATTTAACTTCAAAACTTACTTTTTCCTGAGGATTGAAATCAATATACTCTGGAGCTGAAACCTCTTGCACATAATATTTACCTGATTGTAAATTAGGAATTTCAATTATTCCTTTTTCATCCGTTACATATACATCTCCAACTTGTTCACCTGACTCTTTATACAACTTAAACGAGACATTCGGTATTACTTTGTCTTCATCCGTTCCAAGGTGCTTAACAATTCTTAATGTTCCTTTAGGAGGTAAATCACCTTGAGCACCACCACCAGATGTTATATTTGTGACTGTGGCACTACCCGACTCAGAAACCGGTTGTTTGTATAGAATTTGATAATCAATCTTATAATCATTCTTAAAAGATTCTTGGCTCTTTCCACTTTCCGTTATAGTACTTGTATAAAAAACGGTAAAAGACCTAGCACTTCCCATATTCCAATTAATCACGACTTTAAATGAATGACCGTCGTCATTAAACTGAACATATCCATAACGTTGATCTTCAAATTGTTTAATTGATAAAGACTCTCTGTCATTAACTGTTATCCGAAAACTATCTTTATTAAGTGTTTGACCTTCCTGTAAACTGTCAGACACAACAATATCTCTACTTAAATATTCTTTGTTTAAGTTTATATTCAAGAACCAACGCACTTCATCCGGGGTATCTGGTTGAATATCACCAGTTTTGTAGAAAAACGGTTTAGAGCCTGTACCACCACCACTGGTTGGACCGGTAATCGTTACAGTTTGCTTATCTAAAGTTGTGCCTAAATTTGTTTCAACATCTTTCGTTTGATCCGTTCCTACATTAGTAGCTTGAACTGTAAAATTAAAATGCCCTTTAATATTGTGGAGTTTCTCCACAATATCATTAAATGTACATACCACATTACCTGCACTTACTTTACAAGTGCCAAAATTATTACCTTGCCCATCATTTAACGGAATCGTTCCGTTAAATCCTTGTAATTCTGGGGGCAGCGTTAATGTTAGTGTATCTCCAGACTTCATATTATTTCCAGATTTATCACTAAAAGTTACATTTATTTTAGCCTGTTCGCCGTAACTTAGTTTTGTTTTATCAATCTTAAAACTATCCACAAATCCTGTTGTATTTAACTCTTGTGCATTTGCTATTATAGGCATTAAACTTTGACCTATTGTAAACATAAAAAGCATTAGAATTGAAAAAATCGAAGTGACTCTTTTTACCATATCATTCTCCTATCAATTATTTTTAGATGGCTTCTAATATGAATATGCTATGACAATGACTCAATAGGCTGATGGTATTTTTCTCTTTCGACTGTTATAAGCTTAAAAGCTTGAAAATAGATCTCTATAAATGATTCTTCTACTCTCCATACATCTTCATTTTTTCTAATGTAACACTAAATCTATTAATTTTAATATTTACATCCCTAACATATCATGATAGTATTACAACTAGGAAAATTATATTCTCTCACCATTCCTATCAAATCTCAAAATCTTAAGTTGTATCATATATGCCATCTTATTGTGAGCATAAATTTCTGGTTAATAATGTTTTCATTTAAGTGCTATTGGTTTATTCATATTACTTTCCGTTATTATTAGATTCATAACATCATTATGTCCAAGTTTGATAGCACCTTTTTAATGATTCACAATTTTATTCACCAGAACCCTTCACCTCCCTCTTAAAGGCATTTTCCATGCTCTCACCCGTAATATTAGGACTATTTCAACAATAAAAATAGTTTTTGTAACTTTTGTAACCAATTTTGTAATTAAAGAAACCTAACAGTTGTTCCAACATGGATAAATACCAAATTTCGGATAGACCTCCTGTTTTATAGTCCCTCCTATCTGTACCGAAATATCAATTTTTAATGCTTAATATATATAAAACAAAGAAAGAGTAGTAAACATACACGTCAATCAGATGAAAGTTAAAAAGCTGAATTTTCAGTCTTTTTTATTTTAAAGGAGGATATTTGCAACTACTCTTTCTTTGTGATTATGAGTTTAACACTAAACATAAGGTATAACAAGACAAAAATATACAATTTTCTGATAAATTCGACAATTATTTGAAAGTTAATATAACACCACTTATCGTTAATTAATATGTAATACAAAGAGGCTATTTCAACAAAAAATATTTAAACATTAAAAAAGAAGAACCCTCACTTACTGAAACTCTTGAAGTGGCTCATAAGCGGATTGAGCCAACTGGCGTTTCCCTTTCTTCTGATGGTTTGAATCAACATTTTATTTCTCATACCTATATCTAACAAAAATAAACCAGATGCTGAAAAACATCTGGTTTATTTTTGTTAACTTCATGACCATGGATGGTTGTCCCATCCTTTCCACCTATCAATTATCATTCCTTTTCGTCTTCTTCTTTCACAAGATACGCTTTTTCATATGCAGGCTTCAATGTAGATTCATCTTCTTTATCGACTTGCTTAAAATGAAACCTCCTTTGTTTATCTTTACGATCCTCATACTCTGTCCGAAGTTTTGCGGTTCGATTTTGCTGATTCTCGAAACTACTCTTTGATATTTCTAATTTCACTGCGAGGCCATTGATAAATCGAATGATTAAGTTACCATCTGCTAATTCTTTATTGTTTTCAATATGAAAGTGAGACAACCAGGCACATTCCTTTCTAGAATAAGAATACGTAGGAAAAAAGTAAAGTTGATCTGTCGGACTAATCGCAATGGGTGCTTTGTGCGTAATACGTGTCAACTCTTTTGTACCGTCTTTTCTACCTAAAAAACTAGATCCGTGCTTGCGGCAACTTCGTTCGACAATATCAAGTGGCTTTTGAAACATGAAAAAAGAGTCTTCTACTTCAACCACTCGCGTTACAATACGTTTTTCTCCTAAAATAACTGGAAGTAAGGCCATAGTGTTCTTGTTTACGACATAGTTTTCGACGTAGCGTTCTACTTGTTCACCCATCTTACATTCGCTCCTTCATTATTTTTTCTTACAATCCATAACAGCAGCTGCATGGATAATTGTATCACCCAAAACCCAAAATAGTTAATATTTTCAAATATTTTACATTTTCTTATAAAACTTTAAAATTTCATAATATTCCTTCATATAAATATCTATATAAAATCTCCATATTTCTCTACAGGAAAAAGATATATTGTTATATAAAAACAGAAATTTTCTTTTTTGAAATATTTGTAACATAACAAAATCTTGTTTCACATATATGATTTAGTAAACTTGTACAAATTACCTATTCCCTATATATTTCCACACCCATTTACGTATCTCTCTTACAGGAAAAATAAAACTTTTATCATTTTTCGGTAGATGTTTTACAATCGTTGGCTTAATTGTAAAGGAAGTTTTTTTGCTACGCTCAAACTCGAATGGAAAGATGATTACAAAATTCTCAACAAAAAAAAGGATGGCATATGCCATCCTTTTTTATCGCGTACTATAAAATTATAGTTTTACAACGTTTTTAGCTTGAGGTCCGCGGTTGCCATCTTCGATTTCGAAGCTAACTTTTTCGCCTTCTTCTAAAGATTTGAAACCTTCAGTTGTGATTGCAGAGAAGTGAACGAATACATCGTTTCCGCCTGGAACTTCGATGAAACCGAAACCTTTTTCGTTGTTAAACCATTTTACTTGTCCTGTTACTGTCATAATTATTTCCTCCTAAGAAAATATAAGTTTTTTTAGTCTTCATACATAAAAAAAGAATCCACACATTATCAAATACGAAACATAAAACAGTTCTCACATACTTTTTCTCGTTCGTTTTCAGCACTTGATAATATATGGATTGCTTGATTTAGTTATTCAACTGAGATAATCATAGCATACTTAAAATAGAATGTACAATATTTTTTGAAATTCTAATTTTCTAATTTTTGGTATCCCTCATAAAATACAGTATTCCTCGCTGATAGAATGTTTTCACCCATCGAGCTTTTTATGAGCAATTATTGTTAAATGGCATTAATCATTACAATCGAAACAATGAGATGAATTACGCCGTCTGTCCAGGAATAACATTAAACGGTGTTAACATAAACAGCTTCATACCAAAATCTAGCAACAACATTTTCACTAACGTAATGCTTACTATACTAACTAATGCAAAATATAAACTTTGCATAAATGTTAATTCGTCCTGTATCAAACCTAAACTTAATAGAAACAGCAACAACATAATAATATTAAATTCCGGATAACCTGTTACTGTCACCACGATTCCAAGTAAAATTGTAAAGACAATACTTAAAGCGATTACCATTGTATAGGACAGGCGATTGTAACGAATTAATTGAATGTATAATAAGACGTGACTAATACCAATCAACATAATCGCGATCATATCATAAACATACATTACAGCTCACCCTTTAACAGTTGACGTACTTTGCGCACTAAACAGCGGAATACATACAAAAGAAAAGCAGGTGCCCTTAAAGGACACCCGCTCCCTCACTTATTTCGTAAACTGCGCCTCTTCCGTAGACCCTTTCAGAGCCGTTGTAGAAGATGTTCCGCCTGTAATCACTTGTGCTACTTCATCAAAGTAGCCTGTTCCAACCTCGCGCTGATGACGCGTTGCAGAGTAGCCGTGCTCTTCTGCTGCAAATTCTGCTTGTTGTAATTCAGAATATGCTGCCATACCGCGCTCTTTATAGCCACGCGCGAGTTCAAACATACCGTAGTTTAATGCATGGAATCCTGCAAGTGTTACGAATTGGAATTTGTATCCGTATGAAGCAATTTCTTTTTGGAAGTTTGCAATCGTTTTTTCATCTAATTTTTGTTTCCAGTTAAAAGATGGTGAACAGTTATACGCTAGTAATTTCCCTGGATATTTCTCATGAATTGCTTCCGCAAAACGCTTTGCATCTTCTAAATTCGGTTCAGATGTTTCACACCAAACAAGATCTGCATACGGTGCATATGCTAAACCGCGCGCAATTGCTTGATCAAGCCCTGCGTTTGTACGGTAGAACCCTTCTGGTGTTCTCTCTCCTGTAATAAATTCTTGATCAACTGGATCAATATCACTCGTAATTAAATCCGCAGCATCTGCATCCGTTCTTGCTACAATAATTGTTGGCACGCCCATTACATCCGCAGCAAGTCTAGCAGAAATTAGATTACGTACCGCTGTTTGCGTTGGTAGTAATACTTTTCCGCCTAAATGTCCGCATTTTTTTTCTGAAGATAATTGATCTTCGAAGTGAACGCCTGACGCGCCTGCCTCAATCATACCTTTCATTAATTCAAATACGTTTAACTGTCCACCAAATCCTGCTTCAGCGTCCGCAACAATTGGTACAAAATAATCTGTATCACCGCTTCCTTCCATATGCTGAATTTGATCTGCACGCTGCAATGTTTGATTAATACGCTTTACAACAGCTGGTACACTGTTCGCTGGATATAAACTTTGGTCCGGATACATGTGCCCGGATAGATTGGCATCCGCTGCCACTTGCCAACCGCTCAAATAAATTGCTTTTAATCCTGCTTTCACCTGCTGCATCGCTTGGTTTCCTGTTAACGCACCAAGCGCATTAATATAATCTTCTGTATGAAGTGATTTCCAAAGCTTCTCTGCCCCGCGGCGTGCTAATGTATGTTCAATATCAATTGACCCGCGCAGACGAATTACATCCTCAGCAGAATAAGGACGCGTTACCCCTTTCCAACGTTCATCTAACTCCCAGCTTTCTTGTAACTTTTGTACTCTTTCGTTTTTCATCTCTTCCATCCCCTTTTCCTTTTATAAAATCTCGTAACCTGGTAATGTTAAAAATGTTTCAAATTCATCATTACGCACCAAATTAGTAAAAAGCTTTGTTGCTTCTACAAATCTACCTTTCTCAAACTGTTCCTTGCCAATCTCTCGTTCTATTTTCGCTAGCTCTTCCGATTTAAACTCTTCTACTAAAGCAAATGTAATCTTGCGACCATCGTTTAGCTTCCCGCCTTCATGACGAATCCATTGCCACACTTGCGCACGTGAAATTTCTGCCGTTGCTGCATCTTCCATCAAATTATAAATCGGTGCTGCCCCGCGGCCACTTAACCATGATGCAATATATTGAATGCCGACGCTAATATTCATACGAAGCCCTTCTTCTGTAATCGTTCCCACTGGTACTTCTAACAAATCCTTTTCTGTTACATCAATCTCTTCACGCTTTCTAAAAATTTGATTCGGTGTTTTCATAATGTGATTAAACACTTCCAGCGCAACCGGTACAAGTCCCGGATGGGCAACCCAAGTCCCGTCATGTCCATCTAAAGCTTCACGTTCTTTATCAGCACGAACTTTTTCAAAAGCAGCTTCATTCGCTTCCGGATTATTTTTAATCGGAATTTGTGCTGCCATTCCGCCAATTGCTGGTGCATTCCGGCGATGGCACGTTTGAATTACTTTTAAAGAATACGCACGCATAAACGGAGCCGTCATTGTAACTTGCGCTCTGTCCGGAAGTAGAAATTCGTTATGATTACGAAAGCTTTTTAAGAAACTAAAAATATAATCCCAACGCCCGCAATTTAGCCCTGCTGAATGATCACGGAGTTCATATAAAATTTCATCCATTTCAAAAGAAGCGTGGATTGTTTCTAATAACACTGTTGCTTTAATCGTTCCATTCGGAATCCCGATATATTTCTGTGCAAAAATAAAAATATCATTCCACAACCTAGCTTCTAAATAGCTCTCCATTTTCGGTAAGTAAAAATATGATCCGCTTCCTTTTTCTAATAATGTTTTTGCATTATGGAAAAAGTACAAACCAAAATCAACGAGACTACCTGACATCTTTTCTCCATCGACTAACATATGTTTTTCTTCTAAATGCCAGCCACGCGGACGAACAATAAGTACAGCTGTTTTATCACTTAAACGATATTCCTTGCCACTAGGGTTTTTATATGAAATCGTTCCCTTCACTGCATCTCTTAAATTAATTTGGCCATCCATCGCATTTTGCCACGTTGGCGAATTAGAATCTTCAAAGTCTGCCATAAAGAGATGTGCGCCTGAGTTTAAAGCATTAATAACCATCTTACGATCTACTGGTCCTGTAATCTCCACACGACGATCTTCTAAATCTTTTGGAAGCGGGGCAATCGTCCAATCTCCAGCACGTATATGTGCTGTTTCTGGTAAAAAGCTTGGAAACTCCCCTGCATCAATTCTTTTTTGCTTTTCCACACGTTTTTGCAGTAAATTTTTACGGCGTGTATTAAAATTCTCATGCAGCTCTTTTAAAAAAGTGAGCGCTTCCGGTGTCAAAATTTCTCCATACGCCGGTAATACTTCTAAAGCGAGTGTAACCCGTGAAGTTTGCGTCGACATATTAGCATCCCCTTCGTAAACTGTTTTATAACAGATTTGATTTTATGTTTATATTATATAACAAATTTTCTGAAAGTGAAGGAGTTTTTTGAAAATTTATCCTTTTTCTATAACATCCATCTATTCAAAACCGGTACTTTTCTTACTAGTAAATGAGGTAGCATCGTATTTTGCAGCATATTTAAAGCTCTTACCTGTTACCCTTTACTAAAACAAAATGAGTGCAGTTGTTATATAACAACCGCACTCGTTTTGTTGATTATGTTTTACTTTCCTCTAATACTACTGTCTTTGTTTTGGATTTTTGAAAAGTAAACGCCATCCCAACAAAAATCAAAATAATTCCCGCTGTCTGCATCGTGGTCGGACGAAACCCTGTAAATGCTGTATCAAGTAAAATAGCTACACCTGGATCCAAAAATACTAATACAGAAATAAGCCTTGTTGGTAAATCTCTTAAACTATCAAAAAATAGGTAATAAACAAAGCCAGTATGAATAAGTCCTGTCGCTGTAATCGCAATCCAATTACTCTCTGTTAACCCTTGAAACGCTCCAAAGTCTACAAATGGTAGTAACAGAAATATCCCTAAAAAAGTTTGCAAAAATGTCATTGCATATGCACTTGTTTGTTTAATCCCTTTCCCTAACAAGGTGGTAAATGCATAAAATAATGCTGCAAGAAGTGCCCAAACCATCCCAGAGGACATTAACTTTTCTATCGAAATACTTCCATCTACTCCCGCTACTAAAACAGTACCGAGAAAACAAATAACAATTGAAATAACAGATAGCACTGTTAATTTTTCTTTAAACACAACACTCCCAATCATTAATACGATAATTGGTGCAAGATGATACACAGAAATTGCAATTGTCACTGACATGACTTCGAAAGCTTTAAACAGAAACACCCAGTTAAAAACAAGAAAGACACCACACGCTAATATTTGCAGTATTTCTTTTCGATTCCACTTTTCTTCTTTAAACTGACCTGTTGCAATCCAACATAACGTTAAAAATATAGTGGCACAAATACAACGAACAAATACTAATTCAAATGATGGTAAATTTGTTTTCACTGAAAAAAATCCGATTGAGCCAAAAATAGACATCGATATGATCATTTTTATAGCTGGCGATGATTTTGTTTGGAATAACCTATTTGTGGCGCTCTTTTGAAACAATATAAACAACCCCCATTAGTTTAAAACGAACATTTACATTTCAAGTTTCGTAATATTCTCAATTTTAAATATACAATAAGATGAATGGAATGTAAAAAATCGTAAAGATACTTAAAGCCATTTATTCTCACGAAGTGGCATTTGCAATCCTCATTCCTTTTACAATGTAAAGCATCATTGTAAAAAATAAAGATGATAAAGGGCAATATAGAAATACTCGTTTTCCCCGTTATAGCCACCTATATATTTTACCATATTTTACATAAAAATATTTTTTCCTAAACAATCTATTTTGATTTTCTAACATATACATCACGGCTATGTAAACAAAGAGTGACATCCTCTCTTTTGTTTTCACATGGCATGGGGCGAAAATAGGTACTGATCCTTCTATGCATGGACAGATCCTGTTGTAGCTTTGGAATAAAGTTTGATCCAAAACATGTTGTTTATTTTAGAATTGACATGAAATTATATTAAGTTTATACTGTCAGTAACATATCACTGTTAATGACAGTATAATGTTATTAACAGTAATATGTTGCTGTTATAATAACAAAACTATTTTTCACATTTCATTAAGGAGGTTAGATGTTTTATGAAACATACAGGGAGACATACAGGTGCATTTCTTTTGCTGTTTTTAACAGAGGGAGATAGCTATGGAGGGAAACTTCTGCAGAAATGTGAAGAAGAGCTTCCCATCAATCCAATTGATAGTGCCATTATATACCGCACCCTAAAAAAATTAGAAAACGAAGGTGCTGTTGAGTCTTATTTGGACACATCTGATCAAGATAAGCCGAGAAAGATGTACAAAATTACTACAGTGGGAAAAAAACAATTAGAAGAGTTTCAAATAGATATTGAAGAAAAAATTAAAAACTTATCATTTTTCTTAGACAAATATAAAGACTGGAAAGAGTCTAATCATGATTAATGGCGCTCTCCTTTACTCTTTAGCCATTATTCTTATCAGTATTTCTTTTGTAAAGGATCGGAATAAAACAAAAGATGCTCTATTAAAGTCATGGAAAATGTTTCGTAATCTTATACCTTCCATGCTATCAATTATGCTTTTCGTTGGACTATCACTATCTATATTAACGCCTTCCTTCATTTCTTCCATCATTGGGGAAAAATCTGGATTCATCGGTATTGTTTATTCAGCAATAATTGGCTCTGTTGCACTCATTCCAAGCTTTGTTGTGTTTCCTCTTGGAAATACATTAGTCCAAAATGGTGCGGGCCACCCTCAAGTTGCGGCGTTAATGTCTACATTAATGTCAGTAGGAATCACAACTTTACCGATGGAACAGAAGATATTTGGGCGAAGTTTTGCTTATTCTCGAAATGCATCTGCATTGTTAATGTCTCTTATATTCTCGTATATTATTTGGGTGGTGATGGTATGAATGAATTAAGAAGATATCGTTTCTTTTTCATTTTACTATTGGGACTCATTATATTGACTTTTATAAACCAATCGTTGGGATGGAACGCATTGCAATTAACAGGGAAAAGTATTTTAGATATGCTGTTTCTACTTCCTCCTGTCTTAATATTCGTAGGGTTGCTTGACCAGTGGGTGAAGAAAGAGACATTAATTAAATATATGGGAGAAAAATCTGGCATCTATGGCATCTTGTTCTCCCTATTATTAGGAGGAATTGCAGCTGGTCCCCTCTATGTTGCTTTTCCAATCGCGGCACTTTTATTAAAAAAAGGAGCGAGCATACGGTACATTGTATTTTTTTTAGGAGTTTGGACAACTGCAAAATTACCGGTTATTGTATATGAATTTTCTTCATTTGGAGCTAAATTTACACTCATTCACATTTGTTTTGGTCTATTATTTTTCTATTTAATGGGTATTATTTATGAGAAGTTCTATGATAAACGACAATTGTTGAAATATGATATAACTAAAGAAGGATAGAGTTAGAGGAATCGTTCTTTAAGCCTCTAACTTTTAGCTCCTTTCGTAACTGTAACTTTTAATTGAACTCTCCCCACCTTCACTTCGTTTAGAGGAGAAGACTTCTCAGTTAAAATGATAAAATTTCACAAAAAACACTTCATACTTTTGGGATTTCCGCATATAAATCACAGCTATGTAAACAAAAATTGACATCCTCTCTTTTTGTCTTAACACGGCATCGGGCGAAAAAGGGCTCTGACCGCTTCTATCCATGGACGGACGCTCTTTTCCACACCAAAAGGATAAGGTTTTATCTCTTTTCCTAAACTTATACGCAAAGAAATGAGAAGCAGCGTCACCGCTGCTCCTCATTTCTTCTGCTTCTCATACTGCTCAAACACATGAATTCTTTCAAAAATTGGCGGATGTGTATACAAGAAAAACTTCACTAACGCCGGTGGATTCACTTGACTTAAACTTGTTTTCGATAAATACTGGAACGTCTTTACACCAGACTTTCCATCTTTCGTCATATCTAAAGCATATTGATCAGCTGCCCGTTCTTCTATACGTGATACGTAGTTTGATAGCGGGCTTACTGCAAAAGATAACACAGAGGAGATAAGAAAAAATAATGGGATAATCGATAAGCACGCCATCTTTGATAGGCGCAATGTATCTCCCCATTTTCTGAGGCACATATTGATAATACGGCTAATCAAATACATCCCTACAAACGTTAACACAATATAACTCGCCACACCCCTATATATATGTTTCATCACGTAATGTCCCATTTCATGAGCCATAATAAATAAAATCTCTTTATCTTTTAACTGCTGGAGCGTTGTATTCCACAATACAATTCGAGAATTCAATCCAATTCCTGTCACATATGCATTTAGGGCCGTTGTTTTTTCAGACATGTTCACTTCATATACATGCTCAGCTGGAATATCTGCCCTGTCCGCAATTGCTAAAATTTTCTTCTCTAAGTCTTTATTTTGCAATGTAGAAAAATCATTGTATAACGGATCAATTACAACGGGCTGTACAAAGGTTAAAAAAATTGTAAACGGTACTGACAAAGCCCAACCAGCTAGCCACCACCGCTTCGGAAATTTATAAATCAGCCATAAAAGAACAGAAACAACGAGAAACATCATAATATAATTTACCCAAAAATCAATTACATGATCTTTTATCCAACTCGCTGTGGATTGCGTTGAAATACCGTAATCAATTGAGATTTGATGCCCCATCCATTGCAGAGGCAATGCAAGAACGGTTGTAAGCAATGATAAATAAAAGAGATAGATAGCAACTTGAATAACCCGTACTTTCGTCGTTTCTTTTGACCATTTTTCAAAACGATTTGATATACCTAAAACAAGCACAAACAATAAAATAATCCATTCAAGAGGCGTCGCTAAAAAAAAGAGTAAATTTTTCACACGCGAATAATCTTGACTTAATGTAAGTTCCTTTGCATTCATAAACGTCTCTGGATCAGCACTCGTTCCTTTATACATATCTGGAATAATTTCATGATTCCATCCAAATAAATACCAATATATAAATAACGCAAAACCAACGTACAAAAAAAGTGACCACTTCACAACCTTCTTCACGGTATCTCCTCCTCTATGCTGCCTGTCTCTTATTATTGTAAGTTCGTTCCTCCTAAAATAGAACAAGCTAATACATCGAATTGTCATGCAATTTTCAATCCCTTCCCATGAATTTTCGGATTTTTCTTATAAAATAAAATTAGGAGGAGGATGGAAATTGAAAAAAATTTATATTACGTTTACATTAGGTTTAGTCATCGTAATTGGAATTGGAATTTACTATTTTACAGATTATCGTAAAGCTTCTGCTGAAATACCACGTGGAATCGTTATGGAGGATGTAAATGGTACAACGCTATCTTTTGATCAACTACCAAAAAAGCTTAAACTCGTAGAATTTATATACACAAAATGCCCTGATATTTGTCCCGTTACTACATACAAAATGAAGCATTTACGAGACGAACTAGAAAAGGATAAACTATTTGGTAAAAAAATTGAATTTATTACAATTACCATTGATCCTAAGTTCGATACAAAAGAAATATTAACTACATATGCCAACACATTTGAAATGAAAAAAACGAAAGGGTGGCACTTACTGCGCGGTGATAAAGATGAAACGAAAAAACTAGCAGATACATTTAACTTTCAGTACCGCGATCCAGGAAGCGGACTCTATATTCATACTTCTAACTCCTATCTACTCGATGAAAATGATCGTTTAATCGAAGTCTTCGGTATGGGAGAACGTGGTTTTAATAGCAAAAAAGTGCTTGAGAAAATTAAAAATGCATTATAAAAACCTCTTCATCATTCGAAGAGGTTTTTCACACATATTATTCTATATAAACTATGCTACGAAACTTTAAACCTATCCATTCTACACTCTCTATTTATCCCGCATTAACGGGCAGTAAAAGCCCGATTGGTGAGGGCTTTTACTCAGTGGGTGATGAAGAGCCCCCCACTGATTAAAGTTTCACTTTATCTCTCTGTATGTTTCTTCGGCTCATATGTTGGAATAAGAAGCGCACTTGCAATCCAGCAAACAAGACCGAAACCACTTATATATTTCCCGTATTCATAATGGTTTAGATAAACCTTCCCTACAAGAATTAAGATAAATCCAAGTAACACAACTACATAGCCAACTTGTTTTTTCGACAATACCAATCAGCACTCCTTATTGAAAAATGTTAATAAAAAAATTTAAATCCTGAAAAGAAATGAAGCTATATTTCATAATTCCTTGTACAGCTAGAAGTAGTATAAGACCAAGTACACATATATAATTAATTCCATCTTCACTTCTTTTCTCAACTACAATTCCGCCCCCAATGCATAGTAGCCCTAAAAGATGAAGTGCTAAATAAACAAAAAAGTATGCTTCATTCCAGCGAAAGCCTACGTTCACTGTTGTAATCACAATTAAACTCACCATGATCACATAAAACAATTTATTTGATTGAATTGTTTCATTCATAGAATCATATCCATTCCTTTCTATATAAATCTTTTTTGATTTTCCAACATACAAATCGCCGCTATGAAAACAAAAGGTGACCTGTATTTTTATTTTCACTTAGCATGAGGATGAAATAGGCTCTGACCGCTTCTATCCATAGACGGATTCTCTCTCCAGCCTAAAAAAGATAGGTATATCTTTTTTATTATTCAATAAATTCTACGTTCTCTAACCTATATCTCTCATTTTATTCGTATATACTACCGACACCTCTTTATTCATATAACGACGATTCACGAACAAAAAGACGAGTACTAAATTTAATCCAATGATAAAAATAATAAGTCCTGTAAAAAATGGAGTTTGATTAGAAAAATCCGCAAAGCTTATCATTTCTTCCTTACTGAACATAAAAGATGTAATAAGTACGATTGCATTATTTAACATATGAATACTAATCGGCATCAGTAAGCTTTTCGTCCGAATGTATACAATTGATAGTACGATACTAAACATGACAGCACTAAGGAAATCAATATGAAAACATCCGAAAAGAAGCGCTACAATAACCATCGCTTTTCCGGTTCCCCATTTCGCTGCAAAACGCTGAAATAGAAATCCCCTAAATACAAATTCACATACAATAGGAGCTACTAGTACAATTATTATAAATTGATATATGTATCCGCCTGCACTCCCTATAATCGGTTCATGTAATATATTTATAATAAAATCCGGTGTAATCCATACAAAGCTATACATATACAATACAAGATATCCATAACTAAAAAGGCATAGCATTCCCGTAATCATTAAAACTTGTAAAAGATTAAATGCTTCTCTTCTATTCACAAATAAAGTAAATGGAATACGATGGCGCTTACATTGATACCATAACCAAAGTGATGGAAATATGTAGAGTACAAGTATGCTTGCAAAAGAAGACATTGATATATGAAATGTCTTCTCTAACAATTGTTTACTAATACGTTCAATCAAAACAAGTAGTGTAAATACAATCAAAAAATATCTGGCTCGCATCGAACAAAACGGATTCACACTCATCTCCTCCCCTATGTTACATTTATCATATCATTCGAATCTTATTTTTAAGCAAAGAAAACCTTAAATTTTCCTTAAAAATCCCATAACTTACAATAAAATGTTATGATATTCGATGAAAATAGGGGGCGATTCAGATTGTATAATGCAAATGTTTTACTTGTTGATGATGAAACGGCAATTTTACAACTATTAACTACTATTCTACAAAAAGAAGGATTTTCTCATATTACAACTGCTACATCTGCAGAAGAAGCTTTACAATTCGTAGAACAAAATCGTTATGATTTAATGATTTTAGATGTCATGCTTCCCGGGCAATCTGGTTTTGATATCTGTCCAATTATTCGTCAAAAAACAGATTGTCCAATTTTCTTCCTAACAGCAAAATCATCTGATTTAGATAAAGTATCTGGTTTCTTATACGGGGCAGACGACTATATTACAAAACCATTCAATCCACTGGAAGTCGTCGCTCGTATGAAAGCTCAACTTCGAAGACATATGAAACAAACTACACAACCTATGAAAGAGACACACTTTATTTCATTTGGGAGATTTCAGGTCGATAAACATGCAGCTGAATTGCAAGTAGATGGGAAAATTGTGGAATGTTCAGCTCAGCTCTTTCAACTACTACTCTTTTTCTGTGAACATCCTAATTACGTGTTTTCAAAAGAAGAAATATACGAAAAAGTATGGGGGGCTCCTGCCTATAATGGAGATGACAACACAGTTATGGTTCATATTCGAAAACTACGTGAAAAAATTGAGCTTGACCCAAGTAACCCTCAATACATAAAAACTGTTCGCGGACTTGGTTATAAGTTCATCGCAAAGTAGGTACCAACTATGAATTTAAGTAGAAGGATTATTATACAATTTATTATACAACATATTTTCGTCTTGTTTACTTTACTCATTGCAGTCATCGTCGCTTTCGTCTACCTGGGGCATCTTTTTAGTACGACCCTTTATGAACCAAATGTTCCAGAGTTTGATAACTTTACTATGTCTCAGCATGTTTCTTCAGAAAACGGACGTATTATATTAAGTTCTGAGGTAAAAGAAATGATTGAGGAGAAAAATGATTGGCTTCAAATTGTCGATAAAAATGGAAAGGTACTCTATGACTTCAATACTCCTGAAGATGTTCCTGGTTCTTATACAAAAACAACATTAGTTGCTTATTTGCAGCATCATATACAAAGCCCTTACAAATTTACGTATTGGGACATTGAAGTTAAAGAGAAGACAGCAATTGTGATTTATGGTGGAAAGCTAAAGAGTAATACTTTACTTCAAGAGTTAAAACAAGAACACGGTTCACCATTATCAGCTGAATTTTCTTTAACAGAAAAAGAAAAGAAACAGCTTACCGCAGAAGGTGCTACGCTGCAAATATTTAACGCACAAGGAGAAGAGATTTTTGCTTATCCTAAAACAAAAAGAAACTCCTTTTCAGCCATTCAAGCTGTACTTTCTGAAAAAGAGCCTTGGAATCACAAAGAAAATATCTCGAGTTTATATAATCCAGAGGACCAAACCTTATTTACCATAACAGTAAAAAATGATCATTACTATCCATCTGATATGAATGAAGATTTATTAACAAAAAAAATATTCATAGGATTTGGAGTTATTATTCTAATCGCTTTTGTCTACTTAGTTATTCTTTCTATTTGGTACGGAAGAAAATTTGGTAAACCATTATTACACACAATGCGTTGGCTCAAAAATATAGCTAGTGGAAAATATGAAGAACCGGTAAGTAAAAAAGGAAGAACAGTTCGCTTCCGGCGCTCAGGTAAAGAAAAATGGTCATTCAGACTGTTTAAAGATGTAACAAATGCTCTAGAGCACCTTTCTATTACACTCAAAAAAAATGAGTCCATACGACAAGTTATTCAACAAACACGTGAGGAATGGATTACTGGCCTCACTCATGATTTAAAAACACCACTCAGTTCCATTTATGGGTACTCTCTATTACTAGAATCGAAACAATATAACTGGGATGATAACGACATTCAACAATTCGGTCGTGTTATACGAGAAAAATCTCAATATATGACAACATTAATTGATGATCTAAGCTTAACTTACCAATTAAAAAACAACGCGATTCCCTCTCAGCACGTTAAAGTTGAGATTAATCAATTTGTCCAAAAAGTCTTGTTACAATTTATTAATAACCCGACACTTCAAAATCAAAACATAGAATTTGTTCCTAGTTCCAATGCAATTCATTACTCTATTGAAGAAAAATGGTTCCAACGTATCATTGAGAATTTATTAGCAAATGCAGTAAAGCATAATAATGAAACGACAAATGTTATTGTAAAACTTGGACAGAATAAACAATCTTTTACACTTTCTATTTCTGATAATGGAAAAGGAATGGATGAGCAAACGAAAGAGCTTTTATTTGAACGATATTACCGCGGTACAAATACTGAAGAAAACAACGCAGGAACAGGCCTTGGCTTAGCGATTACAAAACAACTTGTTCTTGCACATAACGGTACGATTTCCATTGAAAGTGAAATTGAAAAAGGAACAACCATTACGATGGTGTTCCCATTCTCACCTAATAGCAAAAAAGAGTCCTAATATAAAGTGAAACTCTAATCAGCAGGGATAAACTCCCCCCGCTGATTCAAGTTTCACTTTAGTTATCATTTGCTCCAATTCTAATGGTTGAAATGTATATGGTTGTACATCATATCCGATGTTGTAAGTAAAAGACAGGTAACAATTTTGATATTAGGAAAGTACTACTATAGTTAATAGGAAATCCGTATATAGTAGTCCACCAATAATACGTGGTACTACATTTCATGAAACTTTGTACTATGAAACCATCTACTTTTTAACTTTTGTTTTGAATTAACCCTTATTTTCCCTATAATATATGGACCTATTTTTGTCTTATTTAGGAGATATACCACAGGAATTGGACATAGTATACCAACCAACATATCAATACTTATTGTGCCAAAAAGAGTATTCAACTGAGGCATTTTTGCTAATATCATATTAGATATAGTCCGATGAAAAAACGGATGTAGCAAATAAATTCCAAATGAGTATTGATTGATTAGTATTAAAAATTTAGGTACATGTTTTATTTTTGATGCAATATGGAAAAGCACCATTATTGTAGATATTGTAAATAAAAGAACATCCACTCTTTTAGAACTAGTAACAGTTAAAATATTAAAATGTTGAAAAAGAATAACGATGATTCCTGTTAATATCCATGAAGAAATGATCCATTTACGGTTTTTATTTAACCATGTTTTAAAGTATTCATAATGAGCACCTGCATAATATCCAATAAAGAAGTAAATGATCCAGCCTGGAAATGGAATCCAAGAGTAGTAATACCAAATATCATTTGCATATGGAATATCAAACGGTTGAATAAAATTAAAAAAGCCTAAGTAGATTAAATTAATCAGTAACGAGAAAATAAGAACAAATTTAGGAGAAAAAAACTTCTCAATTTTATTAAAAATAATGTGCAAAAAGTAGAACTGAAATATAATTAAAACAAAATAGCCATGGAACTCTCCTAATACAATATTTCTTATAGATTGTACTAAGATTGCATGGAATCCATTCGTATAATTTGAAATAGCTGCATAAAAAATACCCATACATATAAAAGGCAATAAAATAAATTTTACTCTTTTTAAAATGAATTGATTAGGTACTTTATCCCTATAATTATAAGCTATTACAAATTCAGATATAAAAACAAACATAGGTGTACCGTACATAAGTAGTAATTGAAGATACGATACCAATACATCTATTGTATTTTCAGATGCAAAATTTGCAGAACTTCGTGTTATGGCATGTATGAGAACTACACTTAAACATGCTAAACTTCTTAATATAGTAATTTCTGAAACTTTGTTTTTCATAAATTCCACCTTCAACATAAATTACATATCCATAATTCCAAATAAATTTTCGACATAGCAAATTTATTTGGAAAAGCAACTTATTTTTCAAAATCCACAGCCGCATCTATCTCAATTCCTGTTTTTCTTTTAATGATAAGAAAGTAGTTTGTTAAGTGAATAATGATAGTGAGATGCCAGTCCTATTACACCATCATTAAATTTTTACGTATTTTGAAATATTTCCACATATAACTGTTCTTTCATTTTCTTTACTTTATTTCTTTATTTTCCCTATTAAGAGTAATATAGACAAGAGGAATAGGTACTTAAACGTGGTAAAAAATAAAGTGAAACTTTAATCAGTGGAGGTTTTTTTCATCCCCACTGATTATTAGCCCGACCAATCGGGCTTTTACGGGATAAAATAGGATTTGTAGAATAGATATGCAAATCATATGATACTGGCTATTTCTTAAAAAAAGCTTAAAACCGATTAAAGCGGTAATGGATAATTCAAATTTTAATCCAATCAAAATTATCAAAGTACATTTCCAATTTTTCTAGCTAATTGTTTCAAAGCATATGGTAACATATATTGTTGTAATTCTTGAGAAACCAATTCTAGTTTATTAGAAATCGATAAATTTGTTCAAAAAACGCCATACTTCCTGCATACTTTCTGCATACTTATATAAAAAAATGGCATTTTTCTAATTATTTAGATACAAATTCACCTCAGCATAATAGCAATGAAATGATATTCTATTAGTATGTAAGCCTTTCAAACCTTTTGAAGGATTTCTTCATTCACATAGTCTTTGCTAACAGAAATATATATAATTCGTTTAAGAAAACATAATTCTTTTTACTATTCAGTATGCTTCTTCGTAAATAAGGCCGTTCACAGCCCAGAGACGCCAAATACTTTATTCGATTGTTTTATTTCTTTCATTCTACGTATTTCTACTTTAAAAAAACCTCTAAAGATATCTCTAAGCTTTTCATCTGTAAAACCTAATCCACTTTTAAGATTTTGTAGTTTGTACACTTCCCAATCCGTTTCATACGAATACTTCATGAACAGCCCCTACTTCCATACCATCGTCACTTTTCATAATCGTTGGACGCAGCGCCCGAAGCCGAGCTATCGTTTACACAACTTCTTTAATATGATTAATCTTAGCCTTAATACGAAAAAAAGTTTCCTAGAATCTAGGAAACTTTTTCTCTTCTTATTGTTGTTTCTTCTGCACCGGCAACCAAATCTCAACTTGCGCAAACTCGCTCTTATCCTCATGACAACGTTCATCGTATAATTCAAACTCTGTAACTCCAGCATGTTCATACCCTGAGTGCGGGAACCATTCTGTGAAAACTGCATTCCACGTTTGTTGAATGGAAGATACCATATCTTTATGCGGTACTTTAGGCGTTGTAAATACAGCGTAAGTTGCTTCTGGGAACGTGCGCTGCGCTAGTTCAGTCGGTACCCCATCAAAACTTGTAACTTCCATTCCAATAATATACGTAAAATCCCCTGTTTCTAAATTAAAATCCGTGCACATTCCAAGCTCTACATATTGATCTGTATGTTTACGGTTTGTAATGTTACTCGCAAGATTGTTTTGTAAATAACGGTCCCAAAATGCCGGAATATCTTTAAGGTTTTTCCCTTCTTTACTAGACGTCTTCATCTCATATCCAGCCACATGAAACGCTGGTTTTTTTTCAATACGAAATTCCATTTGTATTCCCCCTAAATATGGATTGAACTTCCGCTGCTTCACATTTGCTTTATAATACATCGGTGTCTTAATTCCTTGCCTTCGGTAGCTACTTGGCGTCATCTGAAACAACTTTTTAAAGGCTCGAATGAACGTTTCATGAGATTGAAAGCCATGTTCTAATGCGATATCAAGAATTTTTTCTTCCGTATGAGAAAGCCAATAAGCTGCCCGGGCTAGCCTCCTCCTACGAACATACTCCATGACAGTATCGCCTACTAGCGCTTGGAATACGCGATGAAAATGATACTCCGAGAACCCTGCAATACGAGCCAAATTACTTAATGTTTGCTTCTCCATTACATCTTCTTCAATATAATCAATTGCTTTTTGAATTTGTGTTTCATAGCTTTCCATCTCTGTTCACCCGCCTTATGTATTATCATAAAAGAGAAGACAATTCTTTTCTTGACGTTTTTTGCTTTTATTTTACAGAAATTTGTAACTTTTTCATATTACATTCGTTGTTATAAGTGAAAGGAGGGAGATAATTGAAAAAACATGGTGTGAAAGTGTACGGTATTGTCATTACTGGCCCATCGAAAGAATTAGTAAAATTACAAAATTCTCCTCATGTTCGCGACGCTACTCTTGGAGATATTGAGTTTTGGAATTGGTTTAAGCGTCCAAGTGGTTCTCGTCACTAAAGTGAAAACAACCATTCGAAGTTGAATGGTTGTTTTATTATTACATCACTCAAAAGTAACATCGATCTGAATAACTTCCGACCGGCTCCCAAGTCTAAGCGGCGGACCCCAAAATCCGAATCCAGAAGAAACAATCGCATGAAATGTTTCCTTTTGTAAGTATCCCCAGTCCAGTTCATACATTCTTCTAGTAATAAGATGATTTGGTGCCATTTGTCCTCTATGCGTATGGCCCGATAATAATAAATCAACGCCAGATTCCGCTGCCTGTTTTAATTCAAACGGCTGATGATCCATCGCTATAACAGGAAGCGATTTATCTACGGTGCTCATTAACTCTTCGAAACTTTGACGATCTCGCTCCGTTTTATCTCTTCTTCCAACGAGATAAAAAACCTCTTCCATTTTGATTACTTCATCTAACATGATATGAATATCGATTTTCTTCATTTCTTGCAAAAATTCTGGAATGGCTCTTCCGTAATATTCATGATTTCCGAGTACTCCATACACACCAAGAGGCGCCTGCATTTGTTTCATCACTTGTCCCATGTTCTTTTTTATAAATTCTCCAGGATGGTCATCAATGATATCCCCTGGCAACAAAATAATATCGGGCTTCATTTCATTTACATGGTGCACGAGTCTTTTCAAATGAGAAACACCTGATAATTTGCCAAAATGCATATCAGACGCCATCGCAATGCGAAGCGTTTTCCGCCTTTTCGCTTCTTTTGGTATGTGAATTTCATACTTTCGAACAATCGGACTATATGCATTAAATGTTCCATAACCAAATATAAAAAGAAACATAATAAGGGTAACAATTCCTGTCCAAATAATAGCTGTATCTCTCGGCACCGCTACCAGTTGTAAGATAAATACTGCTATATCAGCTAGCGGCAGCAAAATAAGTGCATATTGCATTACCGCAAACCAATAGGAACCAATTGTCCTTAAGAACGGAAGGAATTTGAAAACCTGGACGATTACATACGCATATGAGAATAATGCAACTAACAAAGCATAATATCCCCAAGATTGCCAACCAAAACTTGTTTGAAGCCAAACCCATCCGTTCCATCCGATGTAGAACATCAGTAATGTATATAGAATCAAAATAGTAACTATATTAAAATATCGACGAATTTTCACAGCGTGCCTCCTTTTCTCTTTCTTTTATTATAACTCGATAGCTATTCAAACTATAAATATTACGTATCATGAACGACTAACAATTCCCTATCATTTCATAAAATGAAGCTTTAATTAGTTAGGATTTTCTTCCTCTCCCCCTAACCTCTTTGCTTTTGCTGAATGTTGTAGTACGTACTATCCAAAAAAGTTTGCTCATTTTAGGATACGTTTTGTTGAGCAGGGACATTTTCTTTTATTGCAAAGTTTCAATACCTTCTGCTATATTTAAAAAGAAACTAAAGGAAGTGCTACTTGATGAAACAGGCTCTAGTAATCATTGACATGCAAGAAATTTTCTTTAATTATCCTCAAAACTATTTATTTAACAATGAGCAATTAGTTACAAATATAAACGAACTAATTAAGCAAGCTCATGAAAAAAATGTACAAGTTATCTTTATTCAACATACGAGTCAAATCGAACAAGACGAACTTTTTGAAGGAAAAGATGACTGGAAACTTCATAAAAATTTATTCGTATCCCCTACCGATAAAATTATCCAAAAATCAAAATGGGATTCATTCTATCAAACTGAACTCTTAGATTACTTAAAGACCAATGAAATAGAACAACTTATTTTTGCAGGAGCACAGACGGAATTTTGTCTCGACACAACGATTAGAGCTGCCTTTAGTTTAGGGTATCAAAAAAATCTACTTTTCAAAGAAACACATAGTACAATAGATGGTGCTATTTTAGATGCGGGTGATATTATTAATCATCATCAATCGATTTGGAATAACAGATTCCTAACTGTCATTGATGGTAAAATAAAATTATAAATATAGAATTCTATTATAAAAATAAAACGAACCATCCTTATTTACGGACGGTTCGTTTTATTTTCCCTAACAGGTATCCATGTTTTATGCTTGCACTGCCTTTTCCCTTAACGCTCTTCTAAGTAGTTTACCAGTCGTATTCTTCGGCAACTCCTCCAAAAACTCGATACTCTTTGGCACCTTATATTTTGCAAGATGTAAAGAACAGTAATACGTTAACTCCTCTTCTGTTACCGCACCATTCTTCAGAACAACATAGGCGCGCACTGCTTCTCCTAAGTTTTCATCTGGAACACCAATCGCAACAACTTCCGCAACCGCTTCATGTTGATATAGTACTTCTTCTACTTCACGAGGATATACGTTATAACCGCCTACAAGGACAATATCTTTTTTACGATCAACAATATAAAAGTAACCTTCATCATCCATTCTTGCTAAGTCCCCTGTATACAGCCATCCATCACGAAGCACTGCCGCTGTGTCTTCTGGTGCATTATAATATCCTTTCATCACGTTTGGACCACGAACAATTAATTCACCTACTTCGCCTACAGAAACTTCTTCCCCAAGCTCATTCACAATTTTATTTTCCACATGCCAAATATTTGTTCCAATCGAACCTGGTTTACGCGGACGATCTAATGGATTAAAGCAAGTAACTGGCGAAGCCTCTGATAATCCATATCCCTCTGAAACAATAACATTAAAGCGATTTTCAAAATTTTTCAGGAGAGCAACAGGCATAGAAGCCCCGCCAGAAATACATAGACGAAGTGTCTGAACATCGTCTGCGCTTGCTTCCTCATATAAATATAAATAATTGTACATTGTCGGTACACCGGCAAATATTGTCGGTTCATACGTACGACAAATACGAAATACTTCTTTCGGACTAAACTTTGGTAGCATTAAAATCGTTGCACCGTTAACAATTGGGGCATTGACTGCAACGGTTAAACAAAACACATGGAACATTGGAAGCGCAGCAACAACGCGATCATCCGCAGTATATTGTAAATACGATGCTACATCGCTAGCATTACTATATAAATTTTTATGTGTAAGCATAGCGCCTTTTGGCTTTCCAGTTGTTCCTGACGTATACAAAATAACAGCTACGTCTTCTTCATTTAGCTCAGGACCTTCATAAGATAGGTCACCGGTTCCTATAAGGCTAGTAAACGTTTTCATTTTTTCGGTTTCTGTATGATTGAAATCTGCTGAGGTTTCACATATGATGATATGTTCAAGAGAAGGAAGTCTTGTTGTAAGAGATTGTATAACAGGTAGAAGAACGTCGAGTGTGATGATTGTTTTTACATCTCCATTTTGTAAAATATAATGCATTTCGTCTGCTGTATAAATTGGATTAATTGGAACGACAGTTGCTCCAGCTTTCATTGTTCCATATAAACCAATTAAAAAATGTGGTGAATTACCAACAACTAATGCAACATTGTCCCCTTTTCCAATGCCCATTTTTGCTAAATTACTAGAAAACTGCGTGACCATTTTATTTAATTGGTCATACGAGACCGACTGATCCATAAATATATAAGCCGGTTTCTCTCCTTTCTGTTTTGCTGTTTCAGCTAAAGATTGAACGAGATTCACACAAACCCCACCTTTATAAAATTTAGAAAATTTAAAAATTCTAAATACATTATATTAAAAGAAAATTAAACTAGCAAGTAACATTTAATTAACTGCATATAAATGAGCATTCATTCATTTTTTTATTAGAGACTCTATTTCTTGTTTTTATGCGCTTTTTTGCAACAAAATAAAAAACAGTCATACGGGCAATATGACTGTTTTTACGAGTTAAAAGAATAACGCTAAGAAATCTTCTTTTGTTATATTACCAAAGTAGCGTTTTACATCTACATCTTCTAAAGCCGCGGCAAAAGCTTCTTTATCAAACTGTACTCCTGTTAAACACTCTTCAATATCATGAACATCTTCCACGCCGAAGAAATCACCGTATACTTTACATTCAGTTACTGTTCCTTTTGTTACCTCTAGGCGAACATCAACTTGTCCAACTGGGAAACGGTGTGAATGTTGTAAGTTGAACTTAGGAGACTTTCCGTAGTTCCAATCCCAATTACGGTAGCGCTCTTCAGAAATTTTATAGATTTCTTTCCAATCTTCTTCTGTTAATTCATACGTTGGAATTTCTGTTTCTCCTTCAAAAATCGTCGCTAGAAGAAGCTGTTTAAATTCTTCCGTTGTCATTTTTTCATTTAAAAATTCCGTAATGTTCGCTACGCGGCTACGAATTGATTTAATCCCTTTTGATTGAATCTTATCCATTTTTACTTTGAGTGCAGATACAACGTGATCGATTTCAGAATCAAATAGTAATGTACCGTGACTAAACATACGACCTTTCGTTGAAAACTGCGCATTACCTGAAATTTTTCTACCTTCAGCTAAAATGTCATTACGACCGCTAAGCTCTGCATTTACACCTAATTTTCCAAGCGCTTTCGTAACAGGCTCTGTGAACTTTTTAAAGTTATGAAAACTATCCCCATCATCTTTCGTAATAAAGCTGAAGTTTAAGTTCCCTAAATCATGATATACAGCGCCTCCGCCAGACAAGCGTCTTACGACATGAATACCTTTTTCTTTTACATAATCAGCATTAATTTCTTCTACTGTGTTTTGGTTTTTTCCAATGATAATAGAAGGTTCGTTAATGTAGAACAAAAGGTATGTTTCGTTAATATCTAAATTTTTCACGCAGTATTCTTCAATCGCTAAGTTAATTGTTGGATCTGTAATTCCTTTATTATCAATAAATAACATCATATCTCACCTCATGAATTCCAAACATAACCGCTGTGCGCAAGCGTAATGCGGCCGTCAAAAATTTGTTTTGCTTCTTCTACTAAATCAGATATGTTTCCTGTGTGCGGCAGATGCGTTAACAGTAATTCCTTTACATTTGCATTCTTTGCAATATCCGCTACTTCTGTACTATTCATATGCCCTGCTTTTGCAGCTTCCTGATGTGCATACATATTACACTCACAAATAAATAAATCTGCATCTTTTGTAAATGGAATAAATTCAGGAATGTAGCTAGAATCAGCACTATATACGATAACGTTATCTCCTACCGTAATACGCATCGCATAGCATATAACAGGATGCACCGTCTTTAAAAATGAAATAGAGAACGGCCCAATCTGTAATGTTTCTTCCGGATTGTACACAATCCCTTTCGTGTATGGTGCATGTGTTAAGGAAGAGAATCCTTGCACATCAAATCCATGTCCATAAATCGGTAGTTCTGGTAATTGCCCTTTTGCCATGCTTGTAATTAATCTTGCATATTGCAATACTCCAATATCCGCAACATGATCGTGATGATAATGTGACAACAGAACCGCATCTATATCAGATGGTGTTATATATTTTTGAATCTGTGCTAGTACACCACTACCACAGTCAACAAGTAAACGAAAACCATCGTGTTCAAACAAATACCCCGACGTTGCTTCTCCCACTTCTGGAAAGCCGCCCCAAAAGCCAACAACAGTCATTTTCATATGTATCCATCCTTTCTAAACCACTAGAAATGCAGTATTCTTCCTCTAATGAGAAAGATTTTTACTTACACTCTACATTGTTAACTATAATCCATTTCCTAAACTTTTTCATTATTTTTCACTTTGTTATAAAACAGTTGTTGACATTTTATTTTTGTACTAATACAATGATACTAAGAAATGGAAATGGAGGGATTTACATGATCGATCAACCGATGGAATTTTTCAGAAATTTACCAACAAAAACGTGTGCGCACTGTGGGAAGGAAATTGATGAGCAACACGAAGCATATCATAATAAATGTGACGATTGCGTTCACGAAGAATAATAGTTTGTAAACATAAGAAAAACCTAGCAGACATTGTCTACTAGGCTAGTAACATCGTATTCTTCACCGTTGAACCTTTCACCAAGAGCTCCAGTTCAAACTCATACAATTCTTTTTTGCGATAATTTTTCGTATGGATTTTATCCATCATTAAATCAACAACTTTATGAGCCATTTCATCAATTGGCTGTTCAATCGTTGTAATACCCGGTTCTGTAATCTGTGATAAAATTTGATTATCAAAGCCAACTACAGCTAAATCATCAGGAATGCTCCAGCCATGGCGTTTCGCTTCTGCGATAATTCCAGCTGCGACTTCATCGCCTCCTGCCAAAATAGCGGTAGGATTTTTTTTGTCCTTTAATACTTCATGGAATATTCTTTTTCCATCTTCCCAAGAGAAAGCGTTTTCAAGAAAATCAATCGCTTCTACTTCTTTGCTCTTTTCAGTGATTGCACGTAAAAAGCCCATTTTTCGCTGTTGGCTCACTACTTTTGTTTCATTTCCACGGCAAAAAATAAGGTTGCGATAATCTTGTTCTAGCACATGTTTCGCAGCTATGTATGCCCCTTGTGCATGATCAAATTTAACCGTTGGAATATTTGCTTCTTCAATGTATTCATTACATAACACGATTGGACCGTGTTGTAAATATGGCTCCACGTTCTCCCATGGATTCTCAAGTGAACATAAGATAATACCATCAACTTGTTTTGTTGATAACAGTTGTAAGTATTCCATCTCTTTTTCTGGTAAATATCTTGTTTGACAAATAATCAGTTTATATTTATGTTCAGAAGCAGCAATTTCAATTGCTTCAATAAATCTACTGAAAAAAGGATTTGTAATTCTTGGAACAAGAACTGCAATTGTTTCTGTTTTCTGTTTACGAAGTCTTCTTGCTGCAGAATTAGGAACGAATCCCAAATGCTTCATCGCCAATTGAACTCTCTTTTTCTTCTCATCTGATACATACGGATGGTTGTTAATCACCCGAGAAACCGTTGTTCTTGATAACCCCGCTAATTTCGCCACGTCCTCGATCGTTGACACGAAATTCTCCCCCTTTGTATGAAAACGTTTTCTTAAGTAGATTATATAGTATATTATTGGAAACCGCAATACAGGCTCGCATGATTTTACTATATTAATATTATACATAGGGAAAAGTCTGTTATTTGCAGGAAGATTTGGCTCATATTTAGAACTTCACAATAAGGATATTTATTACATATGAAGGATGATATTTCATGAATCGAACAGATCGTTTACTTTCTATTCTCATTGAATTACAGAGAAAGCAAATCGTCACAGCTAACAGCTTAGCTGAAAAATTTGAAATATGTAAAAGAACAATATACAGAGATATGCAAGCACTCAGTGAATCAGGTGTCCCAATCTTTTCAATGCCTGGACAAGGTTATTCTTTAATGGATGGTTATTTCTTGCCGCCCATTCAATTCAAACCAGAAGAGGCAGTAACTCTTCTATTAGGAAGTGATTATGTCGAACAAAATCTCGACTCAGCTTTTTCTACACATGCAAAATCTGCTAAAGAAAAATTAGAAGCAATCCTCCCTTCTGAACAGCAAAAGAAGGTCAAGGATTTAAGAGGAACTTTTCGTTTCCTCTCCGGTACTTTCTCTCATCAAACATTTGCTCAAGAACAACTAGAGAAACAACTTCTTCTATTACAAGAATCTATTCAGGAACAACAATGTGTTTCTTTTTCTTATCGTAAACCGAATCAAAGTGAACAAAATAAACGTACGGTAAATCCTTATGGTTTAGTCAATATTTCAGGGATTTGGTACATTGTTGCCCATTGTCTACTTCGGCAACAAATACGTCATTTCCGTTTGGATCGCATGGACAACTTACAGCAAGAGCAAACGTTCTTTACTAAACCGGAGAACTTTTATTTACCAGACTATCAACCTGAAAATAATCGAACCATTATCATTCATTTATTATTTCCATCCCATATTGCACACAAAATTATTGAGTCTCGCTACTTTTTTATAGATTCCTATGAACAAAAAGATGATGGCTTTCATGTGCTTCTAACATCAAGAAGTATAGATGAAATATTTCCATGGGTATTGAGCTGGGGAAGCCAAGTAAAAGTGCTAGAACCGACTATTCTTTCTGAGAAACTTCGAGAAGAAGCAAAGAAAATGCTACAAATGTAATTTTTTCTTTCACTGCTGACATAATGGTGTCAACATCACTCGTTTATAGTGATCCTTAAGAACCACATTTTATAAAAGAAAAGGAGCTAATCCTATGAATCCAAATGTCATTTTAGAGAATTTTGAAAGTGTAGCAATGTATTACATAAAAGAATTAGAGAAATACTCCCTTGAACAATTGAGAAGAAAACCTTCCGAAGACGAATGGTCTCTTGGACAAATGTATAATCACTTACTTACAGCTTCAAATATGCAATTAGATGCCATTGCAAAGTGTACAACTGATTCTGCAACTATAGATGGTAAGAAAACAGAAATGGGTGAAAAAGTATATGCAATGGGTGCTTTCCCTTCAGTACAAATAAAAATACCTGATCGCCCTGGATACACGCCTGAAAATCCTACAGATAAAGAGGAAATTAAACAAGCATTGTTACAGATCATTGAGAAAATGAAAGGGATTGAGCCACAACTCCCTTCAATTCTAGCCAATTATAAAGTGGCACATCCAGGACTTGGGTACTTAAATGCTGTAGAGTGGTTTCAATTGATTTATATGCATTTCTCTCACCACCTTCATCAGAAGGAAAGGCTGGAGCAGCATATTATTCTAAAATAAGTGATACTTTATGACTAGAGATATAGTTGCTTATTAATTTAAAAGAACTCCTGGTGAATAAGAAAAAGGATTCCCTATATTTTAGGAATCCTCTTTTTGATCTGGAACAGAAGTAAACTAGTACACTTACTTAAAGATTATTTTCAAATTAATTTAACCTGATTTATCCCGCATTAACAGACAGTACCAATCCTTTTAGGCTAAGTCCTCAGTTACTAACATAGAACGGTTTTGAAGGCCTTTGGAACGCAGACTATACCCGACTACTTTTTTCTTGTATTGTTTGATTACATCAACGTGATCGTCGTAACTGTACACAGAAAAACGAACATCGGTTTTTCCTTTTTTCGTATTAATAACTACTGGAGTCCCACTGCTCTGTGGCGGAAAATAATATTTCTCTAAAAATATCGCTTCATTAAATTGATCAATAATTTGAATTTTATCTTTACCTTCTAATTGCTTTCCGTCGATGGTTACAGTGACAGCCGCATCACTAAGTTTTGGATGCAATTCAAATTTGCTGGAAAGCGACTTCACAACAGAGCTTGGAAGGCACGTCACTATTATTTTAAGACCACCGAGAATAATTAACATAACTATAAAATATGTCGTCATATTGTATCATCTCCATTACGTTCTAAATTAATATGATTACATTATTAATATTACCATAGTGTAAATGGTTATTTTTTGTACATTATGTGAAACTTGGTAACACAAAGAAACATACTAGGATTAGTGTGTTTTTCTATAATCTATAAATCCCCCCACTTATTCCACGCTTCCTTGGCATTTACATGATACATACTTTTATTCCGATCCATAAATCCATGAATGATGAATTCTCTTCTAATTGTACAAAAATCTTCATGATACTGTTTATTGAACTACTCCCACCTACCTCTACACGAGCTTGAGGTGGGGATCTTCTCGGTTAAAATGATAAAAAACCTAGAGGATCACTCCCCTAGGCTTCTATCGATTTTTCTTCTACTAAATTCCGAAATTGTCGCTTATGCATCCAAGTCAACGAACCAATTGTTCCAAGTGATAATATAACAATAAAGATTATTAATATCCCTGCATTTTGCCACATAAATCCGAAGTCTCCACTTGATACAACTGCTTTAAATCCGGATACAGAATATGTCATTGGTAACCAAGCGTTAAAGTGTTGTAAGAATTTCGGGATTAACTCAAGTGGGAATGTACCTGCGCTTGTTGTTAACTGCATAATTAATGTTAAAATCGCAATAAAACGTCCTGCATCTCCAAAAGCTGTTACTAAACATTGAATTAACGCAATAAATGCTAAGCTTGTAAGAATACTAAACAGAATGAAATATGGAACACTCTGTACTTCCACACCTAACCCTAGCAATAGCACTAAATCCGCTACTAAAGCCTGAATAATACCCACTGATAATAAAACACCAAATTTACTAATAAACCAGCTAAATCCTGATTTTGGAACACCAACTGTATCACGTAATGGATACACAATCGATAATAAAAGTGCCCCAACAAATAAACCTAGAGATAAGAAATATGGTGTAAATCCTGTTCCGTAGTTTGGAACCTCTGACATCTTCTCAGTTTGTACTTTCACCGGATCTGCAAACATATTATATGTTTTATCAGTTCCTTTTACCTTACCTGTTTTCTCAGCCCCCTCGCCGAGTTTTGTAGCGAGTTCACCTGTTCCATCATTTACTTTTACTAATCCATCTGTTACTTTTCCGGAGCCGTCTGCTAGTTTGTTTACTCCGTCGATTAATTGGCCAGATCCATCTGACATTTTATTTAGACCCCCATTTAGAGTGCCTAAACCATTTGTCACTTTATTTGATCCGTCTGCTAACTTGTTCACACCTGCTACTAATTGACCAGATCCATCTGATAATTTATTCAAACCTCCGTTTAGTTTACCTGCTCCATTCACTAGTTCACTTACTCCGATCACTAGTTTTGGACCATTTGCAGCTAATTGACTAATACCCTCATTTAGCTGCAGACCTCCTGTTGCTAATTTCTCTGCTCCAGTTGTCGCCGTACTTAATCCTTTACCAAACTCTTGAAATTTACCAACAAACTCATTTTGTCCTTTTGTTAATGCTTCAACACCAGCAACTAAAGTGTTTAGCTTCTCAGGATTTGGTAATTTCGTTTGTAACCCGTTTGTTGTTTCATTTACCTTGACCGTTAACTGGGATACCTCTTTTTTCAACTGAGTTGTTGCGCCTGCTACTTCAGCTGATTTCTTTTGAACAGTAGCTGTACTATTTGCAGCAGTTGTTATAAATGGCTTTAGCTTCTCTTGAGATTCTTGGGGTAACTTTTCAATTTGTTCTTTTAAAGCCGCTACATCTTGCGCTGCTTTGTTCGCATCACCTGCATTTGACTGCGCAACTTCATTTAATTGATTTACTTTTCCTTCCGATCGAGTAATTTGCTCATTTGCTTGTTTCAATACAGCTGGTACGTTCGTTTTCATATCTGATAATCCTGTTGCAGCATTCTGCAATTGGTTATTTAAATCTTGTAACCCTTTTTGAATTTTTTGTGCTCCTTGTTCCAATTGTCCTTGTGCACTACCAAGTTGTTTCATTCCACTTGAAAGGTCGGTAGTACCTTTTTGCAACTCACTAGATCCATCTGAAGCACGTTTTAAACCATCATTAAATTGAATTGATTTACCAGCTAGATTATTTAGCCCTTCATATAATTGCCCAGATCCATCTACTAACTGACCAACTCCATTTTTCAGTTCACCTGTTTTACTATTTAATAAGTTTAAACCACTTGATACTTGACCTGACCCATCTAGCAATTTACCAGATCCATCTACTAACTGGCCAACCCCATTCTTCATCTCTCCAGACTTCCCTTGCAGCGTATGCAAGCCCTCTGTTACCTTGCTAGAACCATCTTGCAATTCCACAGATCCATCATGTAGCTTATTCGCTCCATCTGCCCCATCTGCGAACCCTTTGGAAACATCTTTTATAGAATCAAACATTTTCTCTGCATACGTTTTTGTTAACGTATTAGATACTTCACCTTTAATTTTTTCAATAGCTGTTCCGCCGATTTGTGAAGATAAGAAGTTCAAGCTTTCGTTTGGAATATATTCTAAGTTTAATGGTCTTGGATTTTCTTTTAACAGCGTTGTCGCATTGTCTGAGAAATTTTCTGGAATCCGAACTAACATATAATATTTTCGATTTTCCATTCCCTCTTTTGCTGTTTTTTCACTGACAAACTCCCATTTAAAACTTTTATTGTCTTTTAATTCGTCGACTAATCCTTTACCAACTTCAATCGGTTTCCCATCAAATACTGCACCTTTATCAAGATTGACTACTGCAACCGGCAAATCATCTAATTGTTCATACGGATCCCAAAACGCCCATAAAAACATGCCCGCATATAAGAGTGGTACAAATAAAACAGCAATAATAGGTATTAAGATTTTTTTGCTTTTTATAATTTCCGTAAATTCCTTACCAAGCAACGTAAATCCTCTCATTCGTTTTCCTCCTCTTCGTTTATGACCGAAATGTTCAATCAGTCATTTTAGAGTAAATAAAAAGGTTACATCCTGTTCTACATATTACCTAACCCTAACTTTTATCCCGCTATTTGCGGACAGTAAGACCTCCGTGGAATCAACTTTCCATAAAAGACCGATTAGTGAGCGTTAATAATTAGCCGGGGATGAAGCGCACCTACTGATTAACGTTTCACCTTATCTCTATACTCTATGCACCTTTTTATTTTGAATGACTATTAAATTCATTTGGTCAACGTGAACGTATTCAAAAATTATCTTTTCACAACCTTACATACGTAATCTGATTTTTTCTCTACTTCCCCCTTTTGGACTTATGACCAATTTGTTCAATCGGTCATTTTTAACTATAATAAAAGGATTATCTTAGTTTGACAATCCCTTTAACAAATAAAGTTCAAATAATTCTGCAATTCTTTCCTTTTCTAATGGTTCATGATTCTTTTCCCAATCGAAAATAAGTGATACATATAACCGAAGCATGATAAACGCCGTAATTTCTGGATCACACTTACTAATTTCACCTTTTTCAATCGCAATTTCTAAATAAGATTGAATAACAGATACAATTTCAACATCTACTTGCTGCATAACATCTTGTACTTCTTTTGTTCCCATATCTCGCTCTTCTTGAATCAGTTTAATCATGAGCTGATGTTCTTTTCTAAATTCTAAGATGTTATATAATGCTCTATGTACATTTTCAAAAAATGAAACATCTGGACGAATTGCTTCTTTTGCAACTTGCTTCATTTCAGTAATTAAATTAGAAATAATTTCGCCAAATAATTCTTCTTTATTTTTGAAAAAAGTATAAATTGTTCCTTTCCCTACATTCGCTAATTTTGCGACTTGATCCATTGTTGTCGCCTTATAACCAAATGCTGAGAAAGATTTTGTTGCAGCTTCAATAATAGAACGTTTTCGATCGACAGCCACATCTTCACCTCCAAAAATGACCAATTGGGTAATACGGTCAATTAGTACATTTTTGATATTATCACGGTTTTCCATTGTTTACAAGTTCTCTTTTTATTTATTTCCAAGTATAAAACATTTAAATCTATACATCGACCTTTATTTAAGCTACCACTGTCATAGTGTATCAAAAAAAGGGAGAAAATGAAAAGGTAAAGAAACATAGTAAAATCCATTAGCAAATATTAAGCAACAAAAACAATATCTTTTATGAATTTTCCCTCTTTTTCAAATTATCAATTGAAAAAACAAGAAATTTTTTACAATTAGTAGTAATATAGAACATAGATATATTTATTAAAAATAGTGGGGGCTCTTTCAATCATGATACGTGCACTTAGCTTACATATAAAACAAGCCTTTTTAAATAAGATTTCTCTCACTCTCTTGTTTAGTTGGTTGATTCTTGTTTCAATTTATCATTATTTCTATATTTTAAAATATTTAGGAGGGGTACCTGACGAGCTTTTAGCAACGGCTTATAAATGGATTGGCTTTCGTGATGATGAAATGGATGTGTATTTGCTTTTAATGCCTGTACTAGCAGCACTCCCTTTTAGTACAAGCTATAACTCTGATCAAGCTGATAAATTTAAATCATTTGTAAGTAAAGAAGTTCCCTTTTTTCCCTATGTATGTACGAAATATATCGTTACCTTCCTAAGCGGGGGGCTTCTTTATATTCTCCCATTCGTATTTTCATTGCTTTTTTGTAAGCTGACAATCCAAGATGGTATTCCTACACCCGCCTTAAGTATTATAAAAGACAACGGTATGTTTGCATCATTGTATTTCTCTTCTCCAATTACTTATATTTCCCTATATATTGGGATTAATTTCTTGTTTGCTGGTCTTATGGCGGTATTGGGTCTCTCTGCATCCATATGGTCCAGAAAAGATTACATGGCAATTCTATTCCCTTTTGCTATAACCTCTCTACCATATGTTGTTTTAAATATCGTATTCCCTACGATTGGAGGAGCACCTATTCATTTATACGACCCAAAACAGCCGCTCCAAGGAATGTCGCCTTACATTTTAATCATGCAATGCACCGTATTTTTTGGAATTAGTTTATTTATGTATATGAAAGGTGTACAGAAAGATCGGAAAAAATATATGCGTAGACTTCAAAAAAGAATCCGGTGTAAAAAATCGATTCAAAAATCAGTTAGTATGTAATATAAAATATCCCACAGCAATTATGCTGAGGGATATTTATACTTAGGAAGCTTTTTTTAAATCAATTTGCGCAAGCACTGGATCATGGTCACTTACACGGCCATGTTCTTTCATAATGTTTGAATTTAAATGTACCGGATCGACAACTGTATGCGGTGCAATATTATTCGTTACTAAAATATGATCTAATACTTGTGCATTTCCGTCATGAATATACGTGTAACGATTTTCTTTCGAAACCGTTTCTAACATATCTTGCATGTTTTCTGCTTTTAATGCTTGCAGTGGTTTCGAGAATTCGAAGTCATTCATATCACCAACTATAACAACTGGTGCATTCACATCTCGTTTTTGAATTTCTTTTACAAAATTATTTGCTTCTTGTGCAAGCTGAATTCGTTTCTCTTCACTCTTTAATACAAGTGGTTGAATTTTCCCAAACGGCGTCGCATCACCAAGTTTTGAATTTAAGTGATTTGAAACAACGACGATATTTTGTCCTTGGAATGTAAACTCCGCAGCTAACGGTTTACGAGTATTATCAAACAGCGAATTTTCTTGTCCTATGCGCGTTGGATTTGTTTCTAACAGCTTTGGCTTATCTGCCAATTTCACACGTGATGGATTATAGAAGAAACCAACGCGAATGTTCGCTCCTGGCGCTCCTCCATCTTGATTATTTTGCGGAGCAACTTCTACATATTCATATTTTGGCCCACGAATCTCTTGCACAGCATCAATAATACGCTTTGCACTTAATGAAGCATCTGTTGTTCCATCATTGATTGATCCATTATTATCTTGCATTTCTTGTACACCAATAATATCTGGCATCTTTAAATTATATTTAATAGAATAAGCAATTGCTTTTACCTTTTCATCAGATGTTTCTTTTGCATTCGCTGAAAAGTTTTCAATGTTATATGTTGCTACTGTTAATTTTCCAAGGCGAGGCTGAATATTTGCCCCTACTTGTTTAAATCCACCATCTGTTACTGATGGTAATTCTGTTACTGGTGAAATTCGATACGCACCATAGTCATACCCGACTACACCTGTTATATCTCCAGTAAACTTGTCTCCTGCTTTCGCTACATAATCACGAGGTACTTTTAAAGATAGACGCTCTGGATTGAATTGGTTCTCGCCTAATAACGGCGTTCCATATTTCGTAGTTACTTTATCTCCACCATTTGCAATTGTTACATATAAATTCCCATTTTTCTGCGGTCCAACAATTTGAGGAGTCGGCATTGTAACACGCATACCTTCTAAACTCTCATAAAAGTCAATTGCATCCTCATTTGGATCGAATACACCAAATGCATCATTATCAATAATTTGATCAGGAATCTTTACGCCATTTTCACCTAATACAATCGCAGATGGCAATTGTTGATTATTTGCTTTCACAGCAATATTGCTTGCTTTAATTTCTGTGATGGATAAATCTGTATCAAATCTGTCAGCATATCCAGATCCAATGAACTCTTCGACTTCTCCATCAATTTGAACAAGATCTCCGGCAGCTACATTTGCCTCTTTTTTATATACATAAATCCCTTCTGAAGTTGCAGGATCATTATCAGGCTGCGAGTCTTGCATATAAAATCCATTCTTATCTAGCGCTGTTACAATACCTTCTACATTTCGTACTTTTTTCCCATTATAAGGAGAAATATGTGATGCACCTTGAATATCATGAATGCGAACTTGCTCATTTTTTACAACCGTAAAAGAAAAAGTAGCAACGGCTGAAGATGAAAGACCTTCTTTTACTCCAATTGCTTTTAGAACACTGTTTTCATTTAAAACAATCGGTTCATTATAACGAATACTTTTATTCGTAGGAACAGATCCATCTAACGTATAATAGATTGTTGCCCCTTCTGTATTTGTTGTTAATGTAACTGCCGTTCCCTTTGCAATTTCTCCACCATTTGGTGATGCAGTAACATCGCTAACACGATTTTCTGTTTCACCTTGAAATTTATATGCTGTTACTGACTTTAAACCAGGACTATTAAAATATAATTCAAGTGTCCCCGTTAAACGAACCTTCTTCCCGACATTTTCAGGATGATCCTTTACATTCACTGCTGTTCTCACGTCACCTTTTGGCAACTGAACAGGCATAATTTTCTCTGGATCCGTCTCATTTGGCGAATCTGCTATCGCTACATTCGTATCTCCAAACTTCGCTGGATCCTTTGTGTATGTAGATGTGCTTTGCGTATATCCAACAATATACCCTTCCACTACCCCTTTACTGCTTCCTTGCTGCTTAAACATTTGAATCGCATCCTGCACAGACAATGCAGAACGTTCTTCTGCTTTTACTAAAGTTCCAGTAAATGAAATCAGTAGTATAAATGATAGCAAGATACTTACTAGTTTCTTCAAATTCATCGTCCTCCCCTAATTTTAATATTCTCTTAGCATGTATTATCATAACAAAAAATTCTTTATAAAGAACTTAAAATTCGACAAATTTTACAAAAAATTAATCTCATACTTCCGTATGAGATTTCTATTATGATTCCCCTACTATTTTCTTACAGTATTCCATTCCTTTTATGGATTTTATTGACAGCTGATTTTCTTACAATATAAGTAAGAATCATACAGAAAGAAGTGAAGTGAAATGTTCCTCTATATATTCTGTAGCGTTTTGGTCTTATCTTTTCTCTACGACCTTATATTTGATGCAAATTCATTACCATCCATTGCGCTGAATGACCAACCTACTAAGCAACCTCGTGAGTATGAAAGAGAGTATTATAACAGCAAAAGCACTCTTAAAAGATTTATCTAGACTAAATTGTAAAAAGTCATGGCTATCATAATAATAGCCATGACTAATATTATTATGATAGCCTTTTACGTGTATCTAGGAAATGTGTAAGCTCTATATTATTTTTAATATGGTTATCTTTTAAATACATATTTAGTACCCTTATCATTTGAAGACAACTCACATTTAATATTTAATATCTCGCATGTTTCTTTAATTATTAAAACGCCTAGCCCTTGATGAGAGTCCCTCACATTGAACCCTATTCCATTATCTTGTATAACAATAGCACCATTTTCTATCATTACATGAATAGAACTCGCCTTTGAATGACGTTGTGTATTTTGAAATACATTATCAAGTACTCTTTCTATCCATAATTCGTTACTGCGCCAAACAAGTTTCTCATCCTTAACCATATATTTAATCTCTATATTTTTATTATTATATATATATGTCCATTTCTTAATTATTTTTTCCATTAAGTTTGCTATATCAACGTTTTCATAAATTATATAGGATTTTTTAACAGACTCTAAATCTTCTTGGTTCAATTGATTTACTAATTTTGAAATATACTCAATTTGTTGATAGAGCGATGAAACAGATTTTTCTTCCAGCATCCCATTCTTTTGAAACAAAAATAGCTCTAATCTCATTGCTGTTAAAGGTGTATTAATATCATGAGACAATTTATTTAAATACTCTTTTTTAAAGGATAACTCTGTGTTTAACATAAGTTCTTTATGAGCTAAACGATCAATTAGTATGTTGATTGATTCAGCTAGCCAACCAATCTCATCATTTTTTCTTACTGGTAACTTTTCAGGTAACTTTTTGTCTTGAGATATCTTTTTGATTGTTTTATTTATTTCGTTGATTTGTCGCAAAATATGATTAATTGATTTAGAAGATATTACGATTAATAAAATCAGTAATCCAAAGAACACTCCAAATATGCTTGAATAAATTAATGTTTGATTATACGGCTGTTCTAAGTGAAAAACTGTTGATATGACTAAATAAAGTAAAAACAGAATGAGGTTAGTTAGTAAATATAAAATTGGTACAAAAAAGACTATAGCTGCTAATAACAAGTAATATTTTTTCTTAAGACTCATCCGTGATTAAGGGTATTTAATCTGTACCCTTCTCCATGAACTGTTTCAATAATATCATTATTTTCATCCAAAATTTTCTCTCTGATTTTTTTAATATGAACATTTAATACACTGTTTTTAGAATACTCTAATGGCCATAAATAATTGAATATCTGTTCCCTAGTTAAAATTCTGTCTCTATTTTCATATAAGTAAAAAAACAGCTTCCTTTCTGTTGCTGTCAATTTTATTTCAGAATGTATGTTTTGTTTAAATATTTTACAACCAACTGCATCAACGTATATATTTTGAATTTGAGTAAATAAACCGTATTTATTCTTAAGTATCAAGTGTATCCTTGCTAATAGTTCACGTGGGTCAAACGGCTTTACCAAGTAGTCTTCTCCAAGAGATAACCCTTTTAATTTACTATCTATATCACTTCGGGCTGTAAGGAATAAAATCGGAAGTGAATATCCATTCGCCTTCAATTTCTCTGATATTTCATACCCGTTTTCACCTGGTAACATGATATCGATTATTATAAGATCAGCGTATTTTACTTCTTTTAGGACTCTTTGACCATCAGTTATCCAAAGTACATGATACCCTTCTCCTTTTAATATCTCTTGTAACATGGAACCGATGGCGTGATCATCCTCAATAATTAAAATAGTATATCCATTCATTAGCAAATCACCTCTTTGAATTGTACGATTGAATAGTCCAAAATTAACCAGTATTTAACTAAACTATATCACATGATAATTCATCGCCCTACATGAACTCCGATAATATTTTCCAAGTGCCTTTTAACATTTACCTATTTTGAAACACAAGAAACAATACAAAAAATAAAAAATACGTAATAAAAAGTATAAGAATTGGTCTTAACTTTATTTCCTTCATTTTCCTTACTCCCTTAAAAACTACTTCGTTAATAAGCAAAGCTATTGAGAAAATGAAACTAACCATAGAAATTATTAAACTTACTGCTGATAATACACCCATTAACAATCAACTCCTTTTAGTGAACTTATCTTTATGGTAATGGGTATTTATAAAGATTTTATTAACACTGAAATGATTATTTTTGAATTTCTTGTTAATTAATAAACGGTGTATAGCTTGCAAAGAAAGAGGATACTATGTCCTCATGTGGAACATAGTATCCTCTTCTAATTATATAAATACATTAAGATTGTTTTTCTCATTGTTCAATCCATTTCGTTTCAAACAATACACACTTTACTGTCACCTCTTAAAATACACCTTTCTATTAAGTTGCTAATACTATTAAAGCGTCTGTCCATTATCAATTGTAAATACCTGTCCCGTAATAGATTCCTGAGTCAATTGAAAAAGGATAGCCTCTGCAATATCATTTGGTGTTGAAATTCTTTGAAGTGGTAGATTTCCCGCAAGTTGGTACATCTTCTCCTCATTACCTGACCACCATCTCGTATGAACTGCACCAGGAGAAATACTATTTACTCTGATGTCAGGTGCTAATGCAATAGCGAGCGACTTTGTCATCGTATGAATGGCTGATTTTGTTGCTGCATACGGTATAGATGATCCTAGTCCCGTTATCCCTGCAACGCTCCCCATATTCACAATCGCACCCGATTTTTGCTTCTTCATATAAGGAACAACAGCTTTTATACAATGAAACATCCCTTTCACGTTTACACTGAAAAGAGAATCCCACACTTGATCCGTTACGGACTCTAGGTCATCCATCGGTATTTGAGCTGTTATACTCGCATTATTCACTAAACAATCTACTGTTCCAAAAAAATGAACAGTTTGAGATACCATCGCCTCCACTTCTTCTTTTTGTGCTATATTTGCTTTCAAAGTGATCGCTGTACCTCCTCGCTGCTTTATTTCATTCACTGCTTCTAACGCTTCTTTTTCTGAACGACTATAATTAATCACAACTTTTGCTCCTAAACTAGCTAACTTCAAAGCAGTAGCCTTTCCGATACCCGTACCGCCACCTGTTATAATAACTACTTTATCTTTTATGCCCATTTTAAAATCTCCCCACTGTACCTGATTCCATTTCATTTTATCTTCGTTCATTTGAGGAGTATAATACTGAATAATGAAGCCGATATCATTTTAAATGATATCTAGTGGAGGGATCTATTCTTGGAAAGCCATGACTTATGGATTTTTAAACATGTTGCAGAACTACAATCAATATCTAGAGCTGCTGAGAAATTAGGATATGTACAACCGAATATAAGCCAGCGCATTAAAAATTTAGAAGATGAATTAGGCGTTAAAATATTAAAGCGTAATAATAGAGGGGTCACATTAACGGAAGAAGGAAAAGTGTTATTAGATTACACAAATGAAATTATGCTTTTAATGAATGAGGCAAAATCAAAAATAAACCCTCAGAAATGGAGAGAATCTTTAACAATTGGAGCATCTCAAACCATTTCTGCGGTGAAAGTGCCTCAGCTATTCTCTTCTTTTTTGGCATCCTATAAAAATATGGATGTGAAAATAAGAACGAATGATAACGCAAAGTTACAGGAAATGCTTTTATATGGAGAACTTGACGGGATTTTTTTAAGCGGGACATACAACCACTCACAACTCGAAACCGTGTACAGTTATTATGAAAATATCATACTCATCTCATCAAAACATAATCCACTCGAAAATCAAATTTTACTCGTGAACAGTGATCCAAATTGTATATATAGACAACAACTTTTAGATTACTGTAATAAGAACGACTTTGACCAGAAAACGATAATGGAGTTTGATTCACTTGAGTCTATTATGCAAGCTGCTCATGATGGGCTCGGTATTAGTATAATACCAGCTAATGTTGCGTATAGCCGAACAAAGACAAAAGCGATTCATTATGAAGAACTACCTGAAACAGTCAAAATTGACTTTGTGATTAAGCGTAGAAAACAACAACCGCAAAGCTTAAAGAAATTCATTCGTTTTTTAAAAGAGTTATAAATTTTAAACAAAGCCCCTTTAGTTTTTCAAAAGGGACTTTGTTTGAAACCTCACTTGAACAGAAGATACGTTTTTCCCCTCTCCTAAATCAATATGGGTATTTATAACAACAACGATTCAATTAGTTTCATAAGTTGTTGTTTTGTTTGGCTCAAATAGTTTCTTTTTTTAGAAGAAATTAATAATCCTATAGGCACTTTAGGATTAAATCCTTTAATCTTAAATGATATATTACTTTGTTTTAAGACCGTTCCCTTAGGGAGAATACCTATGGCGTTTCCAAAAACCATTTGTGGAATGAGATGTACCGCACTACAATTGTAGACTCTTTGAAAAGATACATTGTTTTCTACTAAGAAAGAGTTTACAGCTTTGTAATAATTACAACTATTTTCTCCAATCAAGATTGGATAATGAATGATATCAGATATTTCAACTGACTCTTTTTTTAATACTGGATGATTCGGGTTATTGACTATAAATTCGATTTGTTCTTTGCTAAGTGGGGTGAAATTTAGATTAGAAATATTTTCGTTGTTTGCACAAACAGCAAAATCAATCTTATTTTGCTCTATCATTTGTGATAAAAGCGCTGTGTTTCCTACAACAAAATCACAATGTATGTACGGTTTCTCATCGTTTAAATATTTTAATATGGGGGGAATTAATTTTTCTGCAACAGATTCTAATATCCCGATTCTTAATGTTCCTTTCTCCTCATTACTTATACGCTGCGCTTGAGATATTGAATAATTCCAATGCATTAATAAGTTATCTACTTCCTCTGCAAATAAAATGCCTTCCTCTGTTAACCGAGCATCCCATCCACGTTCAAATAGAAGAAAACCAAGTTCATTTTCGAGTTTTTTTATATGTGTTGTTACTGTTGATTGAGCATAGTTTAATTTTTTGGCCGCAAGTGAAAAAGTTCCTTCCTGGACAATCATTTTGAACGTTTTTAGCTCTTTTATTTCCATTTTCACACCTAATCTCGATCGATTTTATTGATAATTGTATTATATATTTTCAATTATACAAATCAAAATCGCAGCAGTAAAATAAATCCATAAGAAAGGGAGTGAATATATGCCATTTGTTACTGTTTATTATCCAGACGGTCAATTGCATAGAGAAGAGTTAAAAAGAGTAAGCAATCGTATTCACTATTCATTAATTGAACATTTTAGCATTCCAGAAAATGATTACTTTCACATGTTTTTACCCTACCCACCCAATCATTTTTTTTACGACCCGCATTATCTCTTAGAAGAGGAGAAAAAGAGAACAGATAAAATGATACATGTTTCTATTACATGTGGACCTGAACGAACAATACAGCAAAAAAGAAATTTGTATCAATCAATCTCAGAAGCTTTTTATGACCATTTAAACATCTCTACAACTAATATTTTTATTACATTGAATGAAACATCTGCTGAAAACTGGTCATTTGGTCAGGGAATAGCCCAAATGGTTACAATGAAGGAGAAAAAGAATCATGAATGATCGTATCGAACTCAATATTTCAAAGAAAATGAGGGATACTGCTCCCAATTTTGTTGATTATAGTGAAAATGTGTTATTCGAAAAGGTATGGAGAGACCCTGCTTTAACACCAAAAGAAAGAAGTTTCATTACACTTTCTGCTTTAATTAGTATTGGTAATACTGAACAACTACCATTTCATCTACAACTAGCCGAAAAAAACGGAATGAACCAACAAGAAATCATTGCTCTCATAACACATTTAGCCTTTTACGCCGGATGGCCAAAAGCAGCTGCAGCACTGAACGTAATACTGCGTTAAAAATAAATGACTTATTACATTATCATCTGTTTCCTATTGGCATTCGGAAACTTATTAAAGACTTTCAGACAGGTAATCACTCTAGTTCTGTTTATATAGGGGGAATTGATTAAATGAAATCACAAACCCTAATTTAGCAACTAACGTAAAAACTCCATTTTGAATAAAGATTGTTCAAAATGGAGTTAATTCTTTAAATTATGTTTTTGATTTTTATAGAAAAGTTTAATCATTTCTTGCGATTATTATTAAAAAAGCGCCTGTTAACTTAATAATCACTCTTATGCTTCGCAAAATAGGTTAGAAAAAGTATGACCACCTTCTAATTTAAAGGTGGTCTGTTTCATTATTGCGCAATTAATTCCGCTTCATCTATTTTTTCTAAATAGGATAATACATGCTTGACTGCCGCCTCACCTTGATCAATACAATCTGGAAGACCAGATCCAGCATAAGAACTACCTGCTAAATAAACACCCGGTAATTCTTTATCCATAAATGTTTTTAACTTTGTCATACGTTCTTTATGTCCCACTGTATATTGCGGCATTGCATCTTTCCAGCGGCTTACAACAGTAAAGTCTGGATCTGCCTTAATATCCATTGTTTTTTGCAAATCTTCTAATATAAATTGAACAATTTCTTCATCTGTTTGCTCTACGATTGCTTCATCACCAGGACGCCCAACGTAACAACGAAGAAGAACTTTTCCTTCTGGTGTTGTATGCGGCCACTTCTTATGTGTCCACGTACATGCTGTAATAGAAAAATCACTATTTCGAGATACAACGAAGCCCGTACCATCAATATCACGCTTGATTGCTTCTTTCGGAAAAGCGAGTGCAACATTCGCAACCGATGTTGATGGAATATTGCGGAAGAAGCGGAACTCTTTATACTGTGCAAACATAGATGGCAATACTTTATGAGACGCAGCAACAACGATGGAATCCGCCTCAATTTCTTTTCCATTACTTAGTGTAATATGATAACCATCACCCATTTTTACAACTTTTTCAATGCGAGTGCCCTTCACAACAGTTCCATCTTCTAGCTGCTCTTCTATTTTTTCTACAATGGATTGTAAGCCTGTTTTTAATGTTAAAAAGATCCCTTTCGGCTTTACATCTTTTATTTTCTTCGGAGCCAACGTACGCATACCTAGTGAAATACTACGATATTTTTGCTCCACTTGATAAAATTGTGGGAACGTGGCCATTAAACTCATTTGATCAATATCCCCCGCATAAATTCCAGATAACAATGGTTCGATTAAGTTTTCAACCACTTCATTTCCTAGACGACGACGGAAAAATTGACCAAGTGATTGATCAGAAACAGGTTTTGAACGTGGCAATACAAAATCAAAACCTGCTCTTACTTTACCAATCGGAGAGAACAATCCTGAAAATAGAAACGGGGTAACTTGCGTTGGAATGCCCATCATAGATCCGCTCGGCATCTTATGTAATCGATTGTTCACGAGAACAAATGATTGACCAGTTGCATTGTTTACAAGCTCATCTCCAAGTTCGAGTTCTCTTGCTAGTCTAGCTGCACTCTCTTTTCTTTCTAAGAAAGAATCTGGACCACGCTCAATTGTAAATCCATCTTTTCGAACGGTTTGAATTTTCCCTCCAAGTTTACCCGATGCTTCTATTAACAATGTATCAATCGGCAATCCTTTTTCGCGAATTTCTTTTTGTAAGTAATACGCTGTTGTTAAACCTGTAATTCCACCACCGATGATAACAACTTTCTTCTTCAAAACGGCTCCTCCTTTCCCAAGGTATTACGAAACATCCATTTGTTTCTTTAACACTACATCTGCTAAACAAGAAATAAATGAATCTGATGCATTTGGCATTTCTGGACGATAATACTTTGCTCCAATTTCTTCTGTAACGATTTTGCATTCAATATCATTGTCATATAACACTTCTAAATGTTCAGCTACAAATCCAACCGGTGCATATACAAATGAAGTGTAGTTATACTTTTCATGTAGCTCTCTCGTTAAATCTTGTACATCTGGCCCAATCCATGGGTCCGGTGTATTTCCAGCACTTTGCCAACCGACTGCATAATTTCGAACTTCCGCACCACGTGCAATATAATCAGCTGTTTCATTTAACTGTTCTGGGTAAGGATCACCTAACGCAATAATTTTCTCTGGTAAACTATGCGCAGACACGATTAACACTGCTTTTTCACGTTCTTCTTCTGTCATACCATCATATATTTTTTTCACTTCGTTTACCCAATACTCGATAAACTTCGGTTCTTTATACCAGCTATCGATACCATGAATTGTTAAGTTTCCAAGCTTATCTGCTTCTTCTTGCGCCCGGCCGACATAGGACTTTACGCTGAACGTAGAATAGTGCGGAGCAAGAACAAGGGCAATTGCCTCTTCAATCCCATCATTATGCATTTCTTTCACAGCATCCTCAATGAAAGGTTCTATATGTTTTAAGCCAAGATACATGTGGAATTCCACATGATCCTGCATTTCGTTTAAACGCTTTTCTACTTTTTTCGCTTGTTCTAATGTAATAGTAGCTAAAGGAGAAATACCACCAATCGCGCGATAGCGTTCCGTTAAGTCCTTCAGCATTTCTGGACTCGGCTTTCGCCCTCTGCGAATATGCGTATAGTACCGTTCAATATCTTCTTCTTTATACGGTGTGCCGTATGCCATTACAAGCAAACCAATTTTCTTTTTCATACACCTATTCTCCTTTACTTCGCTAACTGTTCTTTAGAATACTCATGAATAAATGTCGTCAAGCGTTTTAATGTATCTGGATTTACTTCTGGGAATACACCGTGACCTAAGTTAAATACATAACCAGGCTGCTTCATTCCTTGATCGAGAATCCCTTTTACATGCTCTCTGATAACGTCCCATGGTGCAAGTAAGAATGAAGGATCCATATTGCCTTGTACTGCTTTATGAATGCCGCGTGCACGCGCTTCTTCAATTGACAGGCGCCAATCAAGTCCGACTACATCAAGAGATAAGTCATTCCATTCATTTGCTAAATGTCCTGCTCCAACGCCGTGCATAATCATCGGAACGCCCATCGTGCGAACTTCCGTGAAAATACGCTCCATTGCAGGTTTAATAAACAAACGATAATCTGCTACATTCACTGTTCCAACCCAAGAATCAAAGACTTGCACTGCTTTTGCCCCTGCTTTGATCTGTGCCTTCAAATATGTAACTACCATATCTGCAAGCTTATCCATTAAAGCAAACCAAGCTTTCGGTTCTGCATACATAAACGCCTTCGTTTTGTGGTAATTACGAGAAGGTCCGCCTTCGATCATATAACTTGCTAATGTAAATGGCGCCCCTGAAAAGCCAATTAGCGGAACATCTAACATCTCGTTTGTTAATAAACGAATTGTATCTAATATGTATGGAACATCCTCTTCTGGATGAATTTCACCAAGTTTTTCTACGTCCTGTAAAGAACGAATTGGGTTATCAATAACCGGTCCAATCCCAGATTTAATTTCAACATCAACGCCAATTGCTGGAAGTGGCGACATAATATCTTTATAAAGAATCGCTGCGTCTACATTATATTGATCAACTGGAAGCTTTGTAACATATGCACATAACTCCGGATTGTGTGTAATTTCAAATAAAGAATACTTCTCTTTTATCTTTCTATACTCAGGTTGTGAACGTCCTGCTTGTCGCATATACCATGCTGGTATATATTCTGTTTGTTCCCCTTTACATGCTTTTAAAAATGTCTCATTTATATTTCTTACCAAAACCCTTGCTCCCTTCCTTACCTATACGAACCCTATCCTATTATTTATCTTTTTTTACTATACAGCTTGTAAAAACAAAATGCATAACATTATGTACGTTGTTCATGAAATTGACACAAACGCTCGTAAAACCGCTTACTATTTTCATAACATTCTTATTATATCACAAGCAAAAATTACGGTTTAGCTACTTTTGTCTTTTCTCCTTCTCGATTTGTTTGTGGATTGTACGGAACTACATAAAAGCTTGGTTTAGAGAATATGTTAATAAACTTTTCCTCATACTCACCAATCCCTTTTGCCGTTCCAACGTGAATATGCTTCCCTTGTTCTACTTTATAGATTCTATATACAACCCGTTTATCGGGAAGTGGAGTCCAGTGTAATTTTGCAGTAAACAAGCTAAATGGACTAAAAGATAACTGTGCTTCCACGTTCTCAATTTTACTTAGGCGGATTGGTTTTCCAATTGTTTCGACACCTTTTGGCCGCTTGAAATTTGAATTATCTTGTACATTTGCCTTCGTTAAAATCTTTTTAAATAATTCTGTTGCAGATAGCTTTCCATCATAAAGTTGGTGTTCTTTATCCGTACGATCATACCCAATCCATACCGCGCCTACTAAACTCGGAGTATATCCAACAAACCAAATATCCCTAGCGCCTTCACTTTGATTAGGAAGTGACGTTGTACCTGTTTTCCCAGCTAATGCACCGTTATATACTCCCGCTCTCGCTGTCCCCTCCCTTACAACCCCTTCTAACATTTTTGTCATATACCATGCTGTTTGTTTTGAAAAAACTTTCGTTTCGTTTTTAGGTGATTCTCCAATCACCTTTCCGTGTCGATCGAGTACCTGTTCAATAACATGCGGCTCAATAATTTTTCCATTCGCTAAGAACGCACGGTACATCTTTACAAGTTCAAATGGAGAGACCCCTTCTTTAAGTCCGCCAAGTGCCGTACTTAAACCAGATTCTGCAATATGAATATTTCCCTTCTCTAAATATTGCTTCCCTTGCTCTACACCCATTTCATGTAATAAAGATACAGCCGGTACATTCGCCGATTCTAAGAGTGCATCATACATCGTTACTTCTTTTGAATACCTATGATTATAATTTCGTGGTTCATACCCTTCAAAAGATGTTTGCTCGTTTGTTAATAAAGAATACGGATTATATTTTTTTGTTTCCAGCGCTGGTGCATACACAATGAGCGGCTTTAAAACAGACCCTGGCTGTCTTTTCGCAAACACTCTATTAAATCCTCTTGGGACATACTCTCTTCCGCCAATTGCGGCTTTAATTCCTCCAGTTGCATTATCCATTAATAAAAAAGCACCTTGTGCCCCGTTTTCTTTACCTGGAAAATTTCGTGCATCTTGAAATTGATCATAAGCTACTTTTTGAATTTTTTCATCCATAGATACAATAAATGTATATCCTCCGCGAAGCACTTCTTGATGTGACAAACCATATAACTGCGCTGCTTCATCTACAACCATATCCACATATGGTATATAAGCAAGTTCTCGCTCATCTAAACTTTTATAAAGAGCAATTGTCTTTCCTTGGTAACGAACACTCTCCTCAGCTGATAAATATCCTTGTTTATGCATAAGAGATAAAACTAAATCACGGCGCTCTTTGTTCTTTTCCGGATATAAAAAGGGAGAATATCCATTCGGTGCTTTCGGAAGACCTGCAAGCATCGCCCCTTCTTCAACTGTTAATTTTTCTACATCTTTATTAAAATACAATTTCGCCGCTGCTTGAATCCCGTAAGCACCATGACCAAAATAAATATGATTCATATACATTTCAAGAAGCTGTTGCTTCGTATATTTATGTTCTAATTGAAGAGCGATTGCCACTTCTTTTAATTTACGTGTAAATGTTTTTTCATGAGTTAAAAAAACATTTTTAACTAACTGCTGCGTAATTGTACTTCCGCCTTCCACTTTCTCTCCTGCTAAAATGTCTTTATACAACGCGCGAAACACAGAAGGGTAATCGATTCCATAATGTTCATAAAATCTAGCGTCTTCTACAGCTATAAACGCCTCTGCTACATGTTTTGGAATTCGCTCAATTGGTACAAGCTCTCTATTTTCTACATATAACTTCGTAATTTCTTTTCCTCGCTGATCAACGATACGTGATGAAGAGTGGAAAACAAGCCGTTTTTCATCCATTATATAACCACCAGCTAACACAATCAGTTTATAGAATACAATCGCCACTACAAACACTGCTACGCCGCCCATTAGGCTCCACTTTATTTTCTTCATACATCGTCCTTCTTTCCAAATGATGGTATGTTTATTATTTGAAAAACGATTATCTTTATGTATATAATCTTCGAAGTTTTTTGTAAGAGTTGCTATAATGAAACTAAACTCATAAAGGGGGCATTACAATGAAAGCGATTATTTCATACGAAACACCTCTAGAACAACCACATTTCACTGCAAAGAATGATGAGAAAGATATGTTTTATAAAGAAAATACCGAGGAAACTGTAGAAGGATCACTTCAATATGACGTGCTAGATGCAGTCGGGGAATTTAAAGGACAACCTGGCTATATTGTGTGTAACAACATTTCTGTTACAGATGAAGGCCGTCCTGTTTTTGAAAATCGTTTTAAAAACCGTGCAGGACTGATTGAAAATGAGCCTGGTTTCCAAGCAATCCGCGTTCTTCGCCCATTAAGTAACGATACATACGTCATTATGACAATGTGGGAAAATGAACAAAACTTTAAAGATTGGACAGAGTCACGTTCTTTCGAAAATGCACATAAAAAACGCCCTGCACAAACAAATGCAGAGCCGCAAAAGAGCATTTTTTCAAGACCTTCTTTTGTGACTACTTTTGATGTGTTAGCTTAAACAAAAAAGCTGTAACTTCGATTGAGGAGAAGCTACAGCTTTTTTCTCTGTCTTCCACGAACTCATCGCTCTTTTATCTTGAAATACTTTCCACTTCATTTACGAATTGCTACATATTATCCCATGTCCCCAACATAAATTGCGGACTTCCTACTTTGAAGACCATATTCTGTTAAGAACGGTATGATTGCTTTTGGATAAAGGTTTGTGTTTAAAAAGTCTTCTAGCGGCAACCATTCAAGTGCTAGTTGATCAGGATCAAATTCTGTCCCTTCCCCAAAAGAACGATTGTCATCCGGATACAGGCATTCAAAAAGATGAACAACGACATGTTCATTACAATCCCACTCGGCATGTTCATGATTCTTTCCTATATACTCATCACTTACAAATAGCAATTCTCCTGCTTGTACTTTTAATTCAGTTTCCTCCAAACATTCTCTGACAACAGCTTCTTTTAAAGTTTCCCCCGGCCTTTGACCACCACCAGGTAGGATGTTCATAAAGTGAAACTTTAATCAGTGGGGGTTTTCTCCATCCCCCACTGATTATTAGTTGAACCAATCGGGCTTTTACGGACAGTTCATCTCCCACCTAACTTTCTTGCTTTCGCTGAATTTTGAGGTGGGAGTGTTACTGTCCGTTAATGCGGGATAAACTTGTTATAGTCATATTTCTTAATCGTTAATATTTGGTTGTCTCTAATTATAATCGCCTGCACTGAATTCTAATTTTCACCTATCTCTTCCCTCTTTCACAATACTTGCGTCAAAAGCACTTCTATCTTAAAAATGACCATAAAATACATGCAATAACATACAAAAAACCCGAATAATAGAATTTTTGAATTATCCACTATCCGGGTTATATATCTAACTTTTTTTATTTTTGCTTATACCATTCATGAATACAGGCTACATCCTCTTCACGCACATGCTTCAATTCATAATGACGTCCCGCAACACTGCCAGCTACTGCTACAATATACGTATACAATCTATCTTTTCGCTGAAAGTATGATTGCGTTTTTGTCATTGCTTGTACATGTCTTCTTTTCACAAATCCTGTATACTTTGCAATGCCCCTGTACACAAGCGTTAACTGATCAGATTTTATCGCATATCCACCCGTTTTATACTTGCCATATCCAAGAATCGTAAAGAACAAAAATAATGGCACTAATACAAATAAAGCACTATATTGCTGAAAATATACACTCGCTCCTATAATCGGTACTGCTACAGCTACAAAAATCATCCAACTCATAATGAGATAGCGGCGTAATGCTGCTTTCGGTAAATGGACGATCTCCTCTTCCATTTCATAAGGCAAATCTAAATATGCCAGCAACTCTTGCACATCTTTTTTCTTCATGAGCGGGTGCAATATGACATTCATATTATTTGTATCTATGCTCTGAATGACTTCTACTTCAATAGAACAATACCCAAACGGTTGACGAAGGATTCCTTCTTTCATTGTCAATGCCTGAATCCGGTGCAGTTTTAACACAATCTCTTTCTTTTCAAGTAGCCCTTGTGAAATACGAATTTCATTTCCATTTCTCTGCACTGTAAAGTTCGCATGTTTTAAAGCATAACCAATTGTAGAAATGATCCATGAGATTACAATTAAAATAGCAACCATACATAACAAATCATACACACTATTGTCTTTCACATACGTTTCTACTTTTTCTATTAACCATTTCGGAAGAACGTTATCAAACTGTGTATAAAGGAAAATCAACCCAGAAAATAATAAACCGAACCGACCAGATGTAATAGATGCTAGCAAAATTTCTTTTGGCGTTAACTGATAGACAGTTGTATTTGTTTCTGACGGTAGGGTTTCCTCTTCTTTTAAAGTTTTCTTACTTTCTACTTTATTTAATAAGGCGATTAATTCTTTCGCTTGCTCTTCCTTAATTCCAGCTAACGTCACCTCTGGGTCCTTTCCGCCACCAGCCGTCTCAATTTTGAGCTTCGTTAACCCAAATAACTGATAGATGATATTTGAAGCTGTACTAATTGTTTGCACACGCTCTTTATTTAAATAGCTTTCTTTTTTGACAAATACCCCGTGTTTTATATGTAAAATATTATTTTCAATCCAATACACTTTAAAGTACCATTTCACAAACGAAAATATGGCCAAAATCAACAAAAAACCTAGAATGAAAATGGGAAATAAGTACCAAGGCTCTACTTCATCTTTAGGACCAAATAAAACAATGATAATAAGGGGAAATAAACTAGAAATCCTTATATCAACTAATATAGTAATCGGATGTTGCCTCTTATACATCCTTATCACTCACTTTCGCAAGTTCCCCAATTTGTCGTTTCAACTGTTCTGCCTCTCTCTTTGTTAGTCCTGGAATACTATGAGAAGTCGCTGCCGTTGAAATTTGTAATTCTGCTAGTTCATATTTTCTCATAATCGGCCCTTGTTCAATCGTCACATGCTGAACACGAATCATTGGAACTAACACACGCTTTACAACAAACATCCCTTTTTGAATTTCAATCTCTTCTTCATCTAATCGATAGCTATAATAACGCTGACGTAGTTTCGGAAAGATAAAATAGTCTAGTGGCGTATATATAATCGTGGCAACGACCAATATACTAAACAACCAACCCCACCAATTAAACTTGATCATAAAAAAGAGATATGCTAAAACGATACTTACAAGTACCCCTGCACCAATTAATGCATGGATTTTCCACACTTTGACCATATTAGGATGAATTTCATTTTCTAATGGCTGCATTTGATCACTCCAAATTTAGAAATCTATTAAATATGTATACTTTGTAATATGCCATAATCATAAAATACAAAACAAGGAAGAATAAACATTTTTTGTAAAAATAAAACTTGTTATTTTCTGAATATGTAGAATACAACCAACAATAGATTAGATTTACGTATTTTACTTTTCCAGTCATTGAATATTTCCCTGAATTTGAGTCAATATATTTATGATAGAACTGAACCTTTTAACTATATTACACTATTAATAATGTGCATATTAAATTATAAGTATGTAGTGAACCGTTGAAAGTAAACTTTTAATAATAGATAAAAATACTTTGTTATCCATATCATCCGTAAACATAAATATCCAATAAAGATATTTAATTACAAATATATTTATTTAATTTATAATTATATTTAGAAAATAGAATAGGAAGGTCTTGGTGATATGTTAGGTATTGATGTTATAAAAACAACAGAGGAACTAATTATTAAATGGCAATTAGCAAAAGTTAGTATTCCATTAAATGAAATTATTGAAGTTACTGAAGATGATACTTATGCTGGTATTGAAAAAGCTGATGCGATTCGAATAGGAACAGCATATGGCACAACTGATCGCATTTTAATTAAAACTAAAAAACAGAATTATATATTATTTACCACTAATAAGGTTTCAATTTTAAATAAAATAAACGCTTAATTACTTAATGATTTAACATGATTTTTTAGAAAAAAAGGCGACTAATGTAAAGTCGTCTTTTTTTCTTCTTATAATAAATATGAAAGTAAACCTCTTATTATTAGTTTACTTTCAAGATACTTGTTAACTAAATAATTATCTTCAGCAAAATAGGTTGATTTTTTCTACCCCTCGTGAATTTCTTTAATACTTTTTCCTTCTAAAAATGCATGTCCCGTTTTAATTTTTTCTACTGTTTCAAATCCATACTTTTCATACACTTTTTCTACTGTTTCGTTAATTGGGATCACCCAAAGATTATCTAGCCCTCTATTCATTACTTCACTTTGAATAAAGTGAATAAGTTCACCTATTAACCCTTTACCTCTAAACTTTTCAATTGTAGCTACACTTTCCATTCGGGCCTGTTTTTCATGTTCAAAAATACAAGCGATGGAACATGCTACTCCATTGTATCTAAGTAGATAGTGAGTGAATGCTGGATGTTGGAATTCATCTTGAAAAGCTTTTTTTCTAACTTCGCCTCCTAACTCTTTTATACTACATTCAATATCTAAAGCTTCTTCAAAATTTAATTCAGATACCTTTTCAATAGTAACTTTTTCATTTTTATCTTTTTCAGTTAATTTCTTATTCCATAATTGGATTGGACTTATTAATTCTTCAAACCCAAAATTCTTTATTTGTAATTCAGAAATCAGTTTTTCTTGCATATCTAAGTTATATATATAAAATCTAGGTACTATATTTTTAGTCTTATAGAAATGGACTACTTCATCTACTATCATTTGTGGATTTAAACTTACTACACTTACATGTGCATGATTTGCATCATAATAATATGGGTTACTTTCATTACAAAATATAGAACCCCATGATTTCTCTATTCGGCTAGTAAAGGTTTCAAGATATGCAAAATCAAGCTCAAGAACATTTTTTAAACTAGTCATACGATATTCCCTCTTCTCTATTTTTTCTTCAATATCTTCTGTACTTTATTATACATTTAAATATTTTAATTTTCAGTTTTTTAGTCGAAATATATCTCATACCATTCAAAAAAATATTTTCAAGAAAAAATGAAAAAGAAAACTGAACTAAATTAACCATCTAGTCCAGTTTCTTTTTCTTGTATAAACGATTTATCAAATCAATAATCCAAGAATTAATAATAACTACTGTGAAAATAACTAAAATAGCAACAATATTTTGATTTGAAGATATGTATGGTATCAGTGGGCCACGTACCACCCAAAAAAATATAAGAGCAAAAACTAAAGACCAAATAAATTTCAGCATTAATTCGTCCCCTTTTCTAATAAATATAGCACAAACAAATTAAAATTTTAAAAATCAAATGTAAACTTTTTATTATTAGTTTACTTTCAAATCCTCTGATATCCTCAAAACAAACAATAAAAGTATATATTCAAAACAATATAAATAAAGGGATTAAATCCCATACAAGCAAAAAAATGAGTATCTCATCACTATTGAGATACTCATCAAAGAAAGCATAAATTAACTAGTAGTATTTAGCTCCTTACTGTATTTCTTTACAAAAAACGCCATTATTAACGTAATAATTCCTATACTTAAACCAAGTAATTGATCTAACGAAATTACATCACGAAAAATCCAACGTATAATAAATCCCATACCAAATACTAATACAAGTAAAAAACCAAAATATCTTAGTCCTCCATATACGTCTTCCATACCCACACCCCTTTTAACTTCACAACTAAATTATACCATATTGTGGAATTCAAGTAAGGGTATCTAAATCAGTTCACATAACCCCACTTATCAGTAGCAAAAAAGAATCCAAAGATCGGATTCTTTTTTATTTTACTTATATATGACGGGACCCCCATGATGCCCATCAACTTAAGAATTTTATAACACCCCAAAACAAAAAAATGCACATTTTCTCCTGGAGATGTCAATTTTTTCATTTTGGGGTATTCGTTATATCCCTGCTGGGCATCGGTGATTGCAAGCTTTGAATAGACCTCCAAGGACTTGCGGCCATGCCCCTGCCCGCTTCCACTCCGTCCAACCAACTCCGCGTCACGTCCTGATTCTGCCCCAATAAGGTCGATGGAATTCACCAGCCTTTTTTTAAACAAACGACGAACCGCGGGCTCGGTGTCAGTCTTCGATTGCCTGGTAGACCATGGTCCAGAAGTCGTGGATAAGCCGTGCCGAATTCGGGACTGACAGCCCGACCTGAGTAAGCAGGATTCCGGTGAGCTGGTTGTCCGGGTCGGCGTAGGCCGTGGTGCCGCTTCCGCCGTCCCAGCCGAACTGGCCGATGGGCGCGTAGTCGCCACGATAGGTGCGCACCGCCATCCCGAAGCCCCAGCCGCCGTGCTGCCCTTGGCCGAATGACACATGGACGTTGTTTGTGGCCATGGCGTTTCGAGCGGCTTGCTGCTCGGGCGTGAGGCGGTTGGTGGTCATCAGCTGGACGGCGGGCCGGGACAGGATCCGTTCGCTTTCGTGCATCCCGTGATTCAGCAGCATCCGTAAATACGCGTTGTAGTCGTCGACGGTGGAGACCAGCCCACCTCCGCCGCCCTGGAACGCCGGAGGCTGGCTCCAGCGTCCCCCCTTGGCCTCGTCCCACACGATGAACTCTCCGGTCTGCGGGTTCGGGGCGTAGAGGGTCGGCAACCGGTCGATCTTGTTGGCGGGCACGTGGAAACCGGTGTCCTTCATGCCTAGGGGGGCGAAGATGCGTTTGCGCAGGAACGTCTCAAACGACTGGCCCGTGACCCTGGCGACGAGCACGCCGAGTAAATCGTTGCTGATGTGGTATTGCCAGCGCTCTCCGGGCTGGTGCATCAGCGGAAGCTCGCCAAGGCGGCGCATCCACTCATCCGGCTCGGGCATCGGCACCGGTAGATCGGGCGTGAGCCCCTTCTCGAAGATCGCGTTCATGATCGGAGTGCCCAGCGACGTAATATCCATGCCGAGCCCGAACGTGGAGGTCAGCAGGTCCCGTACGGTGATCGGCCGCCGCGCTGGCACGGTATCGTCCAGCGGGCCGTCGATCCGCTTCAGCACCCGCCGGTCGGCGAGTTCCGGTAGCCACGTCTCTACCAGGTCATCCAGCCGCAGCCTGCACTCGTCGAGCAGGATCATTGCCGCCGCAATCGCAAGCGGCTTGGACGTCGAGGCCATCCGAAAGATCGTGTCCCGGCGCATCGGCGCACCACCATCATGGCGCATCGTGCCGAGCACTTCGACGTGCGTCTCACCGTTCCGGCTGACTAAGGCGACGACCCCAGGAATCTTCCCGGAATCGACATGTCGTGCCAGCACGTTGCGCATTTTGTGCAGCCCTGTTTCGGAGAAGCCTTTGTTACTTTGTCCCATCATGATTCTCTCCTTTTTTCCCCATTTTCTGATGAACGAAAATCTTCTGTTGTAATCTTTTTCATTTGGTTTCCCTCTTTTTACTTTTTTATCAGCCCTATTGTTTTAAAACTACAAATTCTCTTTTGTTATTCATGCTTGAAAGCCCTTTGTCAAAAAGGTGGATTCGATGCATCAAAGAAAATGAATATTGGCAATCAAAATCTGACTCACTTCCTTTTCTGGGTTATCAGAATCGAGATATGTCCTGCACTTAACATAGAGCCATGTGTTCATCAGACGTTTATTCTACAACCGTTGTCTTGTCCGCCCCATTGGAGCCGAGCAGGGCGAAAATACTGCCCTTATCCACCTCGAAATCTACGCCCTTTAGGACTTGTAGCTATATATCTTTATCTATCTACATATCTAATTCAATACTTCCCTTTTTTGGAAGTAACTTTAACTTTCTAGATGCCTTATCTAAATCCCTTTCTTTTTCCAGAATATAGCCCGATTGCGGAACAAAAATAAAAGAGCTCTCTTCAGCTTTTCTGTGTGCTTAATAAATTCGCCCCATAAATGAAGGGTATAAGTTTTCACGAGAAGATCATGTTATGCTGAGCCCATACCTTACAAGGCACATTAAACGTTTTGGTGATTATGTCATCGATTTACAAAGCATCCCTCAACCAGTAGAGGAAAATATACCGGTATAAACATAAAACGGGTCATCGGCTGGAAATAAAAATAAGCCTATGACCCGTTTTTACACGTATCTCGGCTGAACCCCATATTTGCACCAGAACCGAAAAGAGAAGTGTATGAATATCAAGGTGTGGTAAATGTGATAGTTCCTGATGAATCAGAGGAACGTATAGAGTCCACCTTTTTCACATACAGCATATAAGTTCCTACAGGAGCTGGCTTATTAGTTGTAAAAGTAAATGAACCAGTACCTTTAAATGTACCAGAACCGAAGATAGTCGAAGAACCATCTGCTTCCATTTTTAAGAAGGCGTACGTTATTCTTTTACCATCAACTGTTTTTTGATCAACATTAAAAGTGATATGCCCTGCATTATTCACATAGATGTGACCGAATTGTCTAGGATCAGATAAACTTGAGAAACTATAAGAATATTGTTCTGAGAGTAATGACGTTTGTACTAGTGGTTTAATTTCTAAGGGGTTATGCACTTGTTGAGGCGACGTGGCATGTGCCAAGTTTCCAGGCAATAAAATTCCGATCGCTAATGTTCCAATCGCTAATTTTTTTAACATAAATACATCTCCTATTCTATATTGGTTATCTATCAATCAAGTGTTATAACCTAATTGACATACTAAATAATACCAATTAAGAAATAGAGATAGTGTCATATTTTGTAAGTTGATGAAAATTTTTTGGAAATATGACGAAAATATGAACAAAAATTTCATTTTGTAGAAAAGGGGGATGGATATGGAATTCAAAGAAGATGACTATGTAATGGTTGTTCATCCAGATTATCCAGAACTACATGGGCTAGCACGAGTTATAAAGCCAAGAAATCAAATTATCAGAATTGAATTATGTGGTGATAAAACTAGGTGGTTAGCTTCTACAGAATTTTTAAAACATGCTTCAGAAGAAGAAATAAGAGCAGCTAGCAAAAGCTAACTGCTCGGGTTGTGGAATAGGTTAAGAAATGGGTATCTACATTATTGACGGAATATTGAGTTTTATTCAGTCTTGTATTTAAATTGCGTTTTAACTTAACGCATATCCTACAATCAAAGTAAGTGTTAGAAATACAGATAATGAAAATGTTAGTAGGACTGTTACTATGCTTCTAAGCATCGCTACCCAATTATTTACCTTAGAGAAGCCAATCATGCCAGCAAAAAAAGTTCCAGTTCTGGTGCAAATATGATTTGTTAGAAACATAGAGCCTCCATATCCTTTTCATCTAGGAGTTATGATGCTACTCCAAATAATTTATGTATGAATTCAATCTCGTTTTGGACAGACTCCATCCCTTGTTGCAGTTGTCCTTTTTTCAGCATATACATCACCTCTACTCCACAGATGATCCGTTTGGCTGTTTGAAACGTTTTTAATCCTAACATAGAACGAACTCGTTTCTTTATAAAGCGATGATCTTGCTCTACTATGTTATTCAAGTACTTCTGTTGTCTAAGTTGCATACCGTCAGATATGCTTTTCTCTTTTTTCAACTGTTCAATTGCTATAGGATAAGCCGGATTCTTATCGACTGTTATGACACGAGATTTAGAAACATGCAAAGACCGCAAAGCTTTCTTAAAGAAGTGCTTTGCAGCCTGTTTGTCTCTTGTTTTACTGAGATAAAAATCAATCGTGTTTCCTTCGGAATCCACGGCACGATACAGATACATCCATTGACCTTTTACTTTGATATATGTTTCATCGATTCTCCAGGAGTCATTTGTTTGTTTGAGGTGACGTCGGATTCGCTTGTCCAATTCAGGACCATACTGATGAACCCAACGCATAATCGTTGTATGGGAAATGGATAAACCCCGTTCTTCCATCATTTCCACCAAATCACGAAAGCTGAGGTTGTACCGTTAACAAAATAATATCAGGTTGGTAATGTTTCCATTTGAACAAATTTTCCTTTTTCATACCGATCACACACCTTTTTTAGAGTAATAGTATCAGTATGTCCAAGATTTAGAGGTTACTTGCATGTATCTTGAAGTTTTTGCACCGGAACCGAAAATTTTACATATTTCTGTATTATGTTTTTCTTAGCTTGATGGCGATGTTGCGGTGCCCCTTATAGGGAATTCATTATACTTATTAAAACAATAACATGATATAGACAAAGCCAAAGAATAAACATAATGGACTATAGAACCAAGTGTCGTATCTAGCAAACTGAGAATGTTTAATTTTTTTAAAAAATCCAACAAACTTAAAATCACCAATTGCCCTAATAATGAAAACTAAAGCACAGACAATACTTCCGATTTTAGATAAACTATTTGCTTGGAACCCTTGCAAATAACCTCCTTGAACAACAATAATGACACTAGCCAGTAGAATAAGAATGGCTACGAATAATGTTCCCCATATTCTCGGAGTAAAAGCAGGCTTATGTTCTCCCTCTTTTACTGGGAGAACAGCGGCAGAACCCCATCGACCTCCAAAAGCCCAATAAATATGCAAAAAACTGATAAACCACAGAAGCCCTACAGCTACTAATATTAATAGTAATTTCATTTATTCGCCCCCAATGTCGTAACTTCAAATGAAACATACACTACCGTATGTTATAGTGAAAATTTTGTCCCCTCAGGTTTTATAACCATATTAGGGACATTTATTATCGAATAATCAATTATGCCTTGGCATAATTCCGTGACATCCGCCGGAGGCTTTAACTTCTTTCAGCGGATGTTTGGACACCCGCTGAAAGAAGTTAAAAGCTCAACCATTTTATCAATATCAAAATTAGGATTTGCTTCAAACCTTGTCATCCATCCTACATACGTTAAATAGGCAAGTCTCGCTCGATCAATTGATTCAGTTTCGTCTATGCCCATTTTTTGATACAATTTTGCAACACAAGAAATTCTCTGTTCTTCCATATCTACTAAACGTACTGCCACAACAGGATCATATTTAGCCCAAGTATAAATACCATTCTCAATTTTTTTATCTCGATTAAAACTAATCTGTAATAGCTTTTCTAAAGAGGCATCCTGTTGCTCCATACTTTGAACAATCAGCTTTGTTGCATGTACTTCCCAAAAGTCGAGCATAGAATCTAAAAGCTCTTGATGGTCACGAAAATAGTGATAGAAGCTTCCTTTGCTTATTTTTAGCAATCGAGCAAGTGCTTCAATGCGAACTTTATGTATCCCTTCATCAGCTAATTGTTGTAATCCTGCTTTTATCCAATCTTCCCTCGTTAATTGCATATCATCTCTCCAGTAAAATACGGTAGCGTATGTTTTACGTTAGATTACTACTATTCTCATTTTTTGTCAATTAGGGGTTCAGCCCATGCCCATCAAGCTAAATATTTATAAATGGCTAGAGTAGAACTCTTTCTACAAGACAATTTTCTACGTTACTGAAGGAAGGCATGCGAAATAAACCTGAAATAGGTCATTTTTTAACGTTATGTACTTTTTAGCTTAACTACACGCATAATGCTATGAAATATTTTGCTTAGTACTTACTCCCTACCTTTTTGACCAGCAGTTGGAGAGCTTGTGGAGATAAAAAAGTAAGTTCAGCTGATACCTCATGCAAAAAAAACACCGTCTTTTCTGTTCGTTCCCTATAAAGATTCTACTCTTACAAACACAATTAACACAGTTCAAATAAATCGAACTGTGTTACTAAAGTTGTTTAACCTAATCCCATTTTGAACAATCGAATTACAGCATTTTATATATCTCAATTAAGTTATCGTCAGGGTCACGAAAATGTGCAACACGCGCTCGCCATTCCTCACGATCATGCGGTTCATTAACAAATTCAATTCCTTTTTCTTTGAAACGGTTATAAGTCTGATCGACGTCTTCAACTTCAAATTGAAGCAAGAATTTTGATTGGGACTCAGCTTCTAAAGGCTTATTTCCTTCTCCGACCAATTCGGCCATCACGTTTCGAGATACAAGCTCAATTTTCGTTTCTCCATTATTGAAAAGCGCATATTCCATGTTTTCCTCGTACCAACTCACTGGAAATTCCAATAGATCTCTGTAAAACACAGCACTTTTCTTAAAATCCTTGACCAAAAGTCTTATTTGCAACAACTTCAAATCAATCATCTCCTAAAAAATACTATCGAAGAGCCAACACCATCGTCATTCATTGAACATTTCGTTACTGATTCCAATATCCCTTCATGTTTCATGTAATTATCCTGCTGTGTTATCTGTATAACAAATGAAACAACATTGTTATCATTCAACACTTTCTATCGTGATACAGAAAGAATATTCTCTATATGGTTAAGTTTTGAGATTAAAGCTTTAGAAAATAGAATAAGGAAGCACTCTTCATCAATTAAAGTTGCTTCCTACCTTCCAATGTACTATTAAATGCAGTTGTCTAGAACTACAATATATATTCGTTAAGATTAGACTTCTTAAGTGTAGCCCCAATAGTCGCTACTATCGTGAAAATTGAATCACTATATATTCTATGTTTAGCTAGTTTTATTGATATGTAATATTAAATATTTATTTTGGTTTTGCAACGCCCTCTACGTGAATACATGTACTTTTTCATATGGATATTACTCACCTTTATAGGCTCATCATATCCGTATGTCTAAGCAAATGTATTAAAGTTTTTGTACCAAAAGATACAGTTTAACGTTTGATGGCTTTTAAAATGTCCTGGTATTTCCATGATTTTGAGCTACCTGACTGGATTTTATTTGCTAATTCATTCGTGTAATTTGTTGTTGCTGCCGCAAATTTATTACGATCCCACTGATGATCTTGAGCGATTTGTGCATCAGACAGATTATAGTATGAATAAGTTACTCGTCCTTGCACATCTGGAATTGGATCATCAAAAGTTGTATCAAGATGGTACCATTTTCCTTCAATTTTCACTTGATTCCAAGCATGTGGTTGTCCATTTCCAGTTCCTGTTACAATATGATTTTCTATTCCAGCCTCTTTTAACAATTGATATGTTAATAATGCATATCCTTGACAAACAGCAGAACGGTTTGCTAAAGCTTCATACGCTGTATAAGCTTGGAAAGAAGTATCATAAGAGACATGTTTTACAACATAATCATGAATTGCTTTTACTTTCTCGTGTTCATCCATACCAGCTTGAACAATGGAATTGATAATTGATTTCGCTTGTGTCTTTACATAGTTCGTTTGTTCTTTGGATTCACGGTATGTAATCTTTAATGTAAACGTGTAATTTCCTGGAATACCACGAATAGAGTATTGCGTATTTGCGATATTATAATTTAAGTATTCGTTAGATTCGACTGCCTTGTCGTATTCTTTAACAAGTGTATCCATAACTTCATTAATATTAGAGTTTTTGGATTTGTATGTCATTGTTATATTTTCTTCTTGATTATTAATATGCTTTTTTATTTCATTTTGAAATGCGTCTAATAGTTGCCCGTCAGGTCGTGAAACGTTATTTGCATTTGCAGCGTTTGGATTCCAAACACCATTACTTTCAAAGTAATACTTTTTACCATTATCTTGGATCCAGCCTGTTTGCATTGCTCCGCTTCCACCAAAGTAGTACCATGCTCCATTAATTGACTGCCAACCTGTTTGCATTGCTCCACTTCCGTTGAAGTAGTACCATGCTCCATTAATTGACTGCCAATTTGTTTGCATTGCTCCACTTCCGTTGAAGTAGTACCATGCTCCATTAATTGACTGCCAATCTGTTTGCATTGCTCCACTTCCGTTGAAGTAGTACCATGCCCCATTAATTGACTGCCAATCTGCTTGCATTGCTCCACTTCCGTTGAAGTAGTACCATGCTCCATTAATTGACTGCCAACCTGTTTGCATTGCTCCACTTCCGTTGAAGTAGTACCATGCTCCATTAATTGACTGCCAACCTGTTTGCATTGCTCCACTTCCGTTGAAGTAGTACCATGCTCCATTAATTGACTGCCAACCTGTTTGCTTCGCGCCGTTTACATTGTAGTAATTCCATACCGATCCAGTTTGTTTCCACCCTGTATCAGCACTTGCATAAGTAGCTACTGTTGACCCCATAACTGTTAGACCAACTGCCATAGCTAACATTTTGATGTTTTGTTTCATAAATTCATATTTCCCTTCTGTTGACCTATTTATCTATCAAGCATTAACAGTGAGGGCGTTGCAAAACTAAAATAAATATTCAATATTATAAGTTTTTCGTTTTCATAGACAATATTAGCGACTAAACAACAAGATTTGAAGTGTACAATTATAATATTATAACAAAAATTCCAATCATTTTTCATGCGATATTGCATAAAAACGATTGGAAAGAAAATAGAGGTTGCCATTCACTTGTTTGTCTATCAATTAACTGTCCTGCTGTTTTATTCGCATAACAAATGAAACAACATTATTATCATTCAACACTTTCTATCTTAATACAGAAAGAATAGTATTTTTTCGTTTTTTGGGTAATGATTTGCCTTAACTTGATGAATCCCTTTTTTACATATAAGTCGCTGCTATGAAAAACAATATGGACTTGCACTCGTTTTCTCTCTCTGGTTTCACTTGGTATGGAGAAAAAAAGAGCTGACCGCTTCTATCCATGATCGAATCCTCTCTCCTACCCAAAAAGAATGGTTTTCTATCAGTTTTTCATTTTATATAATTTTGATTTCCAACATACAAATTACGGTTATGAAAACAAAAGCAGATTTCCACTCATTTTCTCCTTTTGTTTTCACTTGGCATGGGGCTAAAAAAGGATCTGACCGCTTCTACGCATGGCCAGATCCTCTATTCCCCCTCTAAAAAGAAAAGGTTTGTCTTTTTTCTATTTTGGTTTCTACTTATTCTTATACCAATCTAACATACACTCTGCATCTTCTAAACGCGTATGCTCTAATTTATAATTTGTGGATGCACTAGAGAAAGTCTGCGAACATAAATGCGCTCCACGCTGAAAATAAGATTGCGTTTTCTCGATTGATTGTACATGTCTTCTTCTTACTAAACCTGTATATTTAGCAATGTTACGATACACCATCGTTAGCTGCTCTCCTTCTACTCTATAGCCACCTGCACGGAATTTCGCATATCCGAGTGACAAAAGTAATCCAAACAAGGGTAACAGTGTCCAAATCACAAAATATTTTTCAAAATATACACTTGCGCCTGTAATCGGAACTGCTAATATACAAAAGAAAAGAAAACTCTCTAATACATAGCGGCGCAGTGCCGTTTTTGGCAAGGCTGTAACATTTTGATTTAGTTCATATGGCAACTGCAAATGAGCAAGCAATTCTGCGACCCGTTCTTTCCGAATGACCGGATGAAGCGTAACATTCTCCTCACCTTTTTCATTGTTTTGAATCACTTCTACATGCACAGAGCAGTAACCAAATGGTTGACGGAATATCCCTTCTTTTATCGTGATCCCTTGAATGCGGTGCAGCTTTAACACAAGTTCTTTTCTTTCTAGAAGTCCTTGTGAAATGCGAACTTCATCATTTTTCCGATGCACGGTAAAGTTCGCGTGCTTTAAGGCGTAACCAAATGTGGATACAATCCAAGAAACAACAAGTAAGACCGCAACCATATAAATCCAGCCATACACATCATGATCCATCACATATGTTTCTACTCTTTCTTTCATCCATTTCGGGATATATTCATCTACTTGGGAGTAAATAAAGAATAATAAAGAGAACAACAAACCAAATTGACCAGATGTAACGGATGCTAATAAAATCTCTTTCCAAGTCAACTTATATTCCGTCCGATTTTCTTCTATCAAACTAGCATTTACAGTATCCTCTTCTATTTCTGTATGTTCCTCTGCCCGTTCATTTAACATTGTAATTAATGTTTTTGCTTCGTCAGCTGTAATACCAGCTAAGCTAACCTCAGGCTCACCACCACCGCCAGCTGTTTCAATTTTGAGCTTCGTTAAACCTAATATTTGATATAACATACTTGAACTTGTATTAATCGTCTGTACGCGCTCTTTATTCAAGTAACTTTCTTTTTTCACAAATAGTCCTTGTTTAATGTGCAGTACATTATTTTCGACCCAATATAATTTATAGTACCACTCAACAATAACAGAGATAACTGAAATCACTAAGAAACCTATCGGTACTAAATACCAAAATGGAAATTTTCCTTTTAAACTAAACAGAAAAATAATAAATGGTATAAAGTCTGTAATCTTTAATTCAAGTAACATTGTGATTGGATGCTGCCTCTTATACATCCTCATCACTCACCTTCGCAAGTTCTCCAATTTGTCGTTTCAATTGTTCCGCTTCTCTCATCTTTAAACCTGGAATACTATGAGAAGTAGCGGCAGTTGAAATTTGTAATTCTGCTAAATCATATTTTCTCATAATTGGACCTTGCTCAATTGTAACGTGTTGCACGCGAATCATCGGAACTAATAGACGCTTAACCGTAAACATTCCGTGCTGAATTTCTAATTCTTCTTCATTTAACCGATAGCTGTAATAACGCTGACGTAATTTCGGAAATATAAAGTAGTCAAACGGTGTATACACAACCGTCAATCCAATAAGTACATAAAACAGCCAAGCCCACCAATTAAATTTAATCATGAAAAAGAGATAAGCAAGGATTACTAATACACTTATGCCTAGTTCAATTAAAACACGAGCTTTCCAAACTCTGACCATATCAGGATGAATTTCATTTTCCAATGGCTGCATCTAATCACTCCAAATTTAGTAATCTAATATATGAATTCTCTCATTTACTATTTTACAGAAAATTACATGGAAATAGAAATGTTTTTATTATAATTCTTTCTTTTCATCATCTTTCTTCTCCGGGATGAAATAACCGAACCAAATAAACCAAATGAGGCTAATCAATGCCGTCCAGTCCTTTTCGCCTTGAAACGCATCAATTACATTCGGAAACTTATAAACTCCAATTAACCCAAGAAAACCAAGCCACCAGTCTTTTCGAAATTTCATCTTTTCCTTCTCCTCTCTACCGATTCATTGATTCATTGATTCTATCTATTTTCAATTCCCAATATCCACATCTCGGCTATGAAAACAAAAGAAGACCTGCACTCATTTTCTCTTTTTATTTTCACTTGTTGTAAAGTAAAATATAGTCCCTTCTTCACTTGATTGTAACGTATATTTTATATTGAGCATTCTAGATATATCCTGAATGATTTTTAATCCTAGCCCCGCTCTTTTACGATTCATATCGAAACCAATTCCATTATCCTTAATAGAAACAACCTTATTTTCAATGGTTATCTCAAGTTTCTTAGCTTTTGAATGTTTTAATGTGTTCTGGAAAATGTTATCAAATAATCTTTGAATCCATAAATCGTTACTCGTCCATATTAAATCCTTATTTATTGAATTATATATTAATTCAATATCATGAATACTATACAAATAGTCCCACTTTTTAACCATATCTTCTAATAAATCGTGTATATTTACCTCATGATTTAAAACATATGAACTCTCTAATGTATCAGTGGATTGTAAATTAAATTCATTGGTTAATTCAGCAATATACTGTATTTGTTGATATAACGATTCTAGTATTGGTGCTTGATCATTATATTGACCTTCTAAGTAAAATAATTGTAACCTAACAGCTGTTAAAGGTGTATTAATATCATGTCTTAATTTATTTAAAAGTTCCTTTTTTATTTCCTCTTGCTGTTTAAGTTCTAATTCTCGATATGTAGTTCTTTCAATTAATAAATTTACCGCCCTGACGAGTTCCCCTATTTCATCGTCGTTTTTAACATCTAATTTATTCGGAATCTTTTCATCACTAGCTAAATTTCGAATGGTTTTATTCAATATATTTATTTTATTTAATAGGGAATTAATGGATTTCGAGAATAAAAAGGCTAACAGTAATAGTGATAAAAAAAAGACGACTAGCATTGTAGGATATGCAAAAGATTCATGAAATGGAATATTATTATTTTTCGTTTTAAAGGCAAGATTATAAATAACTGACATAGAGATACTAATCAACAGTAATAAAAACGGTACGCTTATAACAGCTGAAAACAACAATAACTGGTATTTTTTCTTTAATTTCATTTCTTTATATAGGTATTTAATCTATACCCTTCTCCATATATATTTTGAAGAATTTCACCTGTGTTATCATTAATCTTTGTTCTAATTTTTTTTATGTGCACATTCACAATATTTTGATTTCTATCTTCGAGTTGCCATAAATAATCAAAGAAATGTTCTTTCGTTAAAATACGATTCCTATTTTCATATAAATAGAAAAATATTTTACGCTCAATCGCAGTAAACTCAACTTCATTATGTAAGTTATTGTTGAAAACTTTTTTATGCTCAGCATCAATATATAAATGTTTGATTTGTGTAAAAGTACCATAGCGATTATCTAGCATTTTCTGCATTCTTAGTAATAGTTCTCTAGGATCAAAAGGCTTTATCATATAATCCTCTCCGATTGTTAAACCTTGGAGTTTGCTGTCTATATCGCTTCGAGCAGATAGAAAAATAATTGGAATATTTAATCCTAGATTTTTTATTTTCTTTGTAATTTGATAGCCATCTTCACCTGGCAACATAATATCCATTATGACTAAATCTATCTCGTGGATGATATCAATAACTTCTTTTCCTTCTTTCTTCCAACATACATAATACCCTTCGCGTTGCAAAATCTTTTGTAATACATCTCCAATCATTAAATCGTCTTCAACAATTAAAATTTTATATCCCTTCATCACATAGACCTTCCATTTTCAAAATAAGAATCTCTTAATGTTTTTCTACTTTTTTATTGATAAAATCCATGGCAAGATTATATATCTCATCAGGCTCATATAAATAAATGCTGTGCGTACCTTGAATTTTTATTACATCTGCTATCAATAGTTGCTCTGCAAACTCCTCATAATCTTTGTTTTTTTGTTTTGTATATTTCGAATTTTTATTTTGTTCAGCGATCGCATCTAAAAATAAAATAGGTGTTTCTTTTGGTATCGGTAGGTTAACTGATTTTTTACCATTATTGTAACTCTGTAAAAGCTCTTGCTCCATATCATTATTAAAAAATTGTTTATATGATAGTGCTTTATACATTTCTTTTTCATGTTCAGTTAAAAAAGATTGCCGGATCACCTCGGGATTATACGTAACAGAAGGAAAAAGACGATGTACACCCATTTTCGTTAACAGATTGAATCCTCTTACTTTTAATGAATCCACTAGGTTCATTTTATGAGTTACGTATTGCTTCGGTAAACCAATATCTAAAGCAATAATTCCCTTCACTTCATTTGGATACTTTTGTGTCCAGTAAATTGCTTCGATACCCGAGATAGAGTGTGGCACTAATATATACGGAGGTTTATTTCCACTTTGTATGAGCGCTTCTCTACTTTGTTCTAACATCGTATCAATATCTCTATCATCGTGAAAAGCATCACTGTATCCATAACCGGCTCTTTCAATAACCGCAATCTTGTTTTCTTTTGAAAACTTGCTATATAGTCCTTTCAGTTCATAAGTAGGAGCAGCTATCCCAGATCCAGACATAAATACATATGTATCCTCACCGCTCCCTTCCTTGTATACATTGATTTTTTTATTATTAAAATTGACTAATGTTCCCTCACTTTTGATTAATGACGATTCTTTACTTAATTGATAATTATGGTATATAAAAACAGATAGTAACACCAGTAAGATAACCGTAATCGACACAATACATATATTCTTTAATACTTCACATAATTTTCTCATAGAATTCTCCTTTCAAGCTATATTGAAAGGATACGATACAAAAATAAATTTCTAATAAATTTTTCTAAATAGAAATCATTTGTTTGTAAAGGAATAATATGCGCCCTTAATTTTAAGCCTTCCAGTCAATGACTGTTGGCAAGCTTTTAAAGTTGTTTCTGTAATGTTTAAAGAAATGAAAGTATCATTTTAATGAACTACATGCTTCTGATTTAAAACTTTAATTTATAACGAATTACCTATCAATTTCGACAGGCTTTTTATTGTTTTAGAAGGAATATTATGGTTAATGCCGAATACTCCTGTTTAATAAATTATATAGAGAGATTTTAAAACAAATATAGTGAATAGTGTGCAGTTGAAACTCTAAAAGTGTATGAAGCTAGTTTTCATGTAGACTCTTATATTAAATCTGATGCTCTTTTAGCCCCAAAAGAAATTGCATAGTAACGAACTAAGACAATGAAATTTAATTCTGATATTACAGGGATTGCAGAATTTTTAAAGGAGACATATATATGGGATATATTATGGATTTGCGTAATTTGGTTGGAAGTAGACCTTTAATTATGGTCGGGGCGTGTGTCCTTGTTATAGATCATGAGCAGCGAGTTTTATTACAACTTCGAAAAGATAATGGATGTTGGGGACTGATTGGCGGTTCTATGGAGTTAGGAGAAACACTTGAACAAGTAGCTCATAGAGAATTGTTTGAGGAAACAGGACTAACGGCTGAGAATCTGAAATTAATTCATACATATTCAGGGGAAGCTTTTTATTATCAATATCCTCATGGTGATGAAGTCTATAATGTTGTGACGGCCTTTGAATGTAAAGAATATAACGGTCATTTAAGTCATGATAAGAATGAGGCAACAGACCTTCAATTTTTCTCTTTATATGACTTGCCAAAAAATATAAGCCCACCAGATAGACCTGTACTCGAAGATTATAAATTAAAATACTCATACCATCACTCACTTCAAAGCAATCTATAAATAGCGTAACACGATTACTTCCATTTGTTGAGCACTACTTCCCAATCATTTTTCTACATATAGAAACGGGTAAAGAATACATACCAAAAGACCTCCAAGTATAGAGGTCTCTTTAATTTCTTTATAACTGATGTACGAATGATTGAGATAATCCTTTTTTACTAAAATCTCATCCACACTCCCACTCTAGATGTTCTTCTTTTAGACATAAAAACCCCCTTTGGTAAGCATAACCAAAGAGGGTGAAACTTCGTGACTTCATTTCAAAGCCACATATCAAATCGATATTCCCTTCCGCTGAAGCAACCGCAAACGATAACAATTCATCGTCACTTCTCCGAGGCGTTGCAACAATTGATAGTTTGCATATGCACCGACCGGGGCACCAATAATCGGCACAAGCTGCAGCATCTTCGCTAAATCGATATAATCGCGGTACTCTTGCTGGAATTTCTCCCAGTCCATATGATTTTCTTTCTCTGTGTCCCACGTTTCGATCGCTTTCCATATTTCCTTGCGATGATCATCACTTGAAAATGCTAATTGAAACACGTGCAGAATAAAAAGTCGCTCTTCTTCTTTACTCGTATCGAATCCATACATAGTCGCTGCATCGAATAAAAATTTAATTTTAATGCTGAGCAGGAGCGGAAAATCGGCAAGTCCTAAAAGAATACCACCAGCTCCTGTTCCGGCGCCTTCTGCTGCGGCAATCTTTTTGTACTCGTCCATTTTCTTTAACACTTCTGCATCTCTTCTTTCGAGCGACCAGTCTGTTTCTTTTAACTTCGGTTTTATAAAATTGGATCCGGCGCTAATACCTTGCACCATCTTTTTAATTGTTTCTGTTAACACATTTTGTACTTTTTCTGGAATTAGCTGTTGTACTTTCGTTTGTACCTTTTTCGAAAACCTGGTCATCATAGAAGAACTTTTCATGATTGTAAGTTTCCACTGCTGTAATTCTTTTATGACCTTCCCTTCATATTCAGTCATAAGTTCATTCCTTTCAGTTTAAACGCTCGATGCGCTTTGCACCGTATTGATATACGAAAGCGATACTAAATACTATGCTAGCGGCAAGTAAAATACAAGTCATGATGATATCTTTTGTTGCGAAAGCAAAAATGATGGTAAATACAACACTGCCTATACATAGAATTGCATTTAACAGTTTCAGAAAATCCTTTTTCTTTTCTTCTACGGTCACTGGATATAAATCAAGCCAAAGTTTTAAACGATGGTGTTTCCAAAGGCTTAATAGTTGATATCCAATTAAGTATAAAAATACGATACTCACAATAAAGCGTCCATATAAAAACGGTATAAAGTAAAGAATGACACCGCCAATCGTAAGTAAGCGAACATATAGACCAAAGTAGTTGCCAGATCTTAAAAATGTCCGTGTATACAAATATAAATATGTACGTTTTTCACCAATCATGGAAAGTACAAAATCAAGCCATTTCCGGCGTGATACTCGCTCTTTTAATGCTGGTACATCGACAAACATGTTGGCGATGCGGTACAGGCGCATCATTTTCTTTCCTTCTTCTGCAATTAAGTATTCCCAGTTTAACGGTTTTCCTTGTACCTTTTGATACATGAAAGCAAGGTATACAACCATTACAAAGAGAATTACTCCGATGTAAATCACTGAAGTTCGCTCAACAAGGAAGTATACAAATAACCCGTTACATAAAAAGCGAACAAACCAATCCGCGCGCTGCATGCCTTGATCTGTTAAAAATGATTTTTCCCATGCTACAAATAAATTCCATGCTTTAACGAGAACAAGTGCAGCCACAATCCATATGTAAGCCCCTCCTGTTTGCTTCATCTGCTGGAAATATAGCGGAGCAAGCGCAGCCGCTACAATTGCGATTACATATAGCTGAATCATAAATGTAAAGAGAAATGCTTTTGTAAAGTATGGTTTTAATTTTTCTTCAACTGGAAGTAAATACACAAGATCCGCTTCTTTTAATAACGTTTGAATCGATCCTGCTGTTAATACAAGTCCTAATAGTACCGCCATAACTAGCGCGGTCGGAAATGAAGGAGTCAGTGTTTGCAACCATTGCTGATAATAATAGGCCCCTGCTCCAATGATAAATACGAAAATAAATTTTAAATGATCATTAAAAACATACTTACTATATGTACGAACTTCTTTTAAGAAATATTTGAACCGTTCTTTCCATAATGCTTTGCTATTCATAATCTTCTTCCTTTGTTAACGCAATATAAATATCATCTAGCGTCGCACCTGGCATGTTAAATTGTGATTGCAACTCAGATAACGTTCCTTTCGCACGAATTTCACCTTGATGTAAAATAATAAAGGAATCGCAGTAACGTTCTGCTGTCGCTAAAATATGGGTACTCATTAAAATACCAGCACCGCTCTTTTTCATCTTGTCCATCATTTGGAGTAATGATTGAATCGCTAATGGATCGAGTCCAACGAAAGGTTCATCGACAATATAAAGTGACGGTTCAACAAGAAAAGCACTCATAATCATCACTTTCTGCTTCATACCTTTTGAAAAATGAGCTGGGAACCATTTTAAACGATTCGTCATTCGAAATTCTTTTAATAATTGCCCGACGCGTTCTTCATATTGCTTCTCATCTATACCATATGCCATCGCTGTTAACTTTAAATGTTCTTCCAATGTTAACTCGTCATATAATACAGGTGTTTCAGGAATAAAAGAAAAACTAGATCGATACGCTGTCATATCTTCTCGAATTGTTTTTCCGTTAATTGTTACCGTACCTTTTTTCGGTTCCATTAAACCGATAATATGTTTAATCGTTGTACTTTTACCAGCACCATTTAAACCGATTAAACCAACAAGTTCACCTTTATTAACAGAAAATGAAACGTTTTGCAGCACCGGCCGCTTCGTATATCCTCCTGTGACATTTTCCACACGTAATAACTGTCCCATATGACACCACTTTCTTCGTTATATTCATTTGTTTGTACAAAAGCGCATATTCTATTAGAATGTATACATTCATCTTACCAAAAAACAAAAGATACTACATAGTATCGAATTTCTTCAAAAAAAAAAATTTCTTTACATATCCTCTGCAAAACGGGACATCATAATTAGTGAAGAAGGAACACATTGAAAAAGCAACCACCAAGTTGATGAACATAGCCTAGCGAAATCATCATGAAATGGGGTGTCCATAATGGACAAAGAAAATTTACACGAAACCAGATAGTTTGTTTTATTTTAGAAACGGGGTGTCTCGAGGAGAGTATATACTGTTTTATAAAATAAACAAGTTCATTTCATAAAGGATTATCATTTCATTGTAAATGGGGTGTCTAAGGCAGAATACGAGCCGAATTGTCACATATTTCCTAAATAAATGAGGTGTCTGCGAACGGTAGATTATATTAAATGCTTTTTCAATCCCTCTTCAGAAAGCAGGAAGCTGAGTCAGCTTCCTGTTTTTCGTGTTTGTTCTCCTATGTAAGTATGGTAAAATACGGCTAAGACTACTTGAAAGGATGAGAATAATGAATCACACTGCGGATAATTGTATTTTTTGTAAAATCATTGAAGGACAAATCCCTTGCTCAAAAGTATATGAAGATGAACATGTGCTTGCATTTTTAGATATTAGCCAAGTGACAAAAGGACATACACTTGTCATTCCAAAGGTACATAAACAAGATATTTTTGCTTTAACGCCAGAAATCGCATCACATATTTTTTCTGTCGTTCCTAAAATCTCAAATGCGATTAAATCTGAATTTAACCCAGTCGGCTTTAACCTTTTGAATAACAACGGTGAGAAGGCTGGACAAACTGTATTCCACTTCCACCTTCATTTAATTCCACGCTACGGTGAAAACGATGGTTTTGGCGCTGTTTGGAAATCACACCAAAATGAATATACGACGGAAAATTTACAAAACATCGCAAGTACCATTGCAAATAGTGTAAAATAAGGGTAAGAATTCTCTCTATTTTGTACGAATTGTAAACCGTACTATAGAAACATATAAAATACGATTGTACATAACAAGCCTATTCCTCCAAAAGAAATGTACTGCATGGCTTGTTTCTTAGCCCAAAATGCTGGAGGATACGATCTTTTTTGCTTTATAAATAACAATAAATGCATAGCACGTACAAGAAAGAAAAGACTTACGATAAAACAAATTGTTGTCACAAGTTTCACTTTTCTCCCCCCTTGTCTTAAGCATATGCATTGTTTTATACATCATGAATACCAACAAAAAATAAGGAGGTTTCCTTTTATGTCAAAAGCTAAATCCTTTGTAACAGGTATCATTTGTGGCGGAGCTGTCGCTGGACTAGCCGTTCTTTTTTCTACTCCTTCTTCTGGTAAAGATATGCGCAATAAACTAAAAGAAAAAGGAAATGATATAAAAAAAACGCTAGCTGATATTACTGCTGATACAAAATTATTAAAACGTCAAATTGTTGAAACAGCTTCAGAAGGTAAAGAAGTTTTTCAAGAATTGAAAGACGATATGCAGGATACGCTTTCCACATGGAAACAAGATATTTCCCAAAACAAGCTCCATATTGAACAAGAGATTTTAGACATTCAAAAATCAATTGAAAAACTGCAACAAGCAGTTCCAGAAAAAGCATAAACGATGTTTCATTCTTAGTTTTTGCATATAACAAATATTTTTTATAACTATTTCTCTTCCCGCGACATATCACATAGATATGTCGTGTTTTTATGCATTTACAATATATGTTATCCTCTATTACGTGAAGATAACACATATAGTTATGAAACCTAAAACGCTTCCACAGTTATGCATGATTTGTACAAAAATATAATTTTTCCTAAAAATTTTCACAATTCTTACAAAAAGACTTTATTAATTTTTATTTTACTGGCATAATAGATACTAATGAATAAGAATGTAAAAGTGGGTGAGTAAATGAAAAGTGGAGAAAAAGATTATTCGGTAAAAGAAGCCATGATTTTCAGTCAACGCATTGCTCAATTATCGAAGGCATTATGGAAATGCGTAGAAAAAGATTGGCAACAGTGGATTAAACCATATGATTTAAACATTAACGAACATCATATTTTATCCATTGCTTATCATTTAAAAGGGGCTTCTATTTCCGAGATTGCAAAGTTTGGCGTTATGCATGTATCAACTGCATTTAACTTTTCCAAAAAACTTGAAGAGCGCGGCTATCTTGTATTTTCAAAAAAAGAAGATGATAAGCGAAATACGTATATTGAAATTACAGAAAAAGGGGAAACATTGCTACTGCAATTAATGGAGGAGTATGCCCCTGAAAATAATTCGGTCTTTAATGGCGCTCTTGCACTTCGCAATTTTTATGGTAAGTTCCCAGAAAATATCGAGTTAATCGCGATTTTAAGAAATATTTATGGACAAGATTTTATCGATATTTTTGAGAAATCACTAGAAAGTATTGAGGAAAATTTTATGGAACACGATCAAAAATTAATTAAAAAATAATATTGATTATTTTTTCGCTGTCATGCGTAAAAATTCTTGCATAATTGGCTGAAATAAGCCCTGTCTATGTAGCGCTTCTGCAGTCTCGTTTACTTCGAGTTGATGTGGAAGCGCTTTTTCAAACTGCTCCAAAAGAGCATCAAACAAAAGTAAGCCTTCTTGTTTCTCTACTATGTATTGTTCGTTCAATTGTTCACAAAGATTCAGTATACGTTCAATATCTTTTTTACGAGCTTTTTTCTTTATAATTAAAGAATAAAATGGACACTTATCTTCATCGATCATTTGGAAAAGAAGTTCTACATAATATTCAGCTTGCTCTAGTCGTTTTACAACGTCCATTTTTCCCCTCACTTTCTAACACAAGGTCTTCTATTTCTGAATTTTATAACACTAACAAAATATCGTATGATACAATATATAAAAGTATATGTATTTTGGCCAAAAGGAGGTATCTCCTCGTGACTCTTATAGAAATTGTTTTTGTCACATTTGCACTTATTGTTCTATTCTACACGAATTTCCTGACACATACACTGTGTGTGCGGAAACAACTATCCGAGAGCCGACAAACGAGCGCTTTTCGGGTTATTAATGTATGTATTACCATTCTATTAATTTCTAGTTATATAGAAATTATATTTCATGCAAAGTGAGGAAGGAAAGCCCCTTCCTCATTTTTTCCTCTATAAGCAAATTATACCTATAATGACTAATAAAATAAACAGTACAACCAATAAAATAAGTGATGAATTCATTCACCCATCCCCTCTCCTCTTTCCTATATATGCACATTCGCCCAAATTGGTACTCATTCCCAATCTGACAATCTTTATAAACAAATAGGTAATTTTTCTTTATCAATAGGAAAAGACGTCGAAATGTGATATATTAAACTTTGTACATATTGCTTATACTATAGAATAAAATTACCTTCAGCTAAATTTTATCCTCAGCCTCGGTAAGCCCTGTTAAGCAGGCTTTTAACTTTATAAGAAGGCGAAACCAGTGAGACTTGATCGGGCTCTTTTGGACAAGCATAACCTCAAATGAGGCGATTGTTCATTCGTGCGGGATAAATTAAAAATACATAATAGTAGGAGTGTTTATTGAATGAAGAAAGCTATGCTTGCCTTAGCAGCAACAAGTTTGATTGCTTTATCAGCATGTGGATCATCTGACAAAATTGTTACATCTAAAGCTGGTGACATTTCAAAAGAAGACCTTTACAAACAAATGAAAGACAGAGCTGGTAAACAAATTTTACGTGGTATGGTACTTGAGAAAGTACTTGTTAAAAACCATAAAGTCGACGATAAAGAAGTTGACAAAAAATATGATGAATACAAAAAGCAACTTGGCGATCAATTTGACGCAGCTTTAAAACAACAAGGCTTTACAAAAGATTCATTTAAAGAAAGCGTTCGCGCTGAATTAGCGATGGACAAAGCTATTGAAAGCAGTATCACTGACAAAGAATTAAAAGAGAATTATAAACCTGAAATTAAAGCAAGCCACATCCTTGTAAAAGATGAAGCAACTGCGAAAAAAGTAAAAGAAGAACTTGGACAAGGTAAATCTTTTGAAGAATTAGCAAAACAATACTCAGAAGATAAAGGTTCTGCTGAAAAAGGCGGCGACTTAGGCTACTTCGGACCTGGTAAAATGGTAAAAGAATTTTCAGATGCTGCATATAAATTGAAAAAAGATGAAGTAAGTGAGCCTGTGAAATCACAATTCGGTTACCATATCATCAAAGTAACTGATATTAAAGAACAAAAATCATTTGAAGAAGAAAAAGCAAACATTAAAAAAGGCCTAGTTGAGAAGAAAAAACAAGATCCTCAATTCATGGCTGAGCTTCAAGACAAAGAACTTAAAAAAGCTGATGTGAAGGTTGAAGATAAGGATTTAAAAGATACCTTTGAGACTCCAAAAGCTGAAAAAGAGAAGAAATAATAAAAAAAGCTTGGCATATGCCGAGCTTTTTTTATTAGGCCGTTGAAGAGACAGGAGAATTTGTTGTAGAAGAAGTAACAGAATGGGTTAGTAGCAACTAGTAAATGGAATTTTATAGGCGAAAATCCAAATATATCAACCGTTCTTCAAAATATATCGACTTTGCGATAAATAAAAACAGGAGCCGTCCAGTTCCCGTTTCCCAACATTCTGTTAAAAAACCCCGAATTGTGGACAATTCGGGGTTTCGTTCGGAAAAAGGTGTATTTATTTTTATGCTAATGCTGCAGCTTGCTCCTGCTGATCTACAGGCACTACAGCGTCCTTTAATGCTTTCTCTAATTCAGCTGTATATTTCATTTGTTCTTCTTTGCTCCAGCCTAATTTTGCTGCCATATATGCAACGACTGCTTCTTTCCACTCATATACCCAGTGAATGTTAAAGAATACAGCCCCTCTGCGGCGTACGAAGAAGTCAACAGGTTTTGCTGTCATTTCATAATCCATCGCGTATACAAGCGGTACAAGCACGTCTAACGGCATGTTATATTCTTTTGCTTCTGCTTTATGTTGTTTTGCTAAGTTAAAGAGAATATCTACGTTAGATCCATAGAATTTCGCAAACTCTTCTGCTTGCTTTGCTGTTAAACCATATTTTGTTCCCTCTTGTGCTTTTTTCGCAACGAATGTTGGGAATTGTTTTGATCCACTTACATGTCCACCAGAGATTGGCATATGCTTCGTTTCACTTTTCGGATACGCACTATGTCCTTCTTTTTGTAATAATGACGTTACATAATCTACTACCATTTCAGCCATCTTACGATATCCTGTTAATTTTCCGCCCGCAATTGTGATTAAACCAGATTCAGAAGTCCAAATTTCATCTTTACGAGAAATTTCAGATGCACTCTTACCTTCTTCATAAATTAATGGGCGAACACCAGCCCAACTTGATTCAATATCTTTTTCTGTAATCTTCACAGTTGGGAACATATAGTTAATCGCATTAATGATATATGTGCGATCTTCTGTTGTCATTTGTGGTACTGCTGCGTCTTTATCATAGAACGTATCAGTTGTACCTACATATGTTTTTCCACCACGTGGAATTGCGAAGACCATACGCTTGTCTGGTGTATCAAAGTAGATCGCTTGCCCTAGTGGGAAACGTTTTTGATCGATTACTAAGTGAACACCTTTAGATAATTGCAATACTTTTCCTCTTTTTGAATTATCTTTTTCACGTAATGTATCTACCCAAGGTCCAGCTGCGTTTACAATTTTCTTACCGTATACTTCATACACTTCTCCATCTAATAAATCGACGACACGTACACCACATACTTTTCCATCTTTATATAAGAAACCGTCTACTTTTGCATAGTTGACTGCTTTTGCACCATGTTCAATTGCTTCTTTCATAACTTCGATTGTTAAACGAGCATCATCTGTACGATACTCTACGTAATAACCGCCGCCCTTTAAGCCTTCTTGTTTTACAAGCGGTTCTTTTTTCATTGTTTCTTCGCGGCTAAACATTTTTCTACGTTCGCTGCGTTTTACACCCGCTAGGAAGTCGTATACACGAAGACCGATTGATGTACTGAATGAACCAAATGTACCGCCTTTATGGAACGGAAGTAACATCCACTCTGGTGTTGTTACATGGGGACCGTTCTCATATACGATCGCACGCTCTTTCCCAACCTCTGCTACCATTTTCACTTCAAGTTGTTTCAAATAACGTAAACCACCGTGTACAAGCTTCGTTGAACGACTTGATGTACCTGCTGCAAAGTCTTGCATTTCAAACACAATTGTTGATAAACCGCGTGTTGCTCCATCTAATGCAATACCAGAACCAGTAATACCTCCACCAATTACGATCACATCTAACTCTTGTTTATTTACTCCATTTAATACGTCTTTACGTTGTTTACTTGAAAATTTCATGGTAATTCCTCCCTTTGATAACGAAAAAAGAGACCACAAACTCCGCTATAGAATTCGCTTCTATAGCGTGTTGTGGTCTCTCCAAATCTCCTACCGAATTATTAACTTATCATCATTATAACACTGTTTATAATTATTTAAAAGCTTTTGTTGCTTCAATCGCTTTTTTCCAACCAGCATATAGCTCTTCACTTGTTTCCGCTTCCATTGCTGGTGCAAAGCGCTTGTCCATATTCCACTGCGCCTTAATTTCGTCTTGGTTTTCCCAATATCCAACTGCAAGACCTGCTAAATATGCTGCACCTAAAGCCGTTGTTTCATTCACTTCTGGACGCTCTACTGGAACATCTAACATATCACTTTGGAATTGCATTAAGAAGTTATTCTTAACCGCTCCTCCATCAACGCGTAATGTTTTCAGTTCAATACCTGAATCTGCTTCCATAGCACATAATACATCTTTTGTTTGATATGCTAATGATTCTAGCGTTGCACGGATAAAGTGTTCTTTCGTTGTTCCGCGTGTTACGCCAAATACCGCTCCGCGTACTTCACTATCCCAATATGGTGTTCCAAGCCCTACGAATGCTGGAACAACGTAAACGCCATCTGTTGATTCAACGCGAGATGCGTATTCTTCGCTCTCACTTGCATCTTTAAACATACGCATGCCGTCACGTAACCATTGAATTGCAGAACCTGCTACGAAAATACTTCCTTCCAGCGCATATTCAACTTTACCATTTAAACCCCATGCAATTGTTGTTAATAGGCCATGTTCAGATGCAACTGCTTTTTCACCTGTATTCATTAACATGAAGCAACCAGTTCCATATGTATTCTTCGCCATACCTTCACCGAAGCAAGCTTGTCCAAATAACGCAGCTTGTTGGTCACCTGCGATACCTGCGATCGGTATATTTTGGTTAAAGAAATGATAATCAACTGTATGGGCATATACTTCAGAAGATTGACGTACTTCTGGAAGCATGCTTTTCGGCACTTCTAACATATCTAGAAGCTCATCATCCCACTGCAGGTCATGAATATTAAACATTAATGTACGTGATGCATTTGAATAGTCTGTTACGTGTGCTTTACCACCAGACAATTTCCATACAAGCCATGTATCAATTGTACCGAATAATAATTCGCCGCGTTCTGCTTTTTCTCTTGCACCTTCAACGTTATCTAAAATCCATTTTACTTTCGTACCTGAGAAATATGCATCAATTAAAAGTCCTGTTTTTTCGCGAACCATATCGCTATAGCCTTTTTCTTTTAACTCATCACAAATTTCAGCTGTTTGGCGAGATTGCCATACGATTGCGTTATAAACTGGTTTACCAGTTTCTTTATCCCATACAACCGCTGTTTCACGTTGGTTTGTAATTCCAATACCAGCGATTTGCTCTGGCTTTACGTCCGCTTCACTTAAACAAGTTGCAATAACCGCTAAAATTGATCCCCAAATTTCTTGTGCATTATGCTCTACCCAACCTGGCTTTGGAAAATGTTGTGTAAATTCTTTTTGAGCTGAATGAACAATTTTACCTTCTTTATTAAAAAGGATTGCACGCGAGCTTGTTGTTCCTTGGTCTAATGAAAGAATGTATTTTTTCATAATCGGTTCCCCCTTATGCTACTTTTCTACTATTTGTATTGTTTTCGCTCTTTTTACTTGTCATATAAGAGATTGCTAGTACAATCACAGTTGCAATTATCACATAAATAAATGCTGCATTTTGTTTTCCTTCAAATACAACTTGATGGAATAAACCTGCAAGTGATCCACCTAAAATCGGTCCTACTACCGGAATCCATGCATATTTCCAGTTTGATCCACCTTTACCCGGAATCGGTAAGAAGAAGTGTGCAATACGAGGTCCTAAATCACGAGCTGGGTTAATTGCATAACCTGTTGTTCCACCTAATGATAAACCAATACTTACAATTAAGAAACCTACGATGAATGGATTTAAACCATCCGCAAATTTATTTGCACCAATTGCTAATATACCAAATACTAAAACGAATGTTCCAATCATTTCACTTAAAAGGTTTGCAAATGTATTTGGAATTGCTGGTCCTGTTGCAAAAACGCCTAATTTTGTACCTGGGTCTTCTGTTTCTTTCCAATGAGGTAAGTAATGTAAATATACGATAATTGCACCGATGATTGCCCCGATCATTTGCGCTGCGATATAACCTGGTACATCATTCCATGGAAGCGCTCCCTTAAAAGCAAGTCCAATTGTTACTGCTGGATTTAAATGTGCCCCACTAATCGATCCTACTGCATATGCTGCGATGGCAACCGCTAAGCCCCAGCCCATCGTAATAACAATCCAACCGGAATCCTTAGCAAACGACTTCTTTAAACTTACGCCTGCACAAACGCCGCCACCAAGAACGATTAACAACGCTGTCCCTATTAACTCCCCTAAAAATGCTGACATAAAATCCCTCCACAATCAATTTAAATAATTCCAATGTGATAGAGGTAAAATGAATGGCCATTCGTTTTTTTTTCAAAAGAAAAAGATCCACACCTGGCATGCTTCTATATAAAAAATATAGAAACAATGAAATGTGGATCTCTTCTTTTCTCCGTCACGTTTATTAACTTATCTATAATGTTAACCTTAAATGAAAGCGGTGTCAATACATTCTTTTCACATTTTCGACACTTTTTATTTTTCTCAACATACAAGCCACTGTTACGAGAAGAAAGCGGTCTTTCACTCACTTTCTCCCTTTGTTTGTACAAGGCATAAGGCGAAATTAGGTACTGACCGCTTCTATACACAGGTGGATCCTCTTTCCCGCCTAAAAGAAAGCTTTTATTTCGGTTTTCCCACATATAAATCGCGGCTTTGTAAACAAAAGCGGTCTTCCACTCATTTTCTCTCTTTGTTTTCATAAGGCGTGGGACGAAAATGGGTACTGACCGCTTCTATGCTCAGACGGATCCTCTCTCCGCCTAAAAGAAAGCTTTTTCTATCTTTGGTAATGTTTCCAGAGTTCTTTTTTCGACGTTGTAATCGCCGTCGCACCAGCGGATAACGCTCTTTCTACATCATCAACCGTACGAATAAATCCGCCTGCTAAAATCGGTACGCCCGTCCGTTCTTTTACCTCAGCAATCACACCTGTTAAAGCTCCGGGAAGCACCTCAATATAATCCGGCTTTGTTTTCTCTAAAAGATTACAACTCTTTTCCATCGCACTCGAATCAATCAAAAAGATACGTTGAATCGCGACAACACCCTTTTGCTTCGCCTTCATAATTACACTTGCCTTTGTCGACAATAGTCCATATGGCTTATACTCTTGGCATAAAAACTCTGTCGCATGGCCATCGCTTTGCAAACCGTGAATTAAATCGACATGTAAAAATACCTTTTTACAATGCTGCTTCGCAAGTGCAACAACACTTTTCAATTGACCGATATGAATGTCTAAAATAACAATATACTCATAAGAACTATATAGTAACTTTTCTAAATCTTTTATTTGCCGAACAGCTGGCAAAATATTTTGTTCATGAAATTCCATTCAAAAATTCCCCTTCTTTACGTCATCCTACCTTTTATAGTACACAATTTAAGCGAAAAGAAAAGCTAGCAAGAGAAATTTTTAATTCTCATTCTTGTCGCATTGTGTTGAACAGTCGATATCCTATGTCCAATTGCCGATATATGACGAGAAACGATTGATATATCTTAAAAATCACCAATATAATGATGGCGCAAAAAAAGAGTGAATAACCGATTAGTTACTCACTCTTTACTAGGATTAAAGCAACACAGAATCCTTATCACTCTCTTGATTACGTCTCTCGCGTTCTTCTTCTAAACGCTTCATATATACTTCTCCTTCTTTTTCAATAAACTCATTATCCATATCTTGCTCTTTTTTCGAAGTATATAAAACCATGTAACCACTTACGACAATCCCGATAATAACAAGATAAATCCACCATGGTAAAGTTTCCACTCTTCGCCCTTCCTTTCCTGAGACAAGCCTTGTTAGTTTCACTATATGAAGGTAGGACAAGAGTTATGACAATTTCTTTTTCAAACAAGTAAAGCAGTACTCCCATCTACAATCACCGTAGATAGAAGTACTGTCTTTAAAATTCTATCGATGAATCCAAACTGCACCTGCAGACTTGTCTTCAGCTTGTCCTACTACCTCAAACTTCAATCCTAGTTTCGGCAACTTACGTCCTGCATCTGGAATGATGCTGTTGATATACTGCTTAGAATCATCAAATTTCGCAACGCCTGGTAATCCTTTATAGTCAAAGATACCGCGAGTTGGCGAATCTACTTTCCATGCTGGCGTTTGATCAAATGAGAATGCCGCATCGGCAATTTGATAACGCGTACTGCTCTTCACAGTCGGTTGTCCGTTTAATGTCCCTACGATTGCCTCTGGATGAGAATCTACTACGCCTAAGAATCCTTCACCTGGATGAACGCCTACCCAGTTATCTGTAAAGCTTTGATCCGCATACCATACAACCATTCCTGTATTAAAGACTGGGCCACGTGCATGTTGTAACGCCATGTCAGAACCAGCGTAATTTCTCCACTCTACATAGTAGTTATGTTTTTTCTGTTCAAATCCGTTAGACACAGTAAATCCTTTTAACGTCATTGCAGGTTGTCCTTCTGCATCATCAGAGAAAACAACTTTGCCGTCTACAGTTAATGCTGCATTATCTAACGCAAATCCTTTATAAGCTACTGCAATATCTGTTAAATATTCAAACTGTAATTTTACTTTTTTCCCTTTGAATTGGCTTAAATCGTATGATTTATCAACCCACTTACCATCAGTTGTATCCATACCGCCTTTTACGTCTTTTTCGCCCATTCTATCAATACGTGTCTTCGTTCCATCTTCTGCAATAGCGTACACGTCAAGGAAATCATACTTCGCTTCAAGCTCATAGAATGCCTTATAATCAAACTTAGCATCCGTTGCATTTGTTAAATCAAATACTGGTGTCTCAAGTGTTGTATGAATGTCATTTCCTTTTGTACTGTAATAAAACTTCTTACCAAATGCCGATTCGATATTTTTTATATCTTTGTCCGGCAAGTTAACGCGAACGATTCCTGGTCGTTTTGATTTCGTAACACTTTGATCTAAATATGTTGCAGCACCGATTCCCGTGCGAAGTTTATCATAATCTACCTCAACGATATTCGCCCAGTTACCCTTCATATTCTTTTGGAAAAACTCTTTATTTTGTGGTGAAAAACTTGTTGGCTCTGTTCCTGCAATCTTTCCAGCCCAGCTGCCGCCGCTCATAATAGACCAAGATTCAACTGGTTCACCTTGTCCAGTGTACTTTGTATCGTACTCATCCGGTAAGCCTAAATCATGACCGTACTCATGGGCAAACACACCTACTGCTCCATCTTCAGGCTCGATTGTATAATCGTATGCGGCCATCTTTCCGCCCCAATTCGGAACAGAAGCTTGTGTTCCATCAATTGCATATGGTTTTGATCCAAGTTTTGAACGGTGAGACCAAATCGCATCATCTTTCAATTTACCGCCGCCAGCTTCTTGACCCACGCCAGCATGAACAACCATTAAATGATCGATAATGCCATCTGGCTCATTTTTATTACCATCTCCATCTTGATCGTACTGATCAAATTGGTCAAAATCAGCTAAGTTAATCCCTTTTGCTACTGCTGCTTTTAATGCTTCCTTCACAAAATCACGCGGTCCTAAAGGTCCTTTATTATCATGACCGGTACCAGCATCTGCACCATAATCAGAAGCTTTTCCTGGAACAGTAAGCCATTCCGTTACAGTTCCATCAACTGTGTAGCTACCACCTGATTGCTCTTCATAATATTGCTTGAATGTGTTAATTTTTGACCCATCAAATAGCGTAAATGGCTCATCACCAAATAACATTTTTTGATAATGCTCACGATTAAAGTCCTTAGAATACATATATCCTGGCGCTTGATCAATATTATTATGTTTAAAATCGCTAAATTCTACGAGTAAAACAAGCACTTTATCTTTTCGAACAGTTCCATTGTACTCTTCTTGCTTTGCTGGTGTAGTAGGTACTTTTCCATTTAATTTTCTAGGATTCAATCCTGCATCTTGTCCAGCTACTGGTCCTGCTGTTGGCTGCTGCGCCTGTTCATTTTCCTTCATTTTTGCATCTTTTACTTTTTTCATAAAATCAGAAGCTTCTTGCGTAAGACTATCTTCTGTAATGATTTCTTTCCCAGGGTTTTCCCCTTTCTTTTTCTCAACATACTTTTCAACAGCCTTTGACGTCTCAGCTTGTGATGCAGATTGATCAATGACTCCCCGTTCTTTTAATGCTTCTGCCAAACGCTCATCCGGTATTAAATGCTCATCTATTGGTAGAGATGATGATGGTGTTTCAGCATATGCTGCTTGACTTCCAAATGCAAAAGTACTACTTAGCACTGCCGCTGTTGCTAATACTGATAAAGGTTTTAACTTCTTATTCTTTTTCAATGCATTTCCTCCCCGTTGTTTGCGAACTATCGTTTTTTTGTCGATAACAACATAATATTCGTATTATGACGAATATTCAATATTTTTCAACAAATAAAATGTTGAGAAATATTTTTTTATGCAGGGTGAAATACATAAGATAGCAAAATAAAAAGGTTCTGCCCTAAATAGCAGAACCTTTGTTTGAATCATCTTCTTAATTATGAAAGAAGGAACGGGTAATTCTATTCATTGATGGATACAGCATGCTTTTCAAAAAAAGCTTGGACATATTTCACAAACTCTTCCGGCTCTTGACGGAACGGAGCATGATACCCTTTTTCAATAATATGGAATGTACTATTTTTAAATAGTTGATGATAGGCTTCACCATTTTTCCATGAAACGCTTTTATCATTTCTGCCCCAGATGATTAAGGTCGGCACCTTGATTTCATTTGCATCCATCGCTAATCGATGTTCTCTCATCTTACTTAGTTCACTATAATGCTCTTTATCATCTCTTCTATTTTTCACCGCATTTTTATCATAATCCGTAATGGTAGATACCGTATTTAAATCAACCGATAAATTCGGCTTTTGGAAACCTTCTTTTTGCTGGAAGGATTCTATTCCTGTCGAGTCCGCTAAAATAAGGTGCGTAATCGCCTCAGGATATAGGTATGTTAAATTAAGAGAAATCTCTCCCCCCATTGAATGACCAAGCACCGCAAACTTATCATAGCCTAATTTTTTCATTAACTTATAATATATATTTGCTTGCGCTGGAAATGAATACTGAAAATCCATTGGCTTCGAAGAACGACCAAATCCTAAAATATCAACTGCAATGATCGTATGATCTTTCGCTAATTCTGGATAAATATCACGAAATCCATCAGAAGAACCTCCAAAGCCATGAAGCATAAGAAGCGGCGTTTGTCCTTCACCAATTTGTTTAAAATATATTGTTTGCCCATCAATTTCTGCCATTTTTTCTGTTGTGTTCAATTTTGTTGCAACAGTATTTTTTACTTCTTCTACTTTTGCTGTTGGTTTCTCAACGATATTACAAATCACTAATACGACAAGAACAATACAACTAATTATATAGAACTTTAATCGTTTCAAATTTATTGTCTCCTTTCCGCTACTTTAAATCATGAAAAAATACACTTAACATAAGCTTTCACTTTTTGTCGGTATTTTATAGCCATATAGTTGTAACTATTAAAGTTACAACTATATCAAAAAAATATGCTTTCTCTCTAAGTAAGAATGCATTGGGATATTTCTTGTATTTGATTATTTTCGTACTGTCCAACCCTCTTGTAATCATTATAGTTACAAATAAAAAGTAGGTCAATCATTTTGCAAAAGTTTTATATACTTATAGAAATGAAGGATAAAGAAGACAAATAAAAGAAGAACGCCTTTTAGTGAGGGTAAACGTTCTTCTTTTTGTTATAGGTCTACATGAGTATTCATTATAGGTGTTCGTGTTCTATTCTGAAGCACTTATACCGGTGTTTCCATCAGTATATGAATAGGTAGATGTATCGCTAACGCTATATGCTAAATCAGGCTTTGATATGAAATGGTCTGCGTGAGTAGCTTGTTGTGTTTCAGCAAAATGATTTAATCCAAGGGAAAGAATTCCGATAACAGATAAACCAACAGTAATAACACCCAATTTTTTCATTATTTTAACGCTCCTCTACTTAATAATTTTTGTTTCGCTTCATAACAGATATTAAAATAATCACTTACTTTTTCATGATTATTCAATTTACGAAATTCGACAGCTAACAACTCACCATATTCTTCAACATAATCCCATAATCCTTGTTTTTCGAAGTAAAATAGTCCTTCTTTTATCTCTTTTTCCACTAAATCCATTGAACATCTTTCATTTAGTCTTTTCAAAATGTTGAAGTGATACATATATTCTTTGTTTCCTACTGCAGAACAAATATTTAAACCGTTTTCAATTAATTTTTGTGCAATATTTATTTCACCTAATTTATAATGTTCCCTTGCTTGTAGGAAAATGGCTTTGATATGATTAGGAAGTTTCTCTGTTACTTCTGATAAATGACGAATAGCTAAAGTAGATAGATTTTGGGTAGCATACAATAAACCTAGATTATGTCTAACTATTAAAATTAGCTTATCTTCTTTAGCTTTCTGTAAAATGTCAATTGCACGATTTAAATGTTCTTCGGCTTGTTCAAATTGTTTTAAAAATATACAAGCTGTCCCTATAATATTTTCACAGGATGCAACTTTGACTTCATATCCTTCTTGATTTAAAAATATTGCTTTCGCTTTATTTATATATTCAATAGAAGATAGCATTTTGTAAGTATGGTGATACAATACAGCAAAGTGTTGATGAAATTCAGCTTGTTCTATCGGATTAGAAACTTGCTTTAATAATTCTTTAGCTTTCTCAAAATGTATTTCAGATTCTTTGTAATTCGAAATGAACATTAGATGAATACCTTTAAAGAGATGATAATAATGTGTTAAAAGCAGATCATCCGGAAGAGACAAGGAATCAATTTTATCGAAGCTATTGCTTGTAATACTTAAACGATCTGCTAACACTTGATAGCGAAAATCTAATAATGAATAATAAAACAATATGTTTTGATCTTCTTCCATATGATTAATTTTTGATTCAATTTCCTCTTTCAATCGTGTCGCTTTCTCTACTTGTTGTTGCAGCATTGACTGATACCAAGCGTCTAATGAATGCTTAATCTGTTCTTTCGTTACTACATGTGCACTCATAGAAATTCATCCCCCTCGTTTAGAACTATAATTATCTAAATATTATCACTTTTCCACAAATTGTATATCCCTCTAAATATATAAATAACTTGAGAAATAATTATCAGAATATTCAACTCAAAAGACATAATTACAATCCACCTCATAAAAAATAGCTTTCATATCCTTATTGCGGGTAGTACCAGCGAAACTGTCACTACCCGCAATAAGGATATGAATTAAGAATGCACTGATTCCTCTAGATATGATCTCTCTTCAATTTGAATTCGTTCCATCATATCCAATTTAAAGGTCCCGTAAGGATTTACATGACTATAGATGAGTATTTCTTGCAACATGGCTACATCTTTTGTTTATAAAACCAATAGCTGAAGGTTTTGCGCATAGTGTGGGTACCAATGGATTCTACACCGGCAAAATCTCCGGCTTTTTGTAATTGTCGGTACGCTTGGATTTGGCTAATGGGTTGATCTCCTTTTCGAGAAGGAAATAACCAGGTACTTTCTAGGGTTTGGGTATAGGAATAGACTTCATCAAAAATAGAAGTGAGATTAATCATGCGCTCTTTCTTCGTTTTTTCCTCTTTGCTTTTGAATTCTTTTCTCTTTTTTCGTTTTTGTAGTAAAAACAAAAAGAACTTGTAAAAAAATACAAGTTCTTTTTAAAATAATGTAAACTGAAGGGTAAACAAACTATCTTATCAGAAAAACTAGGGATCACTATTTCTTAAGACTACTAGGACCTCTTTATTATATAACAAATATTAACATGCAAAGTTTATAGTTTTGAAAATTATGTGAATTAAGATGACAGATCAATTTATTCCATATATAAAGTTACGTTAAATTCGTGGGGTTTAACCCCACCTTTCCTCCATTGTATGAAGAAATTCGGTAAGTATGGATATGTTGCCGAGCCGAACATACCAAAAACAAAGGGTAATACATTTATGTTTAATATGCGCTTTATTAAAATATTTTCCGTATAAGAAGTGAATAAGCTTCCTATACGGAAAATATTACATATTAATACTTTAGGAGATTTTAAAAATAAAGAGGTGATTTTTAAATGTATAATGAGTCAATATATTTTCCTTATATAAATTATAATCAATACTTCGATCGTCAATTCCCTGGTCCTCAGATTCCAAGTATACCGGGAATGCCAAGTTTTCCGGGTGCACCAGATATACCGGGAATGCCAGGTTTTCCGGGTGCACCAGGACAGCAAAGTTCACAAGCTCCAACATCTCCTCCTCCATCATTTATTCCTCAACAATCAACTGCTTCACCATTTGCTGTTGATCCAGGGGCAATTTCATTCTGTTTATTTCGAAATACCTATATATGGCTTACGAATGGTGAACAGTTTTGGTATTATCCGATTTTTGTAGGACGAAGATCTGTTACTGGTTTTAGATGGAACGGTAGGTTTTGGGTGATTTTTGGAATTGATACAAGAAGGATTAATTCATTTACATGTTTTTAAAAATTATAGAGTAACGATAAAAGTTTAATTATATAAACAAAAGAGGTATTAGAATGAAAAACTTTCAATCATTTGATGGGACAATAACTATGATTAACGATTTTGTAACAGGATCAAATGAAGAAATAGGATGTACTAAATTAATATCCGTAGATAATGGTTATGGGACTCTAACAAATTTTGTAGTGAAACCAAATACTTATTTTATTGACTACGCAGCGGTAGTAGTAGGAGATAAAGTAACTGGATTTTACGATGCTAACGTCCCTGTTCCTCTCATTTTCCCACCACAATTTCAAGCAATTGTTATAGCGAAATATATACCCTATCAAAATGTAAAAGTAGATAATTTTAATGAACAGTTAGAGAGTAGTGATGGAAAATTAAAATTAAATATTTCTCCTTCTACTCAAATTTTATTAACAAATGGCCAATTTTTTACAGGGAATCTTGCGAATCGAAATTTAATAGTTATTTATGGTCTTGCAACAATGAGTATACCAGCCCAAACTACGCCATATAAAATCATTGTTTTGTGTCAAAAGTGATTTTTATTTTAAAGGGGCTCTCGGTTTATTTGAGAGGCTTTTTTTGTTTCTGAAGAAAAAAATAATGAAAAGTAGGAAAAAAGGTTTATTTTTTAAGATAGGGCCACGCCCCATACTCATCAAGCTAAGATTTTGAAATATCCCCAAAACGAAAATTTTATATTTCTACATTTATTTATGAGAATTCAGCTTACTTTTTTCGTTTTGGGAAACAACCAATTTCTTAAGTTGATGGATATGTGTTACTCCCCCCACTTTTAAAAATAAAAAAGGCAAGTAACCTCAGCTATACGCTAAAATCACTTGCCTCATAAGTATTATTTAGTTATGAAAAGTAGGCTTATAAAACGAACGATTATCAAGCGCAAAGACACGTTCTGTGTATTCACCTGGCTTCGTGCGTCCAAGGGCACGATCCATCATGTTCATCTTCGCATCTAAATTATCAATGTAATGCAGAATTTCTGCTTCTTTTACTAATGGCGGTTTTGGGCTACCCCATTCCGCTTTCCCGTGATGGGATAAGACGATGTGCTGAAGAATTAATACTTCTTCTCCTTCGATTTTCAGCTCATCTGCTGCTTTTCCAATTTCGTTTACCATGATGGAAATGTGGCCAAGTAGATTTCCTTCTAATGTATACGTTGTTGAAATCGGACCAGATAATTCAATTACTTTTCCAAGGTCATGTAAAATAACACCTGCATACAGTAAATCTTTATCTAAAGATGGGTATAGCATAGCAATGGCTTTCGCTAAATCAAGCATCGATACAACGTGATAAGCAAGCCCTGATACAAACTCGTGGTGATTTTTCGTTGCTGCTGGATAATCTAAAAATTCACTTTGATGCTTATTTAATAAGTGTCTTGTGAGACGCTGAATGTTTGGGTTTCTCATTTCAAATATGTACTGTGTAATCTTTTCTACCATATCTTCTTTTTTCACTGGTGCTTTTTCTACAAAGTCTGAGATATCTGTCACTTCATTCGCATTTGCAACGCGAATTTGCTTCACACGAAGTTGAATGCGCCCTTTATAGTTTTGAATATCTCCAGCTACCTTAACAATCGTTTCTGCTACATATTGTTTCTCAACTTCTGGTGATACATCCCATAGCTTCGCTTCAATATCTCCAGTTTGGTCTTGTAAGATTACTGTTAAAAATGGCTTCCCATTACTCGCGATACCTTTTGTCGCTGTCTTAATTAACAAGAAGATATCGACTTGTTCACCAACTTCATATTCTGCAATTTTCTTTTTCATCCTGATTCCTCCACCAACTTAAGTACTTTTAGTATAGCACATTATACCTTATTTTCTTTATGCTCACGTGTTAATTTTATAATCTGTTTTTCCGCAAAGAATGATAATAGATGGGCATGACATGTAAAGAAAATCACTTGTCTATCCTTCGCAATTTCTTTTATTAACTGGATTGTTCGTTCTGTTCTTACTGCATCAAAATGCACAAAGCTATCATCAATAATAAATGGATAATCATGTTCAAACGTCCGGGCTAGCGCAAATCTTAGTGATAAATAAAGTTGCTCCGCTGTCGCTTGACTGAGTTCATGACTATAAAAACGAATACCATCACTTCGTTCTACAATAAACGGCTCTGTTTCTGATGGTGAAAAAATCTTACTATACTGACCGCCTGTTAAATATACAAAATACTCCTCTGCCTTTTGTAAAATGCGCGGCAGCTGCACTTCATGATAGTATTGCTTTGTTTTTGTTAACACTGTTTTTGCCGCTGCATACGCCGCCCACTTCTTCACTTGCTCACGCACTTGGGACTTTTTCATTTCCCATTCATGGAGTAAATCGCCGTACGTACTACCTTCTTCTAAGTTCGCAACATCTACGCGGTGCTCCGCAATACGCTCGGTCAACTCCTTCTCTTGTGAAAGGAAGTCTTGTATATAGAGCGCTTCTTGTTTCAGCTTTCCTTCATACCCTTCCACTTGATAGTGTTCCGCTAATGATAAGCTTGTTAAACGTTTTTCTAACATGTCAATTTGAGGTGATAACCGCTCTACTTGCTTCTCTGCATCTTCACGCTTTTCTGCCCTCTTGCCAGCTTCTAAAAACATTTCTTCATCAGTAGCTGCTGCCATTTCCCAGAGCGCATCTCTTTCTAATGTAAGTTGTTCTACTTGATGCTGTAATAGTGCTTGTTCTTCTTTCCAATCAGCTAGCTTCCCTAAAAGCTGCTCTCTCTTTTGTTTCTTTTCTTTTTCCTTTTGAATACGATTACTGATCATATGAAGATGATCAAAATCTGTATTTTCCATAACGTTTTCTAGTTTATGTTCAAACTGCGAAATCATTTCATATAATATTCCTTTTCGCTCCGCCAGCTTTCCTACCTCACGATATAACTGCTGCATCTTTTCAATGCGTTCAAATGCTGGCAAGACATGTGCATATGTATAAAAACTTGGGAAAGAATAACGCGCATTATATGTATCCACTTGCTCTCCCATACGAAACGTATCTCGCTCCCATTCTTCATATGCAGAAACACCTTTATCATAGGTTCGTTCTATTTGTTGTAATTTATAAGACTCTCGCTCAAATAATTTACGAATTTCTTCATCTTTTTCTAATTGATAACGAATGGATAGCGCCTCTTCATTTTGCCTTCCGCCTGCACTTTGCTGCAGCGAGAGCAGTTCTTCTTGTAAACCATCGGAAGAAGTATCTTTATACAAAACAAGTGCAAGTACAATTAGGACAAAGACGATAACACTTGTAAATAACAATGCACGATTATCTAGAAATATACTTGTCAGCAAAATCACTGTATTAATAGCTAACAAAAGGAAACAAATCGTCTGCCAGCGCTTTTTCTTTTCCTGCGCGATTTTCATTCTTTCTTCATATTTACGCTTCATTCGTTCCACGCCAGTACCCATAAAAACTGTATCTTGAAACGATCTTTCCTTTTCTACAAGCGCCTGTCGCTCTTCATCCGCTAACATCTGCTTTCGGATGTGCCCTACATTCTCTTCCTGTTCTTCTAGTTGCTCTTGCACTACTTTAAAGCGCTCATCTAGCTGCTCTTTCCGCGTTTCTAATGCTCTCGCCTTTTGCACCGTTTGCGTTATCATTTCTTTCGCTGCAAGGCTTGTATCAAATGAAAGCACACTTTCTTTCTTAAAAGTAGCACCAATTTGCTGCTCAAGCTCTTCTATCTCTTCTTTCATATTTCCAATACTTACTGTAATATCACGCATTTCTTGACGTGCATTTTCATATGACATATGCTGCATACGAAGTTCTTCTACATAGCTATCCTTTTGCAAGAGCTCTTCTTGTACTTCTACCCCATCCACTTCCGTTTGCACCATTTCCATCCTTTTCTGGATGGAATCCAATTGTACCCCGAGCGGCTCGAGTTTTGCTTTTATCGTTTCGAAACGTTCTACTCCTCGAACAGGAAACGGATTCTTCTGTTCTTCTAGCACTTTTTCATATGCATGTTTTTCAATCACAAGAGGTTGCAATGCAGCCAATACTTCATAGTCTTGCTTACGCTTGTCTGCCATCTCTTTTTCATTCCGAATATGAGCAAGACGCCCTTCATTTTCTTTTAACTGCCCCATTAACTTTTCATACGTACCAATCTTCCCTTGCCACGCCCCAAGCTTTTCTTGGAGCTTCTTTATTTCTTGAAGTGACGCATTGATCTCAGGCTTACGACCATTTGGCTTAAAACGCTGCTCCATTTCTTTTTCTAACTTTTTATCTAACTGCAGCAGGGCATCGCTCCCAACTGCACTCGCCGAAAATAAATAATTTCCGATTTCAGCTTCTCCAATATGATGAATATTTTGAAGACCGTGCATATCAAACGAAAAGACAGAATCAAACAGGCTCTCATTCATCCCGCTCAGCACAGTCTGTAACACTTCTTCTCCAGCTGTTTTTCCATCTTCAAAGTATACTGTTACTTCCCCAGCAGCCGTTTTCGGCAAGCGCTCGATTTGGAGTCTCCCATACTGCTCAGTCATAACAGTCACCCTGCCGCCGTACTTCCCGCCTTCTTTCGGCTCATAACGCCTTTGTCCTCTCATTGGGAACCCAAACAAAATACTCTTCATAAACGAACGAATCGTTGATTTTCCTGCTTCATTTTCACCGTACAACACCGTCAGCAATGAAAGATCCATTTCCACATTTTCTAATTTTCCATAACCATAAATATGGAGTTTTTCAATTTTCATTTTTTATCCCTCTCTTGCTGGAATAGTTGCTCTAATATAATATTTTCCGCTTCCTTTTGAATCTCTGCTTTTTCCTCATCTGAAAAGGATTCAATCACATTACGCGCAACTGGAGATGTCCAAATCGTCCTAAGCACCGCATCCATATTCGTAAATGATTCCAATTCTTGCAATACACTACCAACAAAATGATTCTCCTCTTTTAATCGCTGGATTTCTGCAAATGAAACCGTCTCATTCTTCCACTTCATCACATACACAAAATCTCTTCGTTCTTCTCCCGCTGCTAAAATATGAAAAATCTCTTCCACACGTTTTTCATCACGTAAATAAGGAGACAATGGCCCTTGTCCGATGAATACAATTGTCAAAAGAGTTCCTTCCTCTTCCTGACGCCATTCATTCATCACTTCCGTACAAGCTATCATAAGGTCATCAACTGTTTGCAGTTCATCAATGCTAATTTCCGTCTCTTCCCAAACTACATCCGCCGCACCGAAAAATGAGCACACCGTTCCCTGCTCTGTTATCTCAACAAGATACGCCCCCTTCTCTCCTGTTTCCTTCCGGTGGCGTCCTTGTATATTGCCTGGATAAATGATATATGGCTCCTCTGCTAAAATCTCTCGCTTATGTATATGCCCAAGAGCCCAGTAATCAAATCCCTTTTCTTTTAACTCACGAATTTGAAACGGCGCATAGCGATTATGTTCCGCATCGCCTTCCACACTCCCGTGAAGCATGCCAATATGAAAAGGCGCATCGCTCATTTTTGCATACTGCGCCGTCATATTATCCGTTACAGCCTGCTGCAAATAACTAAACCCATAAATAGATGCAAGCAGTTCACCATCTTTATAAAACGGCTTTTCTTCTACATATGGCTCTGCAAACACATGAACATTTTCAGGAAACTCAATTGCTGCCCAGCTTCCCCCTAAATGATCGTGGTTACCATGAATGATATAAACCGGAATCTCATACTGCGAAAGGCGCTTCATCTGCTCCCTCACAAACACTTGCGCCCTAAGACTTCTCGTTTCCGCATCATATAAATCTCCTGCTAGTAATACAAAATCAACGCGCTCTTGAATTGCTTTATCGATAATACGCTCAAACGACTGAAACGTACTTTGCTTCATTCTTTCCCAAACAGATGACGGCACATTCATTTCCATCCCTTTAAACGGACTATCCAAATGCAAATCTGCCGCATGTATAAACTTTACTTGTTTCACAAATAAACGATCCTTTCTTTATCCTATAAAAGTTTCACTCTATTTTACCACGCAATGTCACATATTTCTTTGCATATTCTAGCATTTTATGACAAAATAGTTATAAGATTCTGATTTTAATTTTTGGAGGGAATTTTCATGGGAGTATACGTTCTAACAGTCTTTGAAAAAGATGGTTCAAAAATGCTAGACGAATCATTCGAGGCGGCAACAGAAGCAGAAGCGAAATCAAAAGGAGCATCCATTTTACAAGAAAAGGGATTGCATAAGCACACACATCGCTGCACATCTTCCGCAGGAAAACTCGTTTTATTCCAGCGCTAAAAAAAGAAGCGTCATCCGCTTCTTTTTCATTCTATATCTTCATCACACCACGTAAATACCACATCTAGAATCCGGTTACCAATACGCACGCGTCTGTTCCACTTTCCAGTTTGAATTTGGCGCGTTAGCTCATCTTTCATCTTTTCCGTCCAGTCGTGAATGGTTCCATTCCCGCCGTACGGATATACATTAGGAAACTCTTCCTGCAGAAGACTCAAGCTCTCTGCATCCAAATGAAAATGGAAATAGTAGTTGGCCGTAAGCGATGGCTCTTGCAATTGTAAAAACGGATCGTCAATTTGCTTTCTATTTCGGTAGAAAGTAAATATATTCACCTTTCCGCTCGTAATTTGGTCAATTTGAATTTCGTGCTTCTCTATAATCACGTCGTGCCCACCTCGTTATATACTACCTTTAGTATATATGTCTTTTGCATCAAAGTTAACCATTTTCACACGAAATTCATTTCCTTCATCTATTTCCCGTACCTCCAAGTAACAATCAGAACACATAAAAAAACAAATTTGAAGGGGAGCGATTCTATGTATTTCGGTAGCAAAGGTTGGTATGTAAAGGAACTAAAAAAATTAGGTATCCGTACTTATGAAGGTAAAAAACTAGAATCCTATCGTACGCATGTGTTGGCTAGTTTGCTTGAGAGAGTTCAGAAAGAATCGGCTTAATACTAATACAAGAAAGAAGCAACGTTTGTTTTTGCGTTGCTTCTTTTTTATTTTTCATAAAGGCTGTTTTCATATATATTGGAGACACAAAATCTTGAACGCATTAGGAACTCTTGGTTTTAATCCATTACAAGGCATCATAGTGAGCGACGAAACTTTCTTTCGAGAAGCTTTAAAAGGTCATCGTGAAATCGCTCATAGAAAAGACAAAAAACGTGGTGAGAAAGACAAAAAAACAACTTGAATTAGTCCAAATTGTTTTCCCTTAAGAATTGTATAATTTGTCCTTTGTGGTGGTTATCGTGGTCTGTAAATTCCTTAACAATATATATAAGTGAGTAAGGTGCTCCAGTATGTGGACAATGAGTTACACCATTTGCAGTTAATGACTTGTTTAGCTTTTCGATTGGAAATTCGTTAAGTTCTTTTATAAGTAGTTCCCTTGTATCTTTTGCTTCTTCAAGAAGTTTTGATTGTGATATTCCTGATTTTGCATAGTCTGATGCCTTTTTATTATGTGTATCAAAATTTGGAAACTCCATTCCCTTTTCATTTTGTACAGATGGGAGGACTTTTTTTAATAGATGATTATCCCAATTCATAATATGGGCTATTATCTCCCTTACAGACCACTTACCTTCGGCTATTGATTTAGACCATAATGTGTCATCAATTTCTTCTAAAGTGCTTAACCAAGATGAATAATGACTAAAATTACTAATTATGTTTTTTACCTCACTCAATTTAATCCCTCTTTTCTAAATTAATTTAATATAATTATAACATTAAACTCACAATACACAAACGTATGTTCTTATAAATATTTTCAGTTATAAAACCAACAGCCTTTTATAAAAAAAGAAACCGATGATATGCATTTCGTTAGCAAAGGTTGGTACTTAAAGAAATTAGGTACCCGTTCCGATGCTTCGCCACATGAACCTCGGTAATATCCTTATTCTCTGTCTCCTTATCATAATAATCCTCTCTTTTATAATTCCTATCAAATTGAACTATTCGTCTACTCTCATATTTAAGAATTGCACAAGTTGATCATTTAAATAACTTGTACTATAAGAAAAATCATTTTGATACCATTCAATAATGATGCCAATAATCGCATTCGCTTGGTAGGAACAATAGAGTGAATGATTAACTCCTTCTTTAAGAAAAGCCTCTTGATCTTGAAGTAACAAACGCTTTATTTCCTCAAATAATAAATAATAGTACATTAATGGAACCTTTTTGGAAAAAACAATTCTGTAGAATGACTTATATTTTTCGATATGATGAAAAACCCGAATGGTAGACGGGTCTAATTTACTCGTTTTCAATACTGATACGTGGCGATAAGGTTCTTGATAAGATCGGACCAAATCCGCTGTAATTTCTTTAAAATATTCCTCGAATAAATCTTCTACTTGTTTATAATGCAAGTAAAATGTACCACGATTTATTTTTGCCTTTCTGCAAATTTCCGAGATTGAGATGACTTCTAGATTTTTTTCATTTAGTAATTCTAACAATGCATTATGTAACGCCTCTTTTGTTTTCACAATCCGCATATCTGTACGCATCTTTTTTCACCTCTTATTGAACACATTTCTAACTATGTGTTAATTATTGAACATTTATCGTTTTTTTGCTCATTGTAAGCGCTCTTTTATATGATTATACTTTTTATTGAACAACTGTTCAATAAAGTGAAATTTTAATTAATGGGGGGCTTCATTCCCCACTGATTATCAGCCTGCACCAATCGGGCTTTTACGGGCAGTTGATCCCCCACCTAACTTCTTTGCTTTCGCTGAATTTTGAGGTGGAGGTCTTACTGCCCGTTAATGCGAGATAAACAGACAAAGGGGGCCGTTTCGAATGAGATTAAAAGGAAAAGTAGCAATTGTCACTGGTGCTGCGTCAGGCATGGGGAAAGCAATCGCAGAAGGTTATGCAAAAGAGGGCGCAAAGGTCGTTGTATCAGACTTAAACTTAGAAGGGGCTCAACATGTAGTACAGGGAATTAAGGCTACAGGTGCAGAGGCCATTGCTGTTCAAACAAACGTTACTTCCGATGAAGATCTACAACGTCTTTTCAATGAAACAAAACAAGCTTATGGAAAATTAGATATTCTTGTTAATAATGCAGGCATCATGGACGGAATGGAGCCTGTTGGTGAAATTTCAGACGAACGCTGGGAGAAGGTTTTCTTCGTTAATACAGTAGCTGTAATGAAAACAATGCGGATTGCAGTGAATCTATTCTTAGAACAAGGACATGGTACGATCGTTAATAACATTTCTGCAGGCGGACTATACGGCGCACGTGCTGGTGCTGCTTACACAGCATCTAAACATGCAGTCGTTGGCCTAACAAAAAACACTGCCTTTATGTATGCGAACAAAAACATCCGTTGTAACGGTATCGCTCCTGGAGCAGTCATGACAAACATTGCTTCTTCAATGACTCATTTGAGCGAATTTGGAGCAAGCCGCCAAGCATTAGGTATGGCAATTAATCCACGTGCCGGACAACCAGAAGAAGTTGCAAGGCTAGCTATCTTCTTAGGCTCAGACGAAGCTAGTTTCGTAAACGGACAAGTGATTGCGGTAGACGGCGGCTGGACTTCCTATTAATACACCTATTAGGGGTTACAACACATAGCTATCAAGTTTAGAGAAATGAGTTGATCTGTTTTCTTAACTTGATGGGTATGGTGTTCATTCAGAATACATGTAAAAACGGGTCATAACATGAACTGACCCGTTTTACTCTTTATATCATTATACTCTTCATCAAATTAGTAAGTTTATGTTAAAATCGTAAATCTTCTGCATCACTCAGTTGTTCTGGATGTCTATTTTTCCTTTTTTGAGGAATCATCTTTGGTCACCATATCCTGATAGGTCGCCCGTTCGTTTCCAATCTTGACATCAGCGATAAAAATCTTCCGTTCTTTTACCGGACTAGGTTTCAGTTCACCGTACTTCGGTTTCCACTGTGGGTGGTAAAGCCCTGTTTTGAGGTAAGGCGTACGCGCACGTGTAGTATAGGCATTAGGACCTTGCACTTCCCATACAACTTTTCCATCCTTCCATATTTGTAGCAATCCGTCGTTCCCTGATGACCACTTTGCATGAATTACCCAAGAAGACCAGACTACTTTTTGCACCAGTTCGTCCAATGTCTTAGAATCGCGCTCTATATTCGCAGTAGGACCGAATGCGCGTTGTATACTCCATCTGTCACCTTTCACTGCAATAGCCAATTCCGGAAAATCCCGATCCACCCGCTCACTGCCGAGTACAGCATGCCATTGCATGACGATATCGTCGCCACTGCCCTTGTCGAACACCCAATCCTGCGGGATATAAATCCGTGCTGTATACCAACGTTCGTGGAACCCTTCTTCGTATGGCTGTGCAATTTCCGAGCGGAATTGTCCTTGAGAATGCGGAACAACGAACTGCACTGCTTTGTGATCTCCCGTCATGCCTGGCGCATTTACTACATGTACACGCTGCGTGATCGTGTCAATATCTAGGTTGGTGCGGTTTTCCGAGTCGTTGATTGCTATTTTCCATTTTTCTAGACCAGATTGAAAGATATCTTCTAACATAATAGAATTGTTTGTTTCCTTCAACTTAGGCTTCTTTTCTTTTTTGGATATATAGGGTTGAGTCACTGTCTCTTTTCTATTAACCAATACGATACCACCTACAAGTAAACTGACAAATAGGAAAGATATAGCAAGAATTTTTTTCATCTTTCGTTACACTCCATCTGGTTGATGTTTCTTTTGCATTTGATGGCATTAAAATCTCTTAAGTTGAGGGCGATGTATAGTTCCCCTATTATGTAATGCCAACCCATTCCTCTCTTATTATATCGAATTAATCCATCATTAAATGAAACAACAGAATAAATATTGAATGTCCCATAGCAACCATCTCTGGTCATTTCACTTCCTCAACTCACTATATTGCTTATGAATTCTGTTTTCTGGTTTTTTGTCCACCGTATACAACACAATAAGGAATAACCATTCCAAAGGCTTCATGATAAGATAGATAATGTCTGCAGACCATTTTGAATTGATATGCCTGCTGATTGGGTAGCCATACCTGTCATAAAAATTACGGATGGCTTTATGGAAGTTTGGAACATATTGTTCAAGAATGTTCTCAAATGCATTAGCAATTAGTAGTTGGCGGTTCACAGGGATTCTTTCTCCACTTCTGATGCCTGCCCTAACTGGCTTGACCAATTTTTTATGCCCTCTAGCAGAGACCGTACACAAATAATGCCCGTCACCCGCCACTATCTCTGGTTTTGGCGCAGGGATATTCGAATAGTTGAAAGAACTTGTTTCAAGGAACACACGAATAAAGCTATCTGGTCGTTGCCCAAACAGAACCAAAATTAGTTGGATGATAATCAGAACTGGAAACAAGCTTATAGCCCATAGTTTTGACATCTGTTGATAGTTATTACATACCCGGAAGAGAAATAGCATACATTTATTGTTGTACTCAATCTCTTTTTCATGCTGACTAGCAAGAAAATGGTTCAGAGAATCTTTCAAGCTTGCGATATATAAAACAAACAACGATAGACAGCTAGTTTGCAGAAGAAAAACCGAATATTCTTCACCATCATTTGAGAAGGCTGTATGAGTGAGATAGGCAACCGCAAATATGATATTCAGTATCATTAATGTACTGCATACCACATAAATAAGCGGAGGAAGATCCCCATAATTAAGGCTTACGATCCAAAAGCTAATCATCCCCAATGTTATTAAGACAATTACTGAAACTATATATTCATTTGCAAGAGAAGCATATCCATTATTCTTAGCACCAGTCCTTTCAAAAATATGCAATTGCTCACCAGCACCCGCTGCCACTCCATTTAGAAAAAAGCCAAGCATGAATAAACAATAAATAACCATGGAGGCAAAAACATCTATTGATTTGATTTTGACTGATTTCTCCTTCGTAAAATTCCGAGACATCCTAAAAAAAGCATACCTAGGAATTGAAATAAATAAGAGCACCTTTATAAAAACAAGCAACTCTCTCCCTCCTCTAATCCATCCAAACACTTTGTTAGTATTTTAACAGTTTACCTTTTGCAAAAAAACTATCATCTTATTTCTCGCTATTAATAATCCTAAGAACGAGCAAAAATATGAGAATAAATGTTTAGTGATAAATAAAACGGACAAAATCCCTTCGCCCCGACCGCTTCTATGCATGGCCAGATGCTCTCGACCACCTCTAAAAAGAAAGGGGTCTTTATCTTTTATCCAACTGACTCATTATTTTCTATCAACATTTGAATTTGACAGCTATAAGATTCTGTATTAAAGAAATCGTTAAATAACTCCACTTCAATGAAACTTTTAACTTTTAAATTATTTTCTTTTACATATTTAATGATTTTATTTCGACGTTCCTCTTCATTCTCTTTACTATAAGATAACGTTACATACTTTCCCTTTGGTAATATTTTCATATTTTGTTCAGCTTCTATATTAGAATTCCCTTGAAATCTACTAAAAACATATTTTGGTTCTGCATCCCCCTCTGAATTAAAGTTATATATGATTCCTCTTTCCATTGACATTTTCCCCTCTTTATCTTGAATGATTTTCTCTAAGTCTGAATAGTAAAGTAGCTCTTGTAAACTTCCCACTTCTTTACATGGTGCTACAATTACATAGCGTGGTTCAAAGAACTGAATAGATATCTCATCACTATTTAATATATCCTTAGAAGTCTCTACCTTCATATTTAAGCTATCAATGGTTTGGATTACTTCTTGCATTTTCTTTATGTTTTCTTCTGCTTCATATCTTTTTAATTGTAAAAATTGTAGTAATTGATCAGTATCACAGTCCTTAAAAATCTCTTGAAGCTCTACTATACTCGTTCTTAACTCTCTACAGCTTTTTATAATATCTATATGAATAAATTGATCTATAGAATAATACCTATAACCTGTTGTTTCATCGATATATCTTGGAATAAGAATCCCCATTTTGTGATAATATCGTAACGCTTTTATTGTGATGTCCTTTATTTTCGCAACTTCCCCAATAGAAAATAAGTTTTTCACCCTAATCACTTCCTTTATATTTTTCTTATATTATCATTGACTCTCCCCTTAAGAGAGACCTTATGATCATAATAAGATATTTGCAATAAAATACAAAATTCACTTATATACAAGGGAGTTTCGAAACATGAATACAGTAACATACAGAAGTCTAGTTAAAGAAGATTATGAATCTGTCAAAGCTTTGATTGGTGAAGCATTTGGCTTCAATGAAATGATTGAGGATAAAAAATTTTTAGATTCCATATTAAACATCTATCTACAGAGTTGTATTTTAGGGAGCTCATTTAGCAAAGTAGCAGAAAAAGACAATAAAATTATTGGTGTTATTTTGGGGGATTCAAAAAAAGACAAAAAGCGTTTAAAGAGAGCTCATAATACTTTAAGTTTTGCCTACACCATGCTGAAAGTATTCATGACTAATAAAGAGAATAAAAAATTCATAAAAGAATCCTCAAAGGTTGAAGACACATATAAAGAACTTATAGAAGGAAAGGAAGATGATTTTCAAGGTTGTATACAGTTATTTATTGTATCAGGGGAATCTAGAGGCCTTGGGGTTGGAAAGGCTCTAATAAATCATTTGTCTAATTATATGAAAAGTACGAATGTGAAATCTTTATATCTATATACAGATAATAAATGTAACTATGGATTTTATGATAGTCAAAACTTTGAACGTATAAATGAAAAAGAAATTTATTTCGATTCAATGAAAACAAAACTTAATGTATTTTTATACTGTTATGATTTTTAACGAATAGTAAAAACCGTATCCCTTTTTTGGGATACGGTTCACCATAACTCATTTAAATGAAATTTTCTCTGAAACAAATTGCTTTTTTACAATTCCAGCCTATTTCATTCATTTCCTGTTAGAAATTCGTCTATACCGGTCTACATTAAATTCATATTATATATGACAAACAATATTTGATGATTTAAAAAGGAGGCAGTGAATTGTCTTTTAAAAAATTTGTCGATGCATTACCAATTCCTCCTGTCTTAAAAGCAGAAGGTACCCATGATGGAGTACCATTCTATGAAGTAACAATGAAGCAAGTCAAACAAAAATTACATCGGGATTTGCCGCCAACTACTGTCTGGGGCTATAACGGTATGTACCCGGGTCCTACATTCGAAGCAGAAAGAAATCACCCTATTCTTGTAAAATGGAAAAATAAATTGCCCTTTGAACACCTGCTGCCTGTCGACCAAACTGTTCATGGTGCGGAATCATCCATACCTTCTGTTAGGACGGTTGTCCATTTACATGGAGGCCGTGTTCGTCCAGAAAGTGACGGATATCCTGATGCATGGTTCACAAGAGATTTTAAAAATGTTGGGCCGAAATTCGTGACTGAAGTCTACTATTATCCAAACTGTCAACGCCCTACAACACTTTGGTATCATGATCACGCCCTTGGAATTACTCGTTTGAACGTTTATGCAGGTCTTGCGGGCTTCTATCTTCTCAGAGATGAAGAAGAGAAGAAGTTGAATCTTCCGAGTGGAAACTTTGAAATCCCGCTGGTCATCCAAGATCGTTCGTTCTATGCCAATGGTGAACTCTTTTATCCATCCCAACCAGGAAATATGCCGCCTCCAGCCCCACAGCCACCTCCACCAATCGATCCTACATTACCAAATCCGTCAGTGGTCCCTGAATTTTTCGGTAACACAATTTTAGTCAATGGAAAAGTATGGCCTTATCTTGAGGTTGAGCCGCGGAAATACCGGTTCCGCATCCTAAATGGCTCCAATTCTCGTTTTTATCGTATGAAGCTGAGCTCTGGGCAAAATTTTGTCCAAATTGGTACGGATGGAGGACTTTTGGAAAAACCAGTCCTAGTATCCGAAATCATCCTTGCACCTGCGGAACGTGCCGATGTCATTGTCGATTTTTCAAACCATAATGGTCAGAGTATTATTTTAACAAATGACGCACCAACCCCGTTCCCTGACGGCGAAAGTCCTTCTGAAGATCTGAGACAGATTATGCAATTTCGCGTCAAACAAACATACTGCAAACATGACAAAAGTAAAATTCCACAGAAGTTGAGTTGCTTGGAACAGTTGAATCCCCAGGATGCTGTAATCACACGAAAAAACACTTTACTTGAAGCTACCGATAATTTCGGACGCCCTATGCCATTATTAAATAACATGGAGTGGAGTCAGCCTATTACAGAAACCCCGTATAATGGAACTATAGAGATTTGGGAGCTGTACAATACGACACCAGACACTCACCCGATTCATTTGCACCTTGTCAATTTTCAAATTTTGAATCGTGCTGTATTTACTGGCGATCCAAATGGTTCTAACCTCAAAGTCGGACCGCCCATACCACCTGATCCAAACGAGAGAGGATGGAAAGATACTGTTCGTGCTAATCCCGGAGAAGTGACCCGGATTATCGCACGCTTTGGTCCATTTACAGGAGCTTACCCGTGGCACTGTCATATTCTTGAACACGAAGATTACGATATGATGAGACCATACGAGGTGCTAGCTAACCCTAGATTTAACCCATGCGAACGAGATCCTGAACAATGTAGCGATAACGCCTTTTCTCAATGTTTTGGCTGCTATCAACAACGGAAAAATAAAAGAGAAGAGAAATCATAATTCCATGATTTCTCTTCTCTTTTTCATTCATTTGATATCTTTATCTCTTTATCATAAAACTATTCAAAGTTCCTTATACATCTTGAAATATAGAGCTTGTTCAAAAAACGTATTTTTGAACAAGCTCTTTCTAATTAAGCAAATACTCGCTTAACCTCTTTTGCAATTTCATTTATTAAATCTTCCGCTTGCGGATACAAACCAATTTTATCCATAAATGCATGGTCTGTACCGTTGTACTGAATAAGCTTCGTAGGTACGCCGCTTCGTGCAAGTTTTGCCGCGTAAGCTTCGCACTCTACTTTTAAATAATCAAATTCAGCAGTTGCAATTAGTGTCTGCGGCATATTACTTAATTGATCTGAAAGGAGCGGAGAAACGTGAGGATCAGTAATTTCCGCTTTACTTTGCAAGTAAAGCCTGAAAAATAACTCGCCGCTTTCAGCCAACCCTTTAATCATTGGAATGATGAGCTCAGAATAGTTACGAATCTCATATTGGTCGAGGCTCCAGTTGAAATCTTCAGTTTGGACGCCGGCCATATTCACTGTTGGGTAAATAAGCGCTTGTAGCTTAATCATCTCTGTTCCCTTTTCAATATCCATGAGCGCGCACACCGTAGCTAAATTCCCACCCGCACTGTCTCCAGATACGGCAATTTGCTGTGGGTTCACACGAATTTCTTCAGCGTGCTCATACACCCATGTTACGGATTCGAAACAATCTGTCAGTCCTGCTGGATATGGATGTTCAGGCGCTAAACGGTAATCAACGGAAATCACAACGGCGCCTGCTTTTTCTGCCAATGCTTTACACGGATTTTCCACGACATCCACACTGCCGCCTATGAAACCTCCACCGTACCGCGCAGCACAAAAATAATCTCTACGCTGTTATGCCAATGACTCGGTACATAATTGACACTGTTCAATGAAACATCAAAAGGCAGACTATCATTCGTCTCAACCAACTCGTATACAGCATTTCGCATGAAGCTTTCCTCCTTTTAGAACGGTACTCTTATCTGTTTTTTGGAATGGAATTTTCTTTTCCATTAGGCTCTGATTTGTAGTATAATCCCTTAAAATCACAATAATGATAGATTTATTGGGTATATCCGTTTTTTTAGTATTATACCAGTTTCACGTGCAAGTGATTCTAAAATTGAAAGTGAAAATGTACTCTTTAATTCCTAACCTAATAGCTGTAATTCTTCTGTAAGACTCATTGAGGACATAAAAACAGCCACCCTTTCATGGATACTCCATGAAAGGGTGGCTGTTTTCCTTGAAATTTATACATAATCTTAACTTGCTAGCTATAGCGTCACCCGCTTCTTTTTCAACCCATCTCTGCATCACACCACGTAAATACTACATCTAGAAGCCGATTACCAATACACACGTGTCTGTTCCACTTACCGAAAAGCTGAAACAAGCTGTTGTTTACATGCAAGAATGCCTTTCGGTATCCATCCAACCATCCCATCTTTTTTGACTAAGCTATAACCCGTACAGCTATCATCAACTACAGAAACAATATCCCCTTTTTTTACGCTTAATTGCGCACAAGGCACGTCTGTTTTAGCAGTGAAAAGCCCTCTTTGATTTTGTTTGAGATATTCATTCTTAACATGTAGGAATCGATTTGTTTCTAATTGTCTACATAAAGTGAAATTTTCGTTTCTTTCAACTGGAAAGATATCATATAGAGGATAATGAATAGAACCAATCATTGTAGATTCTGCGTTAAAATCTTCTAACACCACGTAATTTGGAAAATGATCAAGGTATATATACGAAAACATATCTTTAGCAGGTGATCGATGAATGATAAACGCATTTAATTGTCCCGTTGGTTTGATTACATTCCCACCATCGATTGCAATGATTTTTTTGTCTTGATCAATAATTGGATTATGAACAGATACATCTGAGGAATAATTCACAACGGGCCAATGTCCGACGATCACATATTTATTCGTTTGGTGCGATTTATCTAAAAATGCTGGAAGTGTTATTGCAGTATCTCGAGCCGTATCTTTCCAATTATCGATATCTTCTAACCCACCATGTACAAAAATATAATCTTCTGCTTCGATCGCTGTCGGTAACTCTGTAAGCCACTTTATTTCTTTTGAAAAATGAGTAATTAATATTTCTTTTACTTCTTGAATATGTGTTTCTTCGTTAACAGCATAACCTAAATACGCAAGCCATTCATTTAATATAGAATGTTTTCTCGTACATAAATAATGGATTAACTTAGGATTCTCATGTAGTAGCTCTTCAACTAACGTATCACAATTCCCTTCTATAATATGAACATTAGAATGATGAGCCGAAAGTTTCATCAAGTAGCTGACAACACCTTTACTGTTACTACCTTTTTCACACAAATCACCATTTATAATTAAATAATCTTTTTCACTATAATTTACCTTTTCTAGTAACCCTTTCAAAAGCTCTAATTCTCCGTGAATATCAGAAATAACAATTACTCTTGCATAGTTTGGAATTGATAATCCTTTTATTTTGTCCAATGGGGATGCTCCTTTTTCATACGATAGATTCATTGCGCTGTAGAAATCTTTCGACAAAATTCCACTAAACCCCTTTTGGTAACTCGCTAACTTTTAGAAGAACGTGTTGCTTTATGTATGATTGACAATTTGAAATAAAGTCAAAATATTCTAACATTTATTTAGAAGCTGTCCCAAAAGTCCGTTTTTAACGACCTTTTAGGAAAACTTCTTTTTTAATTCAGCATGGAAAACATAATCTTCTCTAGTTCAGCCTTATTTAAAACATCATCAATAATTACAACTTGGTAGGCACTATCCTTCCCTTTTGCAGGAACAATCATCTTCATGCCCTTTACATTGCTTCCCGTCATTTTAGCAAACGTGAATTTTGCTCCTTCTCGTTCATAATTTTCGATCTTATCGTTATCATTAATCCAAAAGTAAAATGGATCCCTTCCTTTTTCTAAAACGGCGGATTGATAAATTGTATAGCCAAACTCCCCGGCTCTATATTCTGAGTTAATGATAGGATTCAGCTTTTTTGTTGTAATTACTGGTTCAACTTTTCCCCTCTTTAGTTCATAACCTTTCGCTACATAAGTTGGTTTCTTGTATGGAAAATCAAATGAACGAGATGTGAAATGTGAATAAATTTTTCCCCATAATGGTTCAATAGCTTTGCTATTCTCCTCTAATTTTTTTTGATCTTCTGGTTCTAAATTTTCAAATGTCCCTACTGTTCTTATCTTCTTGTCTATGATATACTCCTCTCTTTGCAATTTGATTAATTGGTCAAATTCTTCTTTTGTTAACAGATTCCGTACCACTTCCATTTCTTGAAGTATATATTCATATCGACCCTCTGAAATATGAAATTCTGCAAATGCTTGTTCTTTTGTACCAATCATCTTTTCTACAATTTGCTGAATAGGAACTTTAGTTTGTGCTTTTGCTTCTTTGATATTATTTTTCACTTCAGTTTGTTCTTTCTGCGGGTTAGTTGGTATATCTGCATGTGCATTTAATAAAGATACAGATGATACAGCAATAATAGCAACAACTCCAAGTGCAGACCAACGATATGATTTCTTTTGAAATTTTTTAATCATACGAATTCTCCTTTTCAACGTTCTTTTATTTCGACTTAAATTCGCTAAACTAGGCACTTGATAATAACTTGAGTAATGTTCTAGAAGAGTAATAATTGTATGACCATATGCAATTTGTTCCTCGGAACCTATAAATGTCAGAGCGAATGCATCACATGCCATTTCTTGATCTTCCCGCATGCACGAGTAGGCATACCAAATAATCGGGTTAAACCAATTTAGAATGAGTAAGCCATGCATTAGCCAATTTACCCCAACATCTCTTCGTTTAATATGAGCCAATTCATGATGAAAAATATATCGTAGTTGCTGCTCATCTAGTATTTTCATATGTACACTTGACAATAACACCCTAGGGCGAAAAAAACCGAACACTGTTGGACTTGAAATTTTCCCAGCTAAAAGTAGTGGAATATTCTGCTGAAGGGACATCGATTTTTTACAATTGTCAAAGATTGTGACAATCCGTTCATCTGTAATAACAGGCTGGTTCTTTATATAGAGACGTAAACGCCTATTCATAATCATAGTTGCAAGCCCTAAAACGATAACCCCAGCTAGCCATATGTATAAAAGGATTGTATAAAATGAAAATGTCACATCACTTTTATTTTCATTACGATGCGTTTGTTGCTTATTTTCCTCAGCTACTTGTGTGTAACTAGGTGCATAAGTATTTTCGTTTGTGACCATCTTTGTATCATCTATAGCTGCCTTCTCTTGCACAGGTTCTTTTTGATGAAAGATAACCGAAGTGTCATTACTGTATGAAAGGATAGAGTAAATACTGTAGGAGCTGTCTGGCGACCATGGTAATAGAAGTCTTACAATTAATATCATCCATAACAAATACTGCCACCTTGGTGTTAACTTGTTTCTAAATAAGATTTTGATACATAAAATGAGACCAACTACTATACTTGCCATAATGGATGTTTCTATCACCCAATCAAAAAAGTGAGGTAGATAGATGTTTACAAACATATCTATCATCATGATCTACCCTTCCTCTGATTTTCTTCTGTTTTCTCATCCAAAATACGTTTCAGTTCATTAATATCTTCTGAAGATAGTTTTTCTTCTTTTAAGAAATTCACAAGTAGAGGTTTAAGTGCCACACCATAGAAACGTTTGAGGAAAGATTTTGTTTCTACTTGTAGATAGTTATCTTGTGACACTAACGGATAATACGCATACATACGCCCTTTTTCTTGATGATAAGAAAGGGCTTCTTTTTGAACTAATCGATTTATCAACGTTCGAATGGTTTTTGGCTTCCAATCCATCGTTTTCTCTAACTCTTCGATTACTTCATTCGCCGTTTGAGGAGATTTGGACCAAAGAACTTTCATCACTTCTAATTCAGCTTCCGATATTTTAGGTAATTCTTTCATTGTTTACAATTCCACCCCTTATATTACGTTTGTAATCTATAAGTAGATATTACAAACGTAATCTCTGGTTGTCAACCATATTTTGGATTTTCAACTACATTCTGGACACTACATAACTATCAATCTAAGAAGATAAAAGAGTATAAAAAAATGGCTTCGATGCAATATCGAAACCACCTTTTAAGTATCTTTTTATAAAACTGTCCAGTTTATAGGGATAGTTCATTCATTTATATACGCACAGCCGTACCACTTACAGCAACCATTAACATGCCGTCACGAACAACCTCGTAGTCTACATCAATGCCAACAATTGCATTTGCTCCTTTTTGCTTCGCAAGTTGTTTCATTTCTTCCATTGCAATATCACGAGCTTCTTTTAATTTACTTTCATATGCACCAGCACGGCCACCTACAACATCACGAACGGAAGCGAATAAATCACGAACAATATTTGCACCCATAATTGCTTCACCATTTACAATATCCACATACTCAATAATTTCTTTTCCTTGAATTCCAGAAGTTGTTGTTACAATCATTACTGACACTCTCCTATCATTTATTGGCGTTTCTTATACCTTTATTATTACATTAAAAAAATAAATGAACTATCTAATAATCTTACAGAAAGATGACATCTTTGTAAGATTTATAAAAAAACAGAATCACTTTATGGACTCTGTTCTAATCGTTTCGCTTATTTTTTTCTATTAAATGCTCGCTCTATTTTTTCTAATCTCAATTGTACGTAAGCTATATAGGAGCACCCCTAGCCCTAGAATTTTTTCATTCTTAGACGCATTGGAACCTAATGTAATAGTAGGCACATTTAGTCCCATAAACCTTTCACTCCATTCTATAGGCATATACCCTTTCTTACCGATTGCTAATGTACGTCCATCTGTTGTACGAAGAGTACTTTGAATAAAATCAAACTCTACTTCTACATCGGACAATTTTGTTACTTTATCAGTCATTAAAGAACCACGTATCGCCGCAAATCCTTGTATCATCTTCTCTTTAAACATACCAATTTGGTTATAATTCGAATCATAGATTACCCAATCATACCCGTCAGCTTCAGTATGAAAATATGCAAGAATTTCCCCGCTACTCGCTTCTAATCCATAAACATCTTTATTACTTAAAAAAGGTATCACTGAAAAAAGAATGTTAGATGAAATGATCTTTGTTCCAGCAACATATCCCCCATCAGGATGATATAAACCAAATTGTTTATTCTGTTTAGGCAATTCTAATACAACAAACGTATCGACATCCCAAAACGTTACATTACTTTTCACCGCATTCTTTTGTATCAAATTCCCTTTTCGTAACTGCCAAAATCCAATTCCGAAAAAAACAGAAGAAACGATTACAATAAAAATAACTTCTCCCCAATTCACCATTCCCCAAGTTCCATATACACACCATAGTGCAAATAGAAAAATACAGGTTCCAATAAAAAGTTTAAACTTCCCTTTTCGCTTATAATAATCAAATAATTCCATATCTACGTCTCTACCCCTTATTTGTATTTCCCAACTATTAATGTATCAAAAACAAATTAGATCCTCTAGAAAAAAATAGATTCGTTGCGATATTGAAACCATCTTCTAAGTATATAATTTTAAGGCTCTTTCTATAAAACTGCCACTCGCAGTGAAATAGCTCATTCATTTCATTCCCGTACCTTCAGTACCATCAGAACAAATCAAAAAACAAAGTTAAACGGATGCATAAGTTGTTTGAAATAAAACAAGGTAATATCCAGTAGCTTTATTACAAAACTCTACTGATACATGTTCTATCTACATTGCTTTATCGTCAAAATCATGCCCTAAAAGCGTCACAACATATGAAGAAATGAGTACATCTCCACCGAAAATAAGTGCTTTTTTGGTAATCTCATAGCCTACACTTTCGTAAGCTTTTCGTCTAATCCAAAAAGGCGAGTTCCCCCACCCAGTCCAATTGATAAAATATCAGGCATCCTAAATTTAGTATTTACACCCAATGTTTACGGCTAAAGAAGACTGTCTTGGAAATCCTCTTGTTCATACACCAAGGTCACTCGCTTTCCCTCCAGCATCAAGTACAATGACCTTCTTTAATCCCGATAAATGGTTTGAACCGCTTGATTTCGAAGGTCATAACAGAAGTCCTTCCCATCATCCTCTTCTTCATGTAACGCAAGCCACTGAAATTCGTAATCTTGATTAATGAAGATGTGGTCCGCAATATCGTTCATCTTCATTTTGAGTGACAAATACACCTAGTGCAAATTATAATGAATTTTTGAAAGCGTATTAATTTACGCGAAAAAGTAAGCTACAATAGAAAAAGAAAATAAACTACTATAAAACGAGAAGAAATAGAATTTATCGTCACGAATTTGAAAAACTATAGGGGTATAAGAAAATGAACAATAAACTTCATGAACTCAATAAACAAAAAAAACCACTATTCGTCATTGTGTATGACCAATTGTATAAATTAATTACGGATGGAACCTTTCCTCTAGGCAGCCAACTTCCAACAGAACCCGAATTGGCCAAAATATTTGGTGTGAGCAGAATGACATTAAGACATGCTTTGGCACTTTTACAAGAAGATGGATTGGTTAAAAATATCCATGGAAAAGGAAATTTCATTACAAGATTTCATCATAATGAAAGTAGCGATGGCTTAGAGAAACTGGGGAATCCCTTATATAAATGCTATACGGAAAAAATAGATGATATCGAACTTAATTTCCGAATTGACCTAGTAACGGACTATGCAATGCAAGTATTAAATCAACAAATGACTGCAGTGGTTGCGTTGGAACGCTGGTATAAAAATCACGATAAGATAGTAGCTTTTGCTTTTACTATGATGCCAATAGAAGCCGTTTCCAAATTGAACCTTGACTTACATAACGAGAAGCAAGTATTGGAAATGTTGGAGGAGAAAGTATATGAACTGGCTAACTCCTCTACCATTGAAATTAAACGTTCTAATTCCGCCAATACTCCGTCATTAAAATACCAAATTTTCCACGGGGAGGAATTTGATTTAATTTTAGAAAGTGTATATATCAGCGACAAATACCCTGTGGTTTATAATAAATACTATATACCAATAGAATTTAGTCAAATTAGGATTAAAACATCTAAATAACCGAATGAACAATCCATTATCTCTTAGAAATTTCCATTTGTGGAGAGCTATTGGCTTCTTTTAACTTCTCCAAATGCGGTATGAAACAACGTGTATTTGTCGGAATTTAGTGAAGAGAGTATCCTACAATACACTGATTTTCTGTTCCTACTTGCACATTATATCCAGCTTTCAGTTGACTGTTTTTCATGGGGTCTTCTTTCATTCTCATAAACGTGGCATCTAGATCTGTCTTCGAGAAGCTATTACGATCACCGAAAGTCTCTTGATGTGACTCATATTTTTGTAGTCGTGATAAATAGTCTTCTTTCAGTTTCTTATGTATTTTTCGTTTCTTATGTATTTTTCGTTTCTCTTGATACACTTTCTTTTTCTCTTTTTTTGCTCCCTTATCTTGTTCCTGTTCTACTTCCGTTTTCACTTGTTCCACCATGTCATGGATCACTCTTACCACATAATCTTCTGGGATTAAATTGCTATAGTCCATTGGTAGAATTAACCGACCCATGTTATTAATGAATGAAAATAGCTGAATGGTTACTCATAAAGTGAAACTTTAATCAGTGGGGGCTTTCTTCATCCCCCACTGATTATTAGTTGAGCCAATCGGGCTTTTACGGGCAGTTGATCTCCCATCTAACTGCTTTGCTTTCACCGAATTTTGAGGTGGGAGTATTACTGCACGTTAATGCGGGATAAAAAAATCGTCTCCTATTTCTTGTTTGTGTGGTTACTTACAATTATAATGGGGGCGATTTTTTTGTAACAAAAAAGACAAATTCCAAAAGAAAGATGGGTTGTGAGCAAAGGAAAGGTATGATATCCTTTTCATTGTTCAGATGCATACAAGTTTTTAGACAACTATACAATATTGTATATCCCAAAGAGTCGTCATGAAAGCGCAATCAAAAAGTAAGATGTTTTTGGTTGTTCATGAAAATGCTTCCTTGTAAGCATCATAAGAAGGAAAGGCATGATATCCTTTTCAATATTCAAGTGCATACAAGTTTTTAAATAACCAAACAATATTATATAGTTCAAAGAGTTATTATGCATCATCATGAAAGCGTAATCAAAAGATAAGATGTTTTTGGTTGTTCATGAAAACGTTTCCTTTTTAAACACTATAAGAAGGAACGAACAAAAATCGGTACAACTGTGCACAAGAAAGCCTCGCATATGAAACAAAAGGTGTAGAAATTACCGAAACCATCCTTTACAAAAGGATCAATTGGTAGTTAAAGGCCAGACAATCATGACTCAGGAAGACAATTCCCTGAATAACAAGAAAAGAGGAATATAGCTATGTCTACAATTAATGAAGATGTGAGCATGAAGAAAACTCAGAAATATAGTGCTAAGAAAGCAGTACCTGTTACCTTACTGTTATTTCTATTATGTTTAGTAATTGACAATTCGTTTAAGATTATTTCTGTTGATATGGCAAAAGATTTTCACATTTCAGCGACAACAGTTAGCTGGCAAGCAACATTAGCTGGTCTTGTGATTGGAATTGGAGCAGTCGTTTACGCAGCTTTAGCGGATTCTATTAGTTTTAGAAAACTTTTTAGCGCTGGGATTATTTTAATCTGTGTCGGTTCAGTCATGGGATATATTTTTCAACATTCGTTTTTACTAGTTGTTATTTCACGTATTATCCAAACTGCTGGTTTAGCATCAGCTGAAACGTTATATGTAATATTTGTCACAAAGCATTTACCTGCAGATGAACAAAAGAAATTTTTAGGATTAAGTACAAGTAGTTTTGCTCTTTCACAGCTTATCGGTGCATTAACTGGAGGTTATGTTTCAACATATTTCCATTGGACAACTCTATTTTTAATTTCTTTAGTAACACTTTTCACTCTTCCTTTTATTTTAAAATACATTCCTAAGGAAGAAGCGAAAAACAGTCATGTAGATGTATTAGGATTATTCCTAGTGGGAGCCATTTCAGCATCTCTACTACTATATATTACAGATTTCAATTGGCTTTACCTAGTCTTGTTTATTGTTGCAATTGCCTTGTTCCTTACTTATATTAGTAAGAATTCAAAAGCTTTTATCGGAATCTCATTCTTCCAAAATAAGCAGTTTATCTCATTGCTTGGCGTTGCATTTATCATTTACTCTGTACAGCTAGCATATATTTTCCTATTCCCATTCTTGCTTGAAAAGATTTACGGTTTGCAGCTAGATGCAATTTCACTATTATTAATTCCAGGATATATCGCAGCGACTATCGTTGGAGCTCTTTCAGGAAAAGTTGCAAAGGTTATGGGAAGCAAGCAATGTATTACGCTCGCTATGTGCAGCATTATAATCAGCTTACTATTAGGCGGATTCTTTATCAAAACTTCTGTTGTTGTATTCGTAATCTCTATGGTTCTATTCTCTAGTTCATTTGCATTCATGTATGCACCATTACTTGACTCTTGCATTTGTACAATTGATAAAGAAAAAACAGGAACAGCAATCGGATTTTATAACTTAACACTAAATGTCGCAATGTCAATCGGAATTGCCTACACAGCAGCGATGATGGACCATTCCGCAATGAAAAAAAGTTTCTTCGGAATGACAAACAATGTGGATGCTTCCATGTTTAGTAACATCCTATTCATTCTCGTACTCGTTACCCTTTTCAGTTTATCTCTGTACTGGGTATTAGTAGGACGAAAAGCGACAAAATAGATTTATAAAGGTTCTGTTGCAAAGTTACCCAAAACATAGAGAATCTAGGGTTGCATCGTTAAATGGTTATGCAACCCTTAATAATTCCTGTAATTCGTTATACACCGAAAAGGCGGAGTCTATTTAAAGACTTCGCCTTTGTTTGTATAGGGCATGAAATCCCAATAACACCCGCTCCAATAACTGTAACAGGACTAAACATTTGCAAATTCTCAGTATACGAAAAAGAGAGAATCAATTTGATTCTCTCTTTTTACCCGTAAAGTTACTATTCAGGAATGAAAATAAGGATGTTATAAAGAGTGTGTACGATGGAGGAGATGTAACATTTTTGTTAACTAGACTTATATAGCTTTCGTTTCTTTACACTTACGTACTTATGTAAGTATGGTGCTGGTTTTAATTTCTTTTTCACTTTTATGCGACTACTATCCGAATGATAGACCATCCACAGTTTTACATCTAATAAAGAAAGAATTATGTTTGTTTCAAGTGACATTTTGATTACCTCCTTCTTTCTTGTAGTTTTTTATATCATATCTCTTGAATCTGGAGCTGATATGATATAAATATAGTTTTCCTGTGAAGTTTTTATATTGTTTCTATGTATTCTAATACGTCTCCACATAAACTCCAGATAAGCAGGTTATAATGGCTACAAGAGGTGATATAAGGATGAACTATCATATTCTTGTGGTAGAGGATGATCAAGAAATTCAGGAATTAATCAAACAATTTTTAATGACTCAGCAGTATGCTGTTACAGTTGCATCAGATGGATTAGAGGGCATGAAACAATTTAATAAACAATCCTTTGATTTAATTCTACTAGATGTGATGATGCCAAACCTTAATGGATTTGAAGTTGCCAAAATGATTCGAAGTCAGTCAAATATACCCATTATTATGCTAACCGCGTTAGAAGAAGAACAAGATCAAATGAAGGGATTTGATCTTGGCATCGATGATTATATTACGAAACCTTTTTCTTTTCATGTTTTGATTAGACGAGTCGAAGCAGTGCTGCGGAGAAGCTATGATCAAAGTACGGAGAATCATTTATTTTTTAAAGAAATACATGTTGATTGCGATGCATATAAAGTATATGTAAATGAGGTTGAAATCCCCTTAACGGCAAAAGAATTCGAAATCCTGCAACTACTACTTCAAAATAAGAAAAAAGTAATCACAAGAGAAAGCATCGTAGAAAAGGTTTGGGGATACGAGTATCACGGAGAAACTCGTATGATCGATACACACATTAAAAACATACGAAAAAAATTAGATATTTCCTACATTAAAACAGTAAAGGGCATTGGTTACAAAATCGATGAATAGGATTGTGAAAATCATGAAGACGAAGAGAATTACCTATAAACTCTTTATGACTACATCCCTCATTTTGTTAGCCTTTGCAGTCCTGATTTATTTAACTTTATACTTCTTTCTCCCTACATTTTATGAGCAATACAAAACAGATCAGCTTCAAACAGGAATAGAAGAAATAATTGATAAATCTAAAGATCTTACGTTTCAAAATGCTATACCACTTTTTGATGAATACGCACAAAAAAATAACGCAATGATTTCCCTTCAAAATAAGGAAGGCGTAGTTATGTATTCTCCTTCTTTTAGTTTTATTCAAAGAGGTACCCAAGCACATGTGATTGCCAAAGCAACACCATTAGGGAGTTCAGATTACCTTCGTAATTCATATGATGTTACTGTGCCGATTCAATTCCAAGATATTACCTTAACACTTGTGGTGTTCGCAACATTTCAACCTATTGATGAAGCTACGCAAGTCTTAGTACGTTTTCTTCCCTATATCAGTATCATTGTACTTGTGATTGGTATAGGAAGTGCTTATTTCTATTCGAGGTTTATTACAAAACCACTCATTTATATTAATGAGGGTGCACAAAAGATGGCAAACTTAGATTTCTCCGAAAAAATTGAGGTTCGTTCCACGGATGAATTAGGAGAATTATCCAATAGCTTGAACGATATGTCTATTAATTTACAACAAGCTATGTTCAATTTACAAAAAGCGAATCAGCAATTAAAGAGCGATATTGAAAAAGAAAGAGAAATAGAAGCAAAACGCAGAGAATTTTTTGCAATTGTATCACATGAATTAAAAACTCCTCTCACTGTTATGAAAGGATACCTAGAAGGGATGATCTATAATATTGGTCCCTATCAAGATCGTGACCAATACTTAAAGAAAAATCACCAAATTATTGAAAGTATGGAACAACTGGTTCGCGAAATTTTAAGCATGTCAAAACTAGAACAACATACCTTTAAACTACAATTAGAAGAAGTAAATCTCTCAGAATTAATGGATACAATCACAAAAGATATCGGATTTTTTGCTTCTCAAAAAGACATTCAAATCATAAAACAAATTGATTCTGACCTTTTTGTTTATACAGATTGTGTTCTGTTAGAAAAAGCCTGTAAAAACATTATTCATAATGCGGTTATGTATTCACCGCATAACGAAAAAGTCTATATACAGTTAACCAAAGATTCTAAACAAAACCACATCCAAATGCAAGTCATCAATACAGGTGTCAAAATTAATGAAGAGAATATACAAGATATCTTCAAACCATTTTATCGAATCGAAAAGTCAAGAAATCGAAATACTGGAGGGAGTGGCTTAGGGTTATATATCGTCAAACAAATTTTTGAAGCACTGGGTATAAGGTATTCTATAAATAATGTAGAAGAGGGTGTACAATTTTTTGTTACCATTCCATTATCTATCAAATAAACAAAAAAGAATCTTAATCTTATTTCGGGGTCTCACCACATCGCTATCAAGATAAGATTAAAAAAGGTCAGTTTCAAAAGAAACTTTTTTCTTTTTCTAAAAAACCAGTGTAGATCATTAGAAATTCTGCATATCAAAAAACAAACGGGTTTCATTCTTTTATTAAGCTGCTTGATTGTGAGACATGGTACAATTTTAATTGACACCTAATATCAAAGACTGTTTTCTTCTCGTATCGATGCGATTTTCGTCCGTTTCACTGTAGGAGTTTAAACAGACGAAGAAGAATCTTTGATAATTCTTGGGTGTCTTTTGGTATAGATCGAAACAGAAAAATTCTCTGAAAAATATACTGAACGAATTAATGCTATCATCTATATAAAACAGTTATTGGAACATAATATGGAAACTGGTTCTTTACTGCATGATAATTTACATTGGAGTACTTTTTGTTACTATAAGCAAGGACAAGATGCTTTTACACCAATAGTGAATGCCCCTCCTTAACACTCTTACAATTCGTTTGAAGAAGGGGCTTCCTGTTTAGCAGTCTTACATACTCCCCACAGGCGTCGTTTATACTGTTTGGACACAACCTTGTCCTACAGTTTCGATCTTTGGTCGTCCTCATAAGTAATTGTTCTAATCCTTTTTGCAAAATATTTAGACCTGCATTATGATCTCTGTCTAATACCGTTCCACACTTTGCACAAATATGTGTTCGAATAGAAAGTAATTTTTTCACACGATTTCCACAACCAGAACAATCTTGCGATGTGTATACTGGGTCTACTTTCACAAGTAAATCTCCAAATTTTTCGCACTTATACAAAAGCATCCATTTAGTTTATTTCCATTCTTAAGTTGATGATGTAGGCTTAATTTATAAAGTAAGCTACTATTTATGAACCGTCATAATTACTCCGTCCATATTGTTCCCTGAAATTTCATAATGCTGATTTACCGGGACATTAATGGTCGTATTTTTTGATACTTTATAATAAGAAACCGTATACTCTTTCCCCTCAACATTAGTTGAAATCTCCTTTTTCTCCTTCAAGAAATCTAAGTATTCTTCTAAAGTAAATTTATTTTTTTGCATGATTGCACTATGAGGCAAACCGACGTAACGTATATGCCATGGCTCATATTGAATTCCTGTAATATTACTTTTATTTTTCGGATAGCGTAAAACAAAACCGTATTTCCATACATTGTCTTCAATCCATTTTCCTTCAGGTGCTTTCTCCATTTTCATTTGAGTAGACCCTACATCAAGTGATAGCCCTAAATTATGTTCACTATACCCTGCTGGTAATGCATAATCAGAACCCATTTTTTCATATAGCTTCCTTTGTTCTTTAAAATCCCGATGGCCGCTACTGATCAAAAAATGATGAATCCCTTCTTTTTCTGCAGCATCTACAATCTTCAAAAACTTTTTCACAATATCCTTTGATAAATGAATATTTCTATCAAGCACTACATACCCTCTTACTAATTCCGTATTTTGAAATATATTTATAATATCAGTTCTTATGCTATCTTTCTGAACAGGATAATCTTTATTGACTAATAATAAATCACCTTTATAAATTTGTTCTTTTGTAATCTCTTTCTTTTCAGTATTCGTAGAGTTTACCTTATCACCTTTTTCTACGATTTTAACATCTACTCCATTTTGAAATAATGGTGCTATATAAATACCAACACATACTGTGCACAATATAAAAAGAGAAATAAATACCCACTTTTTCATTCCTAGTTCCTCCTTGACCTAACTTACGTATAGGATAGAAAAAACTATTTAAATAAAAAGTGGGGTAAACTTTAAATTTTTATTAAATTATTAAATGACATTCCACGCCATCGTCTTTCGGTAACCTCACTTCAAATATTGTTCGTATTACATTACTTTCTGCAGAAATCGTCCCATTATGCTGTTCCACAATGTTTTTCGCAATAAATAGCCCCAGCCCTGTACTCTCTTGCTGTTGAGTTCTTGCTTTGTCTCCTGTATAAAACATATCAAAAAGATACGGTAACTCTTCCTTTGGAATGCTATCTCCATAATTAATAATTTGTACGACAACTTTTCCATTATCAATATACCCGTTCATATCAACAAATTGTCCATCATATCCGTAGCGAATTGCATTCGTTAAAAGATTTTCAAATACTCTTGCCAATAATTTTCCATCTCCATTAATAGTTAAGTGAGGATTCACATTCATTCTGGCTACTAAATCTTGTTTCTCTAATAACGGATATAATTCTTCATCTAGCTGTATAAGTAATTCACTTATATCAATTGGTCTTTTTTCCAGCTTCAGCATGCCATAGTTCATTCTTGTTATTTCAAATAACTCATCAATCAAGTTCTCGAGTCGTTGAGATTTCGTAAAAGCAATAGTAGAAAAATGTTTAATTTGTTCCCTCGTCAAATTCTCATCTTTAAGAATTAAATCTAAATAACCTAAAACAGATGTTAATGGTGTTCTTAAATCGTGAGCCAGATTGACAATTAACTGATCTTTACTGCTTTCTGCAAAATCTCCTCTTTCTACCGCTTCTTTTAACTTTTCACTCGCTAGGTTAATTTCGTGTGCGATATCCCCGAACTCATCATTCGATGAAACATAAACCCGGTTTGTAAAATCACCATTAGCAAGATGATGAATCCCATTAGAGATCTCATTAAAATACTTCAAATATGGTCTAGTAAGAAAGAAGAAAAACAAAATAGCTAAAGGGATAAATATAATTAAAAAGAAATTAATGTCTCCAATTTCTCTTATCGTTGAACGGAATTGAGCTAAAGGATCCTCATAACGAACCACCGTTTTATAGTAGAGCTGCAGCCCTTTGTAGATCATATACGTTACGCTACCAGCTAGTATCATACTTAACGCAAATAGTGCGATCATTTTTGAACGAAAGCTTCTTATCATTTTAGCCATTGAAAGTATAACCTACCCCCCAAACCGTTTTTATCAATTTATTCTTTCTTTTATCTTCTCCAAGTTTTTTTCTTAAGGTACGAATATGTACCATTACTGTATTTCTACCTTCGTAATAGTCTTCTGCCCATACTTGTTGAAAGATATTTTCCACACTGTATACTTTCTTCGGATGACTTGCTAATAAATATAAAATATCAAATTCTTTTGGAGTTAATTCAATTTGTTCTTCATATACACTAACTGTCCGTTGTTCAGGATAAATGACTACTCCACCAATTTCTAAAACTGATTTATCGTCCTCTGCTTTCGGTTGATTTAACATTAAAAATCGGCGTAATTGCGCATTTACACGGGCAACTAATTCAATCGGAGTGAAAGGTTTCGTCATATAATCATCTGCACCTATTACAAGTCCTGTCACCTTATCAAAATCTGATGTTTTTGCACTTAAGAAAATGATGGGCATATGATATTGTGCACGAATTTGACGCGTTACTTCATAACCGTCCATTTTAGGCATCATAATATCTAAAATCACCAAATCAATTGGTTGAGAGTGAATAACACGAATAGCTTCTTTTCCATCAGCTACTTTAATAACATGGTAGCCTTCTTTTTCTAAATGTATCGCAATTAAATCAGCAACTTCTGCCTCATCGTCAGCTATTAAAATTGAAATTCGATTCATTTTACTACACTCCTATATCATTCCGCTTCTATTCCACTGGCACTCTAAAAAATTTGTTCATTATATATTTTCATACACTCGATTTTATACTAGTCCGCTCTGCTTGTACAATAAGGAGATTACAGTCGAGATACGCGTAAAACTAGATCATAGTAATAGGGAATCTGGCTTCCAGTTTAGTTTTTTATATGGTCCCATTATAAATACCCGTCAACTTAAGAGATTTTAATACTCAAAAATACCTAAATAGGTTAGAATGGATGACGTTTTGTTATGAGTCTCTCGATTCAAGATGAGCTACAACTATTTTCCAAAGGATTACAACGATATGTTACGACTGTATTTTTAGAAAAACTTGCAAGAACACTCGAGCTTGTAAAGCGAGAACGAAAGTTCATTTTGCTTCTCTTCTTAAGTTGATGGGCATGTATGGTGACCCCTAATATTCCAATATCTAACTAACAAATAAACTCCCCTATTAATAGGGGAGTTTGTTATTTAAGAATTATTAATATCTTTTACTACTAATTGCTTCTTGCTCAAATAAATTGCTCGATCCGATTGTTTTGCAACTTCTTGTGAATGTGTAACAACAATTACACATTTATTCTCTTGATGGGCAAGCTTCTGAAACAAATCAATAATCTCTTTTGCGGTTTCTTCATCAAGGTTTCCTGTTGGCTCATCAGCAATAAGTAAATCAACATTGCAAGATAGTGCTCGAGCAATTGCTACACGTTGCTGTTGTCCACCACTTAGTTGCAGGACATTTCGCTTCGCCTCTACTTCTGTAAGTCCTACCTTCTCTAATAATTCTAATGCCCTCGCCTTTTTATTTTGCACCTGAACACCTGTAATTTCCATTGCCGTTAGTACATTCTGAAGAGCAGTCATATAGGTAATTAAGTTATAGGATTGGAAAATCACAGATACATGTTGATTCCGGTATCGATCTAAACCAATCTTTCGAATATCCTTACCCTTATAGAGTACATAACCATTTTTAGGTATATCTAACCCACAACCTAAGCTAAGCGTTGTGGTTTTACCAGATCCAGATGGCCCTAAAATCGTGTAAAAGTGCCCTGTTTGAAAAGAAAAATTAACATTATCTAGTATCGCTACTTTTTTTCGGTTACTTTCATAATAATAATTTAAGTTTTTAAATTGTAAAATTGTCTCCATGTCGAGCCTCCTTATTCATCTTTTAAAAGGATTTGTTTTGGATTTAAGCGTAGAATAGATAATGCCGGAAGAATAGTTGCTAGTATAGCAATAGTCAGTCCAATTCCCCCATTTTTCCTAAATCCTCTCCTGTTACACTTACATCAATTTTATCAATTGGATCTTCGCTTTGGTTTTGTAGATTACCACCAGCTCCAACCATCATTACACTACCATTTTGTGAATTGTCTTTTTCTTCGCTTGCTGTAGCAATTTCACTCGAAAGTAAATTATCCCCTACGAATTGAGAAACTTTAGCTCCTGTTGTTAGGGATAATCCAAATGCTAAAATAGCAATACATACTACTTCTACTACGAACTGTGCCATCAGTTTCCATTTTTTCTCTCCAATGGACAATAGAATCCCCATTTCCTTACGACGTGCTTTAATTGATAACATAATGATTAATCCTAAGATAATAGCGCCTGCAATAGATACCATATAGATAATCATTTGAGAAGTAGAAGAGATATTTTCGATAGGACCAATCATTTGTTTGTACAATGAATCATGTGCATCTAACTTAAAATAATTAAAATCAATATCAGATTGTTTTGCTTCTTTTTTAAATGCATCAATGTATTGTGGATCGTTCAAGAAGTACACGACTTGAATGCTACTACTAGTACCTTCATCTGCTTCTAATTTTTTTAAAGTAGAGTGAGGCATATATAGCTTATTAGCTGGATCCATCATAGGAGGGGCATGCTCACCCAGTGGTTGCTCATTCGTTTCGTAAATACCAATAATTTCAACTTCAAGAGTTTTCTTCTTATCCCCTGATTGAATTTTAACCTTATCTCCTAATTTCAAATTGTTTTGTTCCGCTAATCGTTTTTCCATTAAAGTTACATTCTGATCGTTCATCTTTTCTGTAATTGGTTTCCCATCAATGATTTTACTTTTTCCATTTTTAAAACTTTCTTGTAATAAAGTCTTGCGCACTCCTTCTATTATAAGAGAAGAATTCATATCTATTTCTGAACCTGAACCTGATCCTCCTCGTACAGTCGCCACTCCCGCTCTACCTTTTCCTTCTTCTTCTCCTTCTGAAGCCCCTACTAATTTAAACCCATCCGAAATTCCGAAAGTATTGGTTATATAATTATAGTCTTTTACATACTTGGACTTCGCTAATTGATCTGCTTCTTTTGTGTTGAGATGCGGCGGATTAGGCATTTCTCCAGTTCCCCTTGCTTGTTTTCCTAATTTATCAAAATCAAGACCCAAAGTAACATCTGCACCCAGTTTTTTTCTTGCAGCATCAGCAGCTTTTTTTGATGCATTTTGGATTGTGAATCCTGCCAACACTAAATTGGTAACAATCAGAAAGACAGCCATCAAAATTAATGATGTTCCTTTTCGTTTTTTCATACTGAGAATTGCGCGTTTTATAAAATTCATTTTTTCTAACCTCCTTGATAGTTTTTATTCTATATACACTATCTGGAGTTTGTATGGAGTTATTCAGTAGTTTATCTAGAGGGCTAAGGAGTTTATATGGAGTTATTCATGTACATATTTCTAACGGGTTCTGTTGCACAGTTTTGTAACATCAACATAGTTGAAAAAAATAGCGACTATACTAAGATTAATTTAGATCAAGTGATTCATTTGACTTCAATTTTTGCATTCATCTGATTGAAAGATGAATGTTTTTTTTAGTCCATAATAAAAAAATAAAAATTCTTGTCACAAAACTGGATTTTCTGGTTTCTCTATAATACAGGCAGCAAATGAGAGTGAGGTTTTGACTTACATGTTAACTATAAAAAATGAAGAGAGGCATATTTCGGATGTGACATTTGAACAGGTGTTTAAACGATACTATGGTTACGTTGTAAAACAGATCCTATGGATTATCAAAAAACAAACAATCGCTGAAGAACTAGCACAAGAAGTGTTTTTACAATTATATCGCACCGATTGGAAAGCAATTGAAAACTTACCTGGGTGGCTGATTAGATCTTCTACTTATGTAGCTTATAACTATTTACGATCTGAAAAACGACATCAAGCGAGAATAGATAAAACAATACAATATCATGAAGTACAACATGCTTCATCGCTAGATGATGACTGGATAAGAAAAGAAGAAGTCACAAAGGTACAAACCGTACTAAGTAACATGAGTGATCGAGATCGAACCATTTTATTAATGAAATTTTCTGGATTTCAATATAAAGAAATTGCAGAAGTACTTCAAATTGACATAGCTTCTATTGGAACATTGTTGATACGAGCCAAAACAAAATTTCGCAAGATTTATAAACAAATGGAGGAGGCATAACAAATGACTTGTTATGATATGGGGTTAATTCAAGCATATATAGATGGAGAACTTCCTCGTGATGCAAGAAAGCAATTTATACAACATCTAGATACATGTGAAGATTGTCAAAAAGTATTAATAGAACTTAGTGAATTAAATCAATGGGAAAATTTAATGCTTGATGAAGAGTGTGTACATGCAACACAAGAAATCAATATTGATGTAGAACAAGCATGGCAGACATTTGAAAAGCGTTCAAAGCAAGAAAATGTTTCTTATACCAATAATAAAACGCAGAAGAAGAAAGGATTGTTTACAAACATGAGTAAAAAATCAAAACATTTCATTTATACAGCGGTAGCTGCAGCAGGAATTTTCACAACAGCAATGATTCCACAAGTACAAGTTGCAGCTACGAATGTTGCCTCCTATTTTTCTAATGAAGTTACAAATGATAAGGTTGTAAATGAGGGAATAAAGGATGAAAATGGTGTCACACAAGATATGATGAAGAATGGTCAATTTATTCCCCTGGATGAAAAAATAACTGATCAAGGTGTTACTGTGCATTTTAAAGAATTATTTGTTGCAAATTCACGTATATCAGTTCATTATAGAATTGAAAAAGCTGATGGAAGTCTAGTACCGTTTGAATTTGATATAACTGGATTAGACCTTAAAAGTGATGGTAAGGCAAATGGACAACAAGAAGAAAATCCTGAATATAATACTAAGGATGGTATGTTCTCACAGTTAGGATTTATTCAAGGTGCAGATGATTTACCATTCAAATTAATGGCAGATGGAAAAGAATTAAAACATGTAGGTATTCGTGATAAAGATAAACCCGAAGGCGTTGTTACATTTGTTGAAGGTCCTGAAGGGAAAGGATCCTTTAAACAACCACTCACGATAAATGTAAATATAAATAAAATCGGAAAAGTAACTGGATCTTGGAAAGGACAAATTCAAATTGATCCTGCAAAATTGAAAAAATAAAACAAATTAAAATGAAAAAAAGAATAGAACAATGTGTATCCAATACGATGCTTATATGCTTCCTCGTTTTCATTACATTTATTTCGTACATTGTTTTCATCCTATCTTTTATTTATTAATTAAGTTCATAAAATCAATATGCGTAATGCTAATAAGAAAATAACGACTAAAAGGCGTACCCGTCTACATTTCAACGGAAATATAGGCTAAATAGCATAAATCTTTTATTCACAAAAACATCCCAATAGAGTAAATCCTATTGGGATGTTTTAATGAAATAGATTTAACGGTATTTCACAGTATGCCATATGACTTGTTTCAAAATAGGTATCTTTCTTGTTTTCTTTTGTAGGGTACAACAAAGAAAGAGTGGAAAAACATTAAAGTCATAATTACACATAAAGAAAAAGAATCTCTTATGATTTATGGGATTCTTTTTCTTGTTTAAAGTTTGCTCACACAAATGATCTGTACCTCAACTAATTATTAGTTGAGGTACAGATCATTTGTATGATAATTTTAAAAAATAAGTGCAGAGAATTATATTACATGAATGCTTTTATAAGTGTTGTTACTAATGGAAGTACTCCACCTAAGAATGTTAAAACTGCCATTGCGATTGCCATAATCATTTCCTCCTTTTTAATATTAAGATATTATGACTCTTTATACTCTTATTATAGTAAGCTTTTATTAATATATAAATATATTTTAATATGCAATATTACATCTAAAAACCATGTTTTATACTGTTGGTGAATTCTACAGCATTTTCCGATGAACTAAACAGCTAATGAACATGAAATTTCGCGTAAATAAAAAAGGAAGAGAATTTTTATAATTCTCTTCCTTTTTTATGTTTTCATAAACATTAATTATCTATCTTAAGAAGGTACCTGCTGCTTCATAAGGTACCTTTTTATTTGGCGTTGCCTCTTTCTTATTTCCCTTCTATTCACCTACACAATTGAGACTTTCCAGTATCCGGAAATACTATTATCTTAAACTACAAGAAAGCTCCGTAAAAATAACCCCTAGCGCATAGGCACCAGCATCAGGATAACCTAAGCTTCTTTCACCAACCGTACCAGCGCGGCCCATTCGAGCGACGATTTCTTTTGTATATTCTGCTCCTTTAACGGCAGCCGCTGCCCCTTTTTCAAAAGCAGTCTTAAAGTCTGTACCAGCTGCAGCGCTTTCTGACCAAGCATTTACACAAGGTACAAGCGCATCTACAAGCGTCTTATCGCCTACTTCTGCTCCTCTTCCGAAAGAGCGCTCACCGATAGACTGTATACCATGAAGTGCAGCTTGCAACATTTCAGCAAACTCTCCAACTGTTAATTCCATTTTCCCTTCCATAGCCTTACCTGCAGCTCGGAAAGCTCCGCCCCAAATTGGGCCAGAAGCTCCACCGCAATGTTCCATAATCACCATAGAACACGCATCAAGGAAAGTTCCAATATTTAAATGCTCTTGATCTAAAATCGAGCTCCATTCACGCTTTAATTGTTTAAATCCTTTCGCGACACTCATTCCGAAATCACCATCACCTGCATGCGTATCCAGTTCGCAGAATGGTACTTCGTTCTTAATAATAACTTCGCTCATTTTATCTATAAGATAAATCATATTATTTAATGTGATTACCTCATTCTTAATGATTGCATGTTCTTCAGCTGTTTCCGTCTCAAAGAAAACTGGCTTCTCTTCTTCGTGCTCCGCAATATCAACGTATTCTACACTCTCAATTGGTCCATCTACTTTAAACGCAGGTGTATTACATTCTTTCGATAGCAATGTCTTCAGCTCATCGTCTAGTTTCATCACTGTTAGAGAAATTCCAGCCATATCAATACTCGTCATGTAATTACCGACAAACGTTCTATTGATTCGTATATTTCTTTTACTTAACTCTCTCGTAACGGCATTGTTAAACAGATACAGTTCTTGAAGCGGTGTACCACCAAATCCGTTTACTAGAACAGCAATTTCAGCATCTTCATCTAGTCCTAAATCCTTCACAAGGTCATTTGTCATACGTAACGCTAATTCATCTGCAGCCATAATTTTTTCGCGTTTTCTGCCTGGCTCTCCGTGAATACCAACGCCATATTCCATCTCATCTTCACCTAATTTAAAAGTAGGGGATCCACTCGCCGGAACCGTGCAGGAAGTTAATGCGAGACCGATTGTTCGAACATTTGCCGCTGCTTTTTCCGCTACAGCTTTCACCTGCATCAAATCCATACCTTCTTCCGCTGCTGCACCGGCTATTTTATGTACTAACACAACTCCCGCAACACCGCGGCGTCCCACTGTATAAAGACTATCTTCTACTGCAATATCATCATCTACGCGGACATATTCTACTTCAATGCCATCCTCAGTAGCTAAGTGAGCACCATTTTTAAAGTTCATGATATCGCCACTGTAATTTTTAATAATGAGCAGCGTACCTTTTTTGCTAGCTGTTGCTTTAATCGCTTGATACACCTGTATTTGCGATGGAGAAGCAAACACATCTCCGCATACTGCCGCATCCAGCATTCCTTTTCCTACTAACCCCGCATGTGCCGGTTCATGTCCACTACCGCCACCGCTAATTAAAGTTACCTTATTTTCGTTCATTTCTTTTTTCTTAATGACCTTATACTTTTTTAATAACTCGAGTTCCGGATGAGCCATAACCATCCCATTGCACATCTCCATAACGAGCGTTTCAGGTTGATTTATAATTTTTTTCATTTGTTATTCCTCCTCTGTAAGCTTTGTTACATTCTTCGCAAACCTATTCGTATCCACACTTCCATAATTTTATTGCTTTTCCTGCCACGGTACATTCTCTTCTGAATTATGATATATTTGAAAGCGCATTCTTATTAACTATAATAAAATGAAAGCGTTTTATGGTAAACGGACAAAATGAACGATTTGTCTAAAGACACCCACTTCATTTATAGGTAGGATGTTAATTATTAAAAACGAATAAAGCTGTAGGGATGATTATAATGACCTCTTCTATCATTTCAAAAAAAATCATAGCCAACTCATTAAAAAAATTAATGGAAACTGAACCTTTCCATAAAATATCCGTGAGTGACATTATGTTAAATTGTCAGATGCGCAGGCAAACTTTTTATTATCACTTTAAAGATAAATTTGAATTGTTAAGTTGGATTTATAAAGAAGAAACAAAAGAGAATATTATAGACTTTCTTGATTATGAAAAATGGGAAAATATTTTCGACCTATTATTTGATTACTTTTACCAAAACCAATGCTTCTACCGAAATGCATTTAAAGTAATCGAGCAAAATTCATTTAATTATTATCTCTTTGAACATACGAAAAACTTATATCTCAAAATCATCGATGAACTATTAATTGGCTGTAAATTAGCAATTTCTGAGGTAAAAAAAGATACACTGGCCTCTTTTTATAGTCACGGATTTGTTGGGACAATAAAAGATTGGATTGAGAATCATTGCGCTATTGATCCGTCTATCATGTCTTCAATGATGAAAAATATAATAAACAATCAATTAGTCCTTTTACTAAAGCAATCAGCACACAAATCATAAGGTGGAAAAACAATGAAAAAAATTATGAATGATGCTCAAAATATTGTTCAAGATATGTTGCATGGTTTTTATTTTGAACATAACGATAGAATATCTTATAACAAAGAACACAACATCATTTATCAGAAAGACCTTGCTAAAATTGGGCAAGATGTTGCCATTATAAGCGGCGGCGGTAGCGGGCACGAACCAGCTGATATTGGTTATGTAGGAAAAGGCATACTTTCAGCGGCAGTCAATGGAGAAATTTTCACCCCACCTACACCAGAACAAATAGTAGCGGCAGTTCGCTCTGTGCCCAAAGACAAGGGCGTCCTATTAATCATTAAAAACTTTCAAGCTGACGTAGAAAACTTTTTAACTGCTGAATCTTTAGCAAAAGAAGAAGGAAGACTTGTTGATCATGTCATTGTGAATGACGATGTTTCCATTGAAGATGATGCTTCCTTTAATAAAAGAAGACGAGGAGTAGCTGGTACGATTTTCGTTCATAAAATACTTGGAGCAGCGGCTCTTGAAGGCCATTCATTACAACAATTAACAGGCATCGGCCATTCTGTCATTCGGAATCTGCATACATTAGGAGTTGCGCTCTCTCCAGCAACCGACCCTATCCAAGGAAAGACTTCTTTTACCTTACAAGACAATGAAGTCTTTTACGGAGTCGGCATCCACGGAGAAAAAGGATACCGGAAAGAAATGTTATCTTCTTCTGAAAAATTGGCGATTGAGCTTATGAATAAGCTCAAAAGTATTTACCGCTGGAAAAAAGGAGACAAGTTTGCCATCTTGATTAATGGATTAGGCGCTACCCCATTAATGGAACAGTATATCTTCGCAAATGACATTCGCCGTTTATGTGAGCTTGAAGGATTAGATATTCGATTTGTCAAAGTCGGAACCCATCTAACCTCCTTAGACATGCAAGGCACTTCATTGAGCTTACTTAAAATAGAAGATCCACTTTGGGAAAAATGGTTAAAAGCGGATGTTGAGGTGGCTAGCTGGTAGTTTCAATTAGCTTGAAAAGGTGTTTTCCATATGTGAAAACACCTTTATATTGTTTAGAATCCTTTGTTCTTCTTTAAATTGTAGTGCCCATTCTGGTGTATGCCCCTCAATAACAACTTGCTTATCCATAGTTCTGTCTCCTTACTCGTTTTTTGCTTGAATATAACACCAACTTAAGATACATAAAACTATTAGATCCCCTATATACATGAAGCCTACATAACATTTCATTATCAAAATTTCAAATTAACTTTCTGGTCTAAAACTTTATTTTAATAAAAATTCTTTTCCCTAAATAAACACTAATTTTGCCCATAGAAAAATCCCCTCCATAGTAAACAGATTAATGTGCTTTCTTTTTACTGTCTACAATAAGGGGGATCATGTCATCGTGCCACCTTCTTTTTTTATATCACTCTTTAATCCCGCTATTCGTGGGCAGTAAGTCCCCCACTGACGGACACTTTCTTTCGTTTAATAATATTTCAGTTCACTCTCCGGTGTTTGTACAATCACAGGACTTTTAGCAGGATTTAACCATCTTAAAACAGAAAGAACATTTTCCCGAGATGTTGCTGTGCAACCGTATGTATACATATCTGAAATATGGAAGAAAATCGCCGAGCCAGCTCCAGCTATTCGTTCTGTATTATAGTTAATCACAAACCCATAATCATATTGAGGAATATTCATATTTTCGGCACTGCTCCAACGGTCATTTGCTGGTTTTTGCTGCCACGTGTTATATAAAGGTGAATTAGAATCATCCACCCAAACATCATTTGATGTAATTTGTCGATATGGTAGTTTTGTTCCTGGATTACCGTAGCGACCAAAAGCTGTTTCAATTGTATATTTACCGCGCGGAGAACTTTTTCCTCCTTCTGCCATTGTATATGCAAATCCATCACGTCCAATATATCCTTGCATAGCAGCATACACTGGATACCATTTATTATTTCGCTTCTCGAATGTTTGAATTTCTGCCTTACTAGTTCCATAATCATTTGCCGTCACAAGAATAAGCTGTTGATTTTCTCCTATTGTATATAAATAGTCAGCATCATTGCTTGCAACCCATACACCGCTATTCTCAAAGTAATACCATGCCCCGCCTATTTTATTCCAACCAATCTCCATTCCACCATTGCTATTCATATAAAACCAATTCGTTCCGTCAAAATACCAATCTGTTTTCATTACGCCATTACTCTCAAAGTAATACCACGTTCCTTGAATCTTTTTCCATCCTGTCTCCATTCCACCATTGCTATTCATATAAAACCAATTCATTCCATCAAAATACCAATCTATTTTCATTACGCCATTACTCTCAAAGTAATACCACGTTCCTTGAATCTTTTTCCATCCTGTCTCCATTCCACCATTGCTATTCATATAAAACCAATTCGTTCCGTCAAAATACCAACCTGTTTTCATTACGCCGTTACTCTCAAAGTAATACCACGTTCCCTGAATCTTTTTCCATCCGCTTGCCGGCACATTATTCACATAGTAATACCAATTGTTTTGTTCAAACACCCAGCCGTCTTTTACGACAATTTGCTGATTTCCACCTGTCTTTACTTCTGCAAAACTTTGTATAGGTGCTATTAATAAGCTTCCTGCTACACATATTGATGCAATCATTCGCTTCATTACATTTCTCCTCTTTTTCTTTACAGAATATACACTTACATTTTTAAAATATCTAACAGAAAATTTTTCTAGCCTCCTATGAAAAATGCTAGAGAATCAAAACCACATTGCTAATTTTTACGAATTTCTTTCTTCTATAATAGAATGGAAAAGAAACAGCTAGCAAGAAGGATTTTAAAACTCCTTTGCATACTAATGATAATGGTGATTTTATTCCTTATTAACAGATAATAAGGAATAAAACCCTTACAGAAAGAAATACTTTCGATATTTTTTAACATATTTGTAACATATTTGTAATAAAAGCATTGAATTTGTTTTATTAGTTAGATATATTAGTAGTAGGGAAAGGCATTTTTCTAAAAAAGGAGCAGATTATCATGAAAAAACAAATCGTTAGTATGTTATTTGTTGCAGGTATATTGTTTAGCGGAATACAACCTCATGTTTATGCAGAAACAAATAAACAGTCTACTCCAATAACGGGTTGGGTACAAAAACAACACGCATGGTATTACTACATAAATGGAAAAATGGCAACAGGATGGGTAAACACAAATAACAATTGGTATTTCCTTGAAAAAAATGGTGTCATGAAAACTGGATGGCATCAAAACTCACCATATGATTGGTACTACTTAAATAAAGATGGCGCTATGCACACTAGATGGGTTCTTGATCAAAACAGATGGTACTTTTTAAATGCAAAGGGTATTATGCAAACGGGTTGGGTACTCGACCAAAACAAATGGTACTTCCTTGATAAAAGCGGTGCAATGAAAACTGGATGGTTTGTCGACGATCAATTACAATGGTACTATCTCGATAAAGACGGTGCATGGAATCCTGATGCAAAACCAACTTCTATTCTATACAACGTTCAAGGAACATGGTCAGAACAAGAACTACCGACGAAACCACCGTATATCGGCCCAGCTTTCACAATGATGAAGATTAGTCCTATTTCTGAAAACGAAGCAGTTGTCGGTGTATCTTCTTATTCCGATAACGCTGAAGATATAGCATATATAGACGGTACTGTAACATTCAAAAATAATAAAGCAACTTTAATTTTTGATCAATTTGGTAAACAAGGTCAAATTGATATTGAAATCGTAGATGGCAAAGCATTGTTAAATATTAAACTTCTAAAAAGTTCGGATGAGTGGAACTTAATTCAAGGGAAACATACATTGCCTATTTATAGAAGATAAGATTTCATAAAAAAGAGGAGAACCAATATATGAACTGTGCCCTATAAAATGGACAGTTTAATAAAAAGACCTTTAAAAAATTAAGCACTTAAAAGATGGTTCCGGTATTATACCGGAGCCATCTTTTTGAGTGTCCATTGATAACGATCATAATTATAATCTTGCATATACTTCTCGATTACTAGTTGAAGAGATTGGAACGTTTGACAACACTTATAGTCTAATTCATCTTTCATATGACCGAAAAAGGATTCCATTGGGGCATTATCTAGACAGTTTCCTCTACGTGACATAGATTGTCTCATACCCATTTCCTTTACACAGCGCTGAAATTCCGGGTGTGTGTAATGAAAACCCTGATCTGAGTGTAAAAGTGCTTCAGGATGAATCATATCTCCTAATCTATCTTTTAATTTGTCTAATGTTTGATAGACGATAGCCATTTGTAAAGAAGGGGAAACGTGATAAGCTAAAATCTCTCGTGTCGTACTATCTTTTACGCAAGATAAATAAGCTTTCTTTAGCTTGTCATCAGAAGATAGCTGTTTTGAGGAAGGGCCACCAACATTTCCTTTTCCGCGTCGTTCTGTATGGAAGCCTTCCTCTTTTGTCCTCTTTGTCCATGTATAACTATTAAAGTATTATATTATGATGATATTTTCTTCAATATTTCTTTAGACTGAATATCTTTTCTAATGAACAATCCAGTGTATAAGAGGAATGTGCCAATTATCACAATGATTCCAATGTAAACGGACATTATCGTAGGAATCAAGAAAGCACCAACGATAATGGTAATTCTTGCAATCAGGTCAGCACCAATATCTGATAGACCTGCAAAAGCTGAATAAGATCCTCTTTTATCAGCCGGGATCATATTAGCTTGTTCTGCATTTCTGACAGGCGAGTAGACAAGTTCACCAACAGTAGCAATAAAATTAAAAATAATAAGTACGTACCAAGTGTTTGCAGATGTTACTGTTACATATCCTACCCCATAGAGAACCAGACCTAAGAGTAACGCCTTCTTTCCACTTAAACGATCTGTAAATTTATTCACAATAAACGTCAAACATACCACTAAAAGCATATTTTGTATGTTGAGAATACTCAGCATCCTTACTCCTACTATTTCAAAGTTCCCCACGTTTATTGTATTAAATGTTTCTGAAAGCCGTATACCTATATAGCTATTTAAGGAGAACTCTGCCGCAAATATGCATGTAGATCCTATTACAACTTTTAAAAATGCTACATCTTGAATAGCAATTTTATAGTTTTGGATTAGATCCAATACTATATTTTCATGTTTTGGCTCTAAGAAATTATTAAATTCAGCAACTAACCACAATTTATAGGTAATTGGTAGTGTAGCAGAAACTACGGTTAGTAATATAAATAACTCTTTTTGGTAATTAATGTATAAAAAACCACCTAACGCAGCACCAATTGCCATCGAAAGATTCATGAGCCAATAGTCAATTGTATAAACAGCCTTTCGATTTTCTGGTGTAGTTGAATCTATTATTATAGCGTGCATGGATGGACGACCAAGACTGCTAGATATTACAAAACCTACATAAGCAATTGCAAATAACCAAATCAACTTATCTGTAGGATATAAACTTAAGGTCATTAATAAAAACATTACAGCACTAGAAGAAGAAGTTAACAATAAAACTTTCTTCCGTTGAAAGCGATCGGAAATGTAACCTCCAATTAAACTTGAAAAAAAACTTAAAATAACAGTCGAGATTAAAAATAACCCGGCCCATACTTTATTTATTTCTTGAGCAAAAAACAATGCCATGAAAGGCATTACTGCTGATGTAACAGCACGATTAAAAAATGATGTAATTAAGCGTACTTTTATATTTTGCTCAAAGTCTTTCCAATTCATAGTATCTCCTCCTTTTATCTAATGTTATATTAAACTAGACTTATCAAACTAAAAATGGACATATCTAGAAAAATATGTCTACTTATAGAAGGAGATAGGAAAATGGATAAAAATTTATTGGATCTATGGCGATCATTTTCTTCAGGACACATAAAAATAAAAGACCTAGCAGACTTTTTAGGTTTAAGTACAAAGCAAACAGTACGTTACTTACATAAATGGATGGATGAAGGTTGGCTAATTTTCACTTCCGGAAAAGGAAGAGGACACACTTCCTCTCTTCAATGGCTTAAAAATATAGAACAAATCTATGAGTCACAAGTGATGGAGATTATGGATCAACAACCTGTTGAAAAAAGCAGTAAATATTTACTATATAATTGGTCTCCAAACAGTAAACTACGTTTGATGACTAAGTTTCACTCAAAATTTGGCTATATACATAATTCGGATGATAAATTAATTATTCCTAGAAGAAAGCCCCTTTTAACAACACATCCACTAGAGGCTGCCGATGTACATAGTGCACACATTGTCGCAAACGTGTTCAATCGACTTGTTTATATGGATGAAAAGGGGAACATATTTCCTGAAATAGCTCATAGTTGGGATTTAACTCAATCTAAGCTTAGACTATACTTAAAAAAGTCCATAAAATTTCATGATGGATCCATCTTAACAGCGACTGACGTGAAACTATGTCTCTCAAAACTACGGAGTCATAAATACTATAAAGACTTATGGGCACCAATAGAGAAAATAGATATTGTATCACCATTAATTATTGACATACATTATCCGGATGGTTGTAGCTATTGTTTACAAATGTTATGTATGATAAATACAAGCATTTATAAAGAAAATAACGGTGTAATTGTGGGAACTGGTGGTTTTTATATAGGAGAGAATAACCAGGAAAAGACATCATTGATAGCATTTAATGATTATTTTCAGGAAAGACCATTGCTAGATACAGTAGAATTCATTCAGGTTCCTCTAGAATTTGGTACTATTTATCAATCTTCCAAGCGCAACGAGAACACTTCCACCTTTCAAGTAGAAAGAAATTCTGGCTTTGGCGTTATAATTATGAATGCCTGGCGTAATTCACCTATTCAACGAATCGATGTTCGTAACTACTTACATTATATTATTACTAAGAATATCAATCATATCCATGAATATGACTTTAATAAGATCCCTAACCCTACGAGTTGTTTAAAGGAAATAGATCATCAAATCGATATGCGACAAAAATCACGCCCCTCATTTAAAGAACCACTTATTATAAAAGCTACTCAGTATACAGAAAAACTGACAAAGTGGTTAATGAATGTCTTAGAAAAAGAAAATATACCTTTTCTAGTTAAATGGGTTCCTTTTGAAAGCTATCTGAGAGATGAAAAACTTAATGAACAAGTTGATCTCTTTATTCATGGTGAGGTATTCGAGATGAATCAAGAGATATCATTTTATTATTTTCTAACAGCTAGATATTCACCGTTGGCTAAGATTGTAAAAACAAATGAAACAATAAAAAAACACCTTGATAGATACAAACGTACACATTTTGAGAAGTGGCCCTCATTAAATAAAGACCTTGAAAAAGAACTGATAGTATCCTCTATTATGATTCCCTTATATTATGATAAATGTCAGATTCCTTTTTCATCAGATCTAACGAATATTAGGATGAAATATTTTGGATATGTGGATTTTTCTCAACTTTGGGTAAGGCCTTTAATTTAAAAGCTACAAGAAATCTGATACACCGTAATAATTATCACCCTATTTGGGGTACGGAAACATCGCCATCAAGTTAACGAAAATGAGATACCCCATGCCCATCAACTTAAGATCTCATAATACCCCCAGAATGAAAATTTTGTGCATTTTTCTCGTTTGTATTGTTTTGGGATAACTCGTGCATTTAGCTTGATGGCGATGTGGCGGACCCCCTATGTGAAAGCATCTTTTATTTATTCTTATAAACATCTATCTATTTCATTATGAAGTGTTTTAACACGCTCTTTATAGAATATGCCTTTATCCTCTATTTTCAGTTGCGCTATAAACAGGTTTGCAAGCATTACCGCTGTATCAAGCTGATAAAATAAGCTGACAATAGGAGGAATAGACTCAAAGATATCTTTATTCTGATATCCATCTGTGAATTCATACCAATCGATCTCATTAGTTTCAGCTATCCTCATAAGTTCTAGCAGCGGGTGACCAATTAGAGCATTATCCCAATCAACCAACGCCTTAACTTCTCTATTATATCCAATTAGATTTGCTGGTCGAATGTCCATATGTAATAACTTCCTTACATGATCCGCTTGTTTAAGAATCTGTTCGATTATTGATATATCAGGAAATTTAATATCGCAATGCGTAATTTTATTAAATCCTTCTACTCTTTTCACGAGACGTTCAGCTATATACTTGCTAGATGGTTTTCTAGTCCTATGTTGGTAATTTAAATCTTCAATTGGCATACTGTGAAGCTTGTTAACTACTTCTCCTATTTTGTACGCAGAAATTGGAATATGATCAGTAGCCAGGTAATCTGAAATTAAAAAATCAAGTTCCGTAGAAAGATGCAATCCGTGAATCTCTGGTACTGGAATGTCTTTAGAATTACAAAACTTAGAAAGTTCCGCTTCCTTTTGTAACGAAAGTCGACTACTAAACAACTCTTCATTTATATTTTTCACTTCACGTTCCCACGGTACTCGAAATGCTAAAGGTCCTTTTTCCGAATCTCCTCGAAACACAATATTTTGTACTCCATTTCCTACTACTTTTAACTCCTTAACAGCCAATTCTTTATATTCTCGACTCAATATAGTTTTTAATTTTGCTCTTAGTTCTTCTGTTTTCGAACGTATATTAATCATTTTATCCCCCGATTCGCAAGTTATTTACAACCTGTAACAGCATCTCTGATTAATCTTCCAGATGTATTTCCCTTCATTTTAATACATTTGTTTTTTCATATTTCCAATCGTAATAAAGCTAGCCAATATTAAGATAGAAAATAAAAGCAAAATATGATTCACTCCCATACGAGTTATTAAAATACCAGTCAATAGAGCAGATGATATCTTAACAAATGATGCTAGAATCGTTCTTAAGCCTATTACCCTACCAATATATTCTGTTGTAGTATTCAACTGTATTAACGTTTGCACAATAATCAAGTGCGACATGGTAAATAGTCCCATTATAAATATACAAATAACGGCCGTTGTTTTATAGTCATTCAAATATAATAAAAAAGAAGAGGTTGCCATACCCACCATCGTAATAAAAATAACTTTATGTTTAAACTTTTTTAAAAAATAGATAGCAATAAAACCTGCTATAATCCCTCCTACTGAAAATGCCATCTCAAATATTGAGTAGAGTCCGCTCCCTCCTTCAAACTGTTCTGCAAGAGGTAATAATAAAGTTGTTGTCATTTGTATACTAATGCTATTCAAAATAGATAAAAACAGTAAGTATTTCATTCCTTCTGCTTGATTAATAAAATGACATCCCGATATTAATTCTGCAAGGTAGGATATTCTCGTATTCTGTATTTTTTTAGGGTTCATTCTTTTTATGGAAGAAAAGAAAATAGCCGCAACTAAAAATGTTACAGAATTAATAAAGAAACTAGTAGCTAAAGAAAATTCAACTAGAAATAACCCAGAAATACCAGTTCCCACTATTAATGCTGCTTCATTTAATGAAGATGCTTTTGATATGACAAATGGTATATCATGATTACAGAATGCTTCCTTAATAAATGCAGAAGATGCAGGTTTGTAAACGGTGTAGCAAACTGCTAATAAGAATTGCATAATGTAAAAAACAAATACTGACTCAAATCTTATGAAAACGAGAATCGCCATGATTAAAACAAGTACAAATCGAATACTATCTGTTAGAACAACAATATTTTTGGAGTCATGATGATCTACATAAACAGACACAAAAGGTGTTAAAATGACACTTGGTATATAATAAATAGCAATCATTAATCCGATAGAAGTTGATTGTCCTGTTAAATGAAAAATATACCATAGCAAAGCAATTTGTTGAATTCCATCCCCGAATCCGGTAATGCTAATCCCTAATAAATATTTCAATTTATTACTCATAAAATTACCCCTTATATAATAGTTACCTTCATTTTAGGTGCATCACTTCAACAGAGTAAATTACAACTTAATTATCTATATTTATAATTAATTCTTATAAAGTAATAATTTAATCTCTCAATCAAAATAAAAGAAGTAAAAGGGTATTACATATTATAAATGACTTATATGTAATACCCTTAATTTTTTATGACCTTTTACAATTTAGGTCTTGATAATATACGATGTCCGCGTTTTGACGTCAGGACCCCTAATAGACCTCAAATAACTTCATTTCCATTAAATATAAAAACATAATTATATAACTGTCCTCTAGTGAGTGGCTCAAAAAAGAAGGAATTCTTGCCGTGCCCCATAATGAGATTTTACTGTTTTGTTAGTGGAGGAATATTGTTGTAATATATGAGTACATTCACTCTTTATCTCTGCACAATGTGTGGGGATTTTTTCATAAAGAAAAGACACTCCAATGAGTGCCTTTTCTTTACTAGCAACCGAATCCGCCGCCCCAACAACTGCAACCAATGATAATTAGCAGAATGAACAGGACAATTAGTAAAGCGAATCCGCCACCAAAACCACCACAACTACCTCCAAAGCCCATAACATTTCCTCCTTGAGTAAGAGGGACCATACACATGTGTTTTAACGGATACACATTACTTTATGTTTTTAAACAATATATGAGCAGGTCCTTTTTCTTTATGGGTGCACCACATCACCATCAAGTTAATAAAAATCCTCCAGATGCTGAAAGCATCTGGAGGCTGTGTGGGTCTCATTTAGCGAGTCATATTTATAAAAAACAGACTTTTTTTGTATCATTAATAGCCTTTGTGTCCATGGCTATCAAATTTATAGGTTTTTCCGTTAATTTCAACCTTGGTATCTGTATAAATTGAACCATCCTGTTTAGCATAATACGTAAAGTATCCGTAATAAGGGAAATGATACCCACCACCAACTGAGAACCATCCTATCTTAGCTGCTCCAGAATCATCAAAGTAATACCATTTACCATCGATTTCTTGCCAGCCCGTTTGCATTACGCCTTTATCGTCATAATGGTATATCTTACCATCAACTTTATCGAACCCTGTTAGCTTAGCTTCTCCGTCATGATTAAAATAATATCTTTTTCCGTCAATGGTTTCATGTCCATCGAAAGTATAGTGTGCGCCATCTTTGAAATGATATTTCTTTCCATCAATCGTTTTCCAACCAGCATAAGTAGCTCCTTCTTCTAAGCTATAATAGTGGATTGCATCCTTCTCGCTTCCATCCGGTTGAGGGAAAGCTCTCTTTTCAGTCACTCCTGATTTTCTAATAGCACCGTTTTTCTCAAAGGCTAGCTGTTTCTCGTTAAAAATAACAGTTGTAGGAGTAGTTAGTGCGTTTCCATTCAGATCAGAAGCTCTCTCAAGCACGCCCTTGTCAGAAAAATGAAGAATGACTTTTTGATCTTCTAAACGTAGTTTATTTTTAGTAGGTTGGTAATTTTGGAAATCATAAATTTTACCATCGATTTCCCGCAAACCTTCTTTAACCAACGCTCCAGAAGCATCAGAATAGTAATTATCTCTCCATGCTGATCGTTGCAAAGCACCAGAATCATTAAAGTGATAGTACTTACCCTCAATTTGTGAATTTAGTCCTGAGGCCATCATGTGAGACTCCAGATTAAAATAATACGTATTCCCCTCAATTTTCTGCCAACCCTTCAAGAGAACTCCTGAAGCATCTGCATAAAACCAACCGGGATTTTGGGTACCTTGGTTTATCCAACTATTCTTTATCAATTTTCCAGAGGAGTCGTATGCAGTCCATATAGAGCGATCTTTTTCATCAATTTTGAACTCTATTCCGTCATAATTCTGTTTCTCATTTTCTTTCCCAGGGTACCATTCTCTTAACCAGTTATGAATTTCATTGTTAGTTTTTGCAGTGAAACGAATTTCGGATTTGAAACTCCAATCAGTACCAAATTGTTGAACATAAGAATTACCAGCCAAACTTACTCCATTCTTGTTTTTTAAATAGAATTGGAATTTATTATCATGAGAATTACCGGTCTGAACAAGTTCAAACACTTCATCATCACCAATCGAATCAGAATATTGAAGTGCATTTCCTTCTTTCCCTGAAAGATATTTTGAACCTGTTTTTACCAATACTTTATTCGTCCCTTTTTTATAGGGGATAATTTGATAAGGTTTACCGTCATTTAGTATACTAAATGGTAGTGTAATAGGTGTCTCTAGGATTTTTGTAGATTCCGCCAATATCTTAGTTGACCGGTTATTAAAATCCGCACGAGCTTCAGGGTTATTCATAACATAATTAGAAAGAACTTCTCTGCCTACTGGATGTGAAGTCAATGTTGCTATCTTCTTTTCTTCTTCTGTTAAATAAGAGAATAGGTCAGTAAATAAACCTTTAAATCCGTCAAGAGAACGTTCCCCAAATTTTTTCTTATAAAATTCGTCACGAAGAATTACATTTTGACCAGATGTTTTTTCTACATATATAGTATTAACTTGGTTAAGCGCAACTCCCGTTTTTCCTTCATCTAATTGCGCTTGTGTAATATAAAGAAGATTGTGTTCTGAAACAGATTCTGCATCAGGATTTAGATCTACAATGGTACCCGCTTCTGTAAGCTTAAGCTGCTGTCCTGATTTTAATTTATGAATTTCACTTTTTCCATCTGGATAAAGTACTTTAATCTGCTTAGTAAAATTCGAATCATTTTTCGTATGATGCATAGAGATATTGAATTCCCCAGATTTAAAATTAGGAGCTCTGTAAGATACATTCTCTGCATAGGGACCAGTGTAATCAGTTAAGTCGGGATCCCCTGTAGATATTCCAAGTCCTTCATAAATGTCTTTCACTATACCTAATGAAGTAATCGTCACATCGAGTACGGTACCTATCCCTGCGCTAGCCTTGTTTTCTGCAATAGGAGCTACTGAAAAAAGAATACCTAATGCCGCTGCGGTAGGAATGACTTTCTTTCCAATTCCAATTGTATTAAATTTTTTCTTCATTTTTATTGTCCTCTCTTAGTAAGATTTAGCCTAGATTGCTTACATGTAACACTGTAAAAAATAAATATATAAAGACTGTCGTATGTTGATTTAAAAATATAAAATCAATATTTATAAGTTCATCTTAGTTTAAATACCTTTCATTTTTCTTGCGGAAATGTTACAAAACTCTTTCGTTAATATCTTAAAAAATTCCGAATTTCATAAGATATTCTGTATTTTTCAGCTTGGCCGCTATACAGAAAAACACCCAAGAAATAACAAAGATTCTAATCCCCCTATTCCACCTAGTACAGAAAAATGGTCGGAAATCTCATCGATATGAGAAGAAAACAGTCTTTGATATTATGGGTGTTGTCTATGCGTATGATGGATTGAGAAGACAAAAGAAAGCTGCATCATTTTTAAGGACAAAAAGTATCTTAAGAGTTTTTTAGTTCATTTGAACGAAAATTTATTTTGTTTTCGTTCTTAAGTTAATGGGTATGGGGCATGTACACAAGCCTCATTTGTATGTTCTTTCTTACTTTTCAAAATAAGCCGCACCAAAGTTTTCATTAAATCTCTTACACCATATAGAAACCGAACCGTATGTGCTTACATCTATCCCTTCAGGAATTTCATAGTTTTGGTCTCCTTTGTTTCCCTTTAACTTTCCTAATTCAATATACTGATGGTTTTTAACATCTTCGTTATTTTTCAAACGATTCGTAGGAACTAATACAACTCGAACATCTGGTCCATTAGAAGTTGAAAAATTTGAAAGTCGTAAAACACGTTTTCCATCCCCTAATTGATGGATCGTTGCCGTTCCAGTTGTTTCATGAACACCGTTTTGAAACTGACCTGTACTTATTACTCGTTCTTCTTGTTGTTTTGTTTTGTTTGATTGTATTTCTGTTTGTGGCAATGCTTCATTCACTTGCTTATCAATAAATAATTTCTCGGGGCGGAACAATGACCATAAAATTCCCCCAACAATTATGGAACCTCCTATAAGCAATACATATTTTCTTTTCATAAAGTAAAAGTCCTCCTGTAGTATACTGTTTAATGGTATAGTAACAAGAAAGTCTTTCATTTCTATAATATAAATATTACAAAAGTCTTTCAGCAGTCTTATTTTTTTCTGATGTGATGGGAAGAGTAAACCAAAATTCACTTCCCTGTTTTCCATCTGAGCGATCTCTCACACCAATTTCTCCTAACTCTCCATATTTGCTTCTTAACTAAAATCAAATTGATATCGTTTCATAGCATACCGTTAAAAACCTTTTCAAAATTCATCGGTTAAACATAGAAGAAGTAGACACATTATTGTTAACATAAATTAGAGACTGAAATTCGCTTGTTTTTCATTCATATTGGTTAAACTTCTTTAAAGTTACGGCTCTTTTTGTATAGATTGTTGTTTTTTTGCGATAAAAATAAGACCTCAGATTAAATCCAGGTCTTAGGTATTTATGAACGCTTTCTTCGTATGGCGATATTAATCTTCATCACGACTTCCAAGTACAAGATAGAATCCGAAAATCAGCTTCGCGAATGTAAATATTTACCAGCATTCTATTTTTTGTGTATGTCGGAATTTAGAATATTCCTACATTTTCTAATATTTTGTTTAATTTGCTGATTTTCAAAAAAATAAATCTCTGTACCTGACCAAACAAAAACCCAACACACTATGCTTAAAACTCCTGCAATATAGGCATGATTGCTTGAAAGCTTCAAGTATATCAACCCAACAATAATACCAACCACAAACAAAACAATAGCCTTATTGACATTTCTAGCATATGTATATTCCTCTTCGTTCAAGATGTTAGAAAAAGTGTTACATGTGGCAGTCTTCAGTAACTTTTCGTCAAAATCATTCTGACCTAAAAAAAATATTTCAACTTCTTTTCTTTTGCCACTGCGTAGCTTTGACAAAAGAAAATCTTCAAGGTCAGAGCTTAGGTGAACATCATCTGGGCTATAATATCTTGAAAACGGAGTATCAGTTTCATCTAAATAGATATTTATACTTAATTCATCTTTCATGTTAACCCTCCTTTAACTCCAATGTACTAGTTGAAAGTCAACCTTTTATCAGTATGGTCAAGATAGCAACAATTCTTACGACAACAAGGAAAGTCAAAGAAAGACTTTTGTAACAATTACGAAAGAAATTTGAAAGGGGTTTAAATTAAGATAAACTTACCGATATTAATTTAAACATGTTGGTAACAGTATATTTAGAAAGTAAGGAACAAAGTCATGAAAGAAAAGATAAAGAGAAGTATAAAAAAAATTTCCCCTGTAGGAATAGCGATGGGAATCTTATTCAGTTTCAACCCAATTACAAAACATAAAGCGAAAGCAGACATTAATACAAGAGAAACGTCTCTTACCACATTTGGAGATACCTATGATACGTTTCTAAAAGAGCCTTTTGTTATTCTTTTATCAGAACAAAGTGCTAAATATGATTATACAGCTAACAATGAAAACCGTGCTTACAAAGCTCCTACTTTTAACAAAGGAGAATTTGGTATTAGTGTGTATGATTATTATAAGAACCAAAACTTTTCTAAAAAAATTAAAGTTTTCTATGAAGATGGGAAAGTTGAATATAAAACGATAAAACATGGTCAACAACTTCTGATTAAGCAAGCTGGTATAATAGTGGACTTAAATCCCGATGCCTCAAATCTATATGAACATGATACGTATTATATTACACAAAAACAATTAGATGCAGGGAATACTGGTATTGCGCTGACGAATTGGCAAACATATTACTTAAAAAGTGACAATAATGGTCAAATGAATGGTCCTTTAGCTCTAAAATATATTAAACAGGAATTTCCAAATATAAAACCAGGTAGTGCTTCTTTTGACCTAAATAAACTTTTTCATGCACTACCGGGAGAGAAGCGAAAACTCGCAACGATAACTTCGAATCCAGTAAAAGCATCTGGAATTTTTAGTTATACCTCTGATGAGCTTGCTGAGATAAAGAAACATAAACTCGCTGTCGTTACACAACATAAAAATAAAAAAGAAAGTCCCAGGTGAATGAATTCATTAAGAAATTAAACAAAAACATTGTTTTTTGGTAAACAATGTTTTTGTTTAACGTAAAATTTTCTTTTTTTGATATGATAGCCTCTAGAAGCTTTACAAGCATTTTTAACGAGTAACTAATCAACAAGCCAATTTTCTATACCTTAAGGAAATTGGCTTGTTCTTTGTCTAAAGCTACTTAATGCTTTGATCTCGACGCTTTGTTATATAAGGGGTCCCGTCCCATCGCCATCAACCTAAAGTTTTGATTTATCCCCATAACGACAATTTTATGCATCGTTGACACAAAATGCTTATTTTAAGTTGTTCACGATGACTTTCTTTAATGTGTTAATTAATTTAAAAGCAATTAAGAAAACCACTACTATAGCTAAGAGTGGTTCTTATATATCAAACTTAATTAATTGGTATATATTTCTTGAATCCCTTACTTATAGTTCCATTATAACCATTTTTAGCAAAGAATTTATGTGCTTCTATTCTAGTTGTACTACTTAATAAGATAATTCTTGTGGATCCTCTTGCAATTGATATTTGCTCTACATGCTTTAGTAACTTTTCACCTATCCCATTACCTCGAAAATCTTCATTTACAATCACATACTCTAGAACAGTATATGGTCTAAATTGGTATCCTGGATCAAGACAAAAAGTCATAAATATACTTCCTTTAACTTTACAATCTTCCTCATAAACAAATAAGAAATTATTAGAATCATTCCTTATCTGCTCAATTCTTTCTGGTAAAACCTTAATGTTTTTACTATGCGGTGCTAATTTTTTATATAAATTTTCAATTACATTACTGTCTTTTGGTTCAGCTTCACGAATCATATAATTACCTACCTTTTGTATTAACATATCAATATTTCGATTCATCTTAACATTCTGATTATATTACATCCTAAAACAAGATCTTTTTGGTATAATTCGGAAAAGGAGAGGATAAAAATGAAGAGGATAGGAATAATTGGAGCTTGGCAACCTGAACTAAATTATTTACACGAAGAATATCCGAGTAGAAAAGTTCGTAAAATTGCCGCATGGGAATTCTATCATCATAATATTAACAATTTAGAGATTATATCCGTTATAAGTGGTGTTGGAAAAACAAACTGTTCTAGTTGTACACAATTACTTATATCAGAGTTTCATCCTGATGAAATATATATGACAGGAATTTGTGGAAGTTTGTCAGATAGCATCAAGGGTGGAGAAATTGTCATTGCAAGACAAATGCTCCAACATGATGTTACGAATGCTGGAAAAGGCGATGATGTGTGGGACCTATATACTGGTAGAACATCCATTATTGATGGCAATAATTCTATATTTAGTGATTTTCTTAATTTTGCTATCAATACCAGTGAACATAAAATCAACAATGGGATGGTTATATCGGGAGACCAACGTATTAGAGAAGATGCTTTGAGACTATCCTTAAGCAGTACCCATAATGCTATTGCTGTTGACCAAGAAATAGCATCTTTTTCATATGTTTCTTATGTTAATAAAATACCATTCCTATGCGTGAAGTCTGTATCCGACCAAGCAGATAATAAAACTATTGAAGACCAAAAAAGATTTAAGCTCTTGGCATGTAAAAATTCATGTAAATTATTAATTGAGTTTCTATTGAGATAGGACTCAATAAGATCACTAAATGAAAGTAAACTTTTAAATATTAGTTTACTTTCATTTTAATTTGCATAGTAAATAACACGCAAAAAAAACTCAAAGTCCCTATATGACTCTGAGCCTTACTTTTGTATAAGACTTATTTCATTAAATCCACTCTTTTCCATGTTCACGAATGAATTTAATATCGTTTTGATAATGTTCAAGATGTCCTTCATCTATCATTTTTTGAAAATTTATATCGCCTTCTTTGGCTTTTCTTTTCATGTATTTACATAACCCTTCTAATCGTAGCAATACCATCTCCAAATAATCTTCTTCCATACCCTCACCGTAGGATTCAAAAAACAACTTAACTCTTTGTTTTATACGGTCGGCATGCTGTAATAAATTATAATAAACTGCCTCACCTGTTTCAGTATGATAAACTCTACTTAAGGGGACACAAGTATAAAGAGTATAGGCTATGTCCCAAAGTCTTGGACCAGGACCAACAACATCAAAATCAATAATACCTACTGGTTTTTCGTGATTAAAAATAATGTTGTATATTGCAAAATCATTGTGGCATACAACCTCTATTTTATTTGGAGTATTATCCATTGGTTTCCAATCATCTGATAACGGAAAGTCACTCACAGCATCATGGTAAAGACGGAGCATCTTCGCTATTTCTTTTAAAACATCATTAGACCACATGTATTCTTTTAAAGGATAATTACCAGCTTCTCCTTCAATAAATGATAATATCTCTCTATCTTTTTCATCAATACCTAAAAACTTTGGTGCATAACTAAAACCTTTGTTTTCCAAATGATTTAATAGCTTATGAATTTTGGTACTGTCTGGCTTTAATTCTCGTCGAACAGTACCTTCCGAACGATATACGTTTGAAACATTCCCTCCCGTTAGCATTTCTTCGTTTTCGTAGTTTGACATCTGATAATTCCCTCCTCCATTATTAGAAAACTAGACACTCTTAAAACAAATGCCGATTGTTCAACAATCCTGCTCGTTAACGGAACAAGAACCACTTTGCTTGGCTTTATATTTTAACATAAAGTTCCTATTCCTTTTTTTTAACACCTCAAATAGCAACTTTAATCGCATCAAAAATAACGAAATGACAATGGTTATGGTCATCCTGATAATTGATGTGCTATTGCACTTGTTAATTCAACAGTGAAAACCGGATAAACTTTTACATATCAACAAAAAAATCGAGTATAAAACCTTTGTGATTTTACACTCGATTTAGCCTGTCATTTATACGGCTTCTCCATGTTATCTGAACTACTTAAAATTAATAGGACTCTTTTTTAGTTTTGAAAGTAAACTTTAGTATATTAGTCTACTTTCAATACACTGGTTAACTAAATATTTTTCTTTAGCAAAATAAATTGATTTTTTCTATCCCTCGTGAATTTCTTTAATGCTTTTTCCTTCTAAAAACGCATGTCCCGTTTTAATTTTTTCTACTGTTTCAAATCCATACTTTTCATACACTTTTTCTACTGTTTCGTTAATTGGGATCACCCAAAGATTATCTAGTCCTCTATTCATTACTTCACTTTGAATAAAGTGAATAAGTTCACCTATTAACCCTTTACCTCTAAACTTTTCAATTGTAGCTACACTTTCCATTCGGGCCTGTTTTTCATGTTCAAAAATACAAGCGATGGAACATGCTACTCCATTGTATCTAAGTAGATAGTGAGTGAATGCTGGATGTTGGAATTCATCTTGAAAAGCTTTTTTTCTAACTTCGCCTCCTAACTCTTTTATATTACATTCAATATCTAAAGCTTCTTCAAAATTTAATTCAGATACCTTTTCAATAGTAACTTTTTCATTTTTATCTTTTTTAGTTAATTTCTTATTCCATAATTGGACTGGACTTATTAATTCTTCAAACCCAAAATTCTTTATTTGTAATTCAGAAATCAGTTTTTCTTGCATATCTAAGTTGTATATATAAAATCTAGGTACTATATTTTTAGTCTTATAGAAATGGACTACTTCATCTACTATCGTTTGTGGATTTAAACTTACTACACTTACATGTGCATGATTTGCATCATAATAATATGGGTTACTTTCATTACAAAATATAGAACCCCATGATTTCTCTATTTATTTCTTCAATATCTTCTGTTCTCTATTATACATTTTAATATTTTAATTTTCAGTTTTTTAGTTAAAATATATCTCATACCTTCAAAAAAATATTTTCAAGCAAAAATGAATGTAAACTTTTTATTATTAGTTTATATTCAAATCCCCTAATCATTAACTTTATCCCAATTCCCCTGATATCATCAAAATACAGAACAAAAGTATACATTTGAAATACTGTAAATAAAGATTTAATAGAATATCTGAACAAAAAACAATCTTATTATTTATCTTTAAATATGGTAACACATGCGTTAGTCAGGAGAAATGCCAGTTTGCAGATTTATCTATAAATCGAAAATCCTCATATCCTTGTGACAAAATTTCTTGTTGTATATTTGGAAAATCCTCTATATTATTTACGAAAACTGCTATCTCATAACAATCTATAATTACAAACATTAAACTACATTTACTATTTAAAAATTCAGGGATAGTATTCACTGAAGTATTACTTATTTCGAATGTTGGTATTTCGTGTAAGTACGCTCTAAGGTTTAAAAATATTGGATAAAAATCTGTTGTCGTTAACGCTTCTTTTAACTTACTTCCAGTTTCAAACTCTTTGTTATCTAAAAAGTTGTTATCACCGTATTTATTATTAGTGAATACTAAACAATCGTTTACAGGAATGTGCCAATTATAATTCTCTATTTTGATGAATAATTCTAATATGCTCTCTATTCGCAAGTTGCCTTTTTCCATAGGAATTTTGAAAAACAAACCAATTTTCTCCATTTTTCACTCCATCCTTTTGCTTTTTAAGATACTTACAAATACATCTTTTATATTTGCTGTTATCGCGTCAAACCCCTTCATTAATATATTAAAATTATAAGAAAATACTGAGAAAAATACATCCTTATTAACATAACACCACTTCTCGGTAGCAAACATGTTAATGCCGTAATTACATAAAGAAAAAGAATCCCTTATGATTTCTGGGATTCTTTTTCTTGTTTAAAGTTTGCTCACACAAATGATCTGCACATCAATTCGGTTTTGATATACAGATCATTTGTATGATAATTTTTATAAATAAGTGCAGAGAATTCTATTAGATGAATGCTTTTAGAAGTGTTGCTACTAATGGAATTACTCCACCTAAGAATGATAAAACTGCCATTGCGATTGCCATATTATTTCCTCCTCTTATTTTGTATAGTAAGATAATGAACCTACATTACTGCTTTTAGAAGTTCTGCTACGAATGGGATGATTCCACCTACAAATTTTAAAACTGCCATTGCGATTGCCATATTATTTCCTCCTCTTATTTTGTATAGTAAGATGTTGTAAATCTTTATACTCCTATAATAGTAAGCGCTTACATATATATCAATACATTTCGATATGCAATATTTCATATGATATGCGTTGGTTTTATTGCTATAAACTTAATCAAACTCATTTATCCTCACATTATTTATTTCTCTGTTTCCATACCCCATTCTTTTTACGATAAGTGTTCTTGCCATTCATAAAGTCAGCTGTATTGCCAGGAATGCTATATTTCTTATTCTTTTTCTTAGTCTTCTTCTTCAACCGCTTCTCTTCTTGAACAGCTTGTAAATCCGCCTTCCATTGCCTTAACAAAACCTTTTCTCTTCGCACCGAATTTATACCCCTTAGTTTAAATTACCCACCAAAGGTAAAAATTCTATTTTTCAACATAAATATCCTCTTATTTGAATATTAAATGTTTCCGCATCCTCCTGCACCTGGATAAACGAACGAAAAGGAATCTGGGAGTTGAAATGCCGTTGAATCTAAAATACGAATACGCTTGAAAACAGAAGTATATGGAGAAGAAACTTTGAACTTCTTGAGCAAATAGTTGTAATTCATCAGATACAGAAATAGACATACAAACACGCCATCCTTTCCTATGATTCTACAGAAAGAATAGCGTATTTTTTCATTTTAGGGAGGATTTTGTTTTATTAGCTTAATAGCATTGGGTTGTCAACAAAATCCCAAAAACTCCCAATTTTTTTAGAGTAAGTTGGGAGTTTTTGAACCAGAAAGGTATATTTATAAAAACTATGACAAAATTTATTCGTTTTTCCTTTTTACCTACTTGCTAAATTCAGCAAGTAAAATATTTTTAAAACAATCAGGACTGTTAGCTTTACCCATACTGTTCAAATTGACGGCCAACGTATGCTTGCCTCCAAGTGTACCCCCAGCAAAAGTAACAAACCCTGGAATGCTACCTGTGTGTCCCCATATCGAGACACCGTTTGGAAGCTTAGTTTCATAGATTCCAAGACCATATCCGCCGATTTCAGCACTTCCTGTTGGAACTGTAGTAAGCATTTGTTTTAATTGCTGTTCCTTCAGTAATTTGCCACTGAGTAAGTAAGAGAAGAATTTGTTTAAGTCGTCAGCAGTAGAAATCATATCTCCAGCCGAGCTAGCTATACTTGGGTTATAATAAGTAACGTCTTTTAGCTCACTTGCTCCGTCTGGTTGGAAATATCCACGAGCATGCTTGGTGCCTGGAATAACGCTTGAATTGCCAGGTAGGAATGTATTCGACAATTCAAGCGGTTCAATAATCCGATTTTCAATCTCTTCCGCATAGCTGTTCCCGGTTACTTTTTCAATAAGGATACCCAGTAATACGTATCCTGTGTCTGAATAAGACCAGCCCTTTCCTGGGGCAAAGTCTGGAGGCAGAGAAAGCCCAATCTTCACTATTTCTTCAGCGGTATATGTTTTTTTGGTATTCATCATATCAGCGTCTTTTGACCTTAAGTATTCAGCGATACCACTTGTATGGTTCAATATCTGCCGGATAGTAATCTGGTTACCATCATATCCGTTTCCTTGAATGACACCAGGCAACCATTTTTCGATGGAGTCGTCTAGATTCAGGCGGTTCTCTCCAGCTAATTGAAGTAGAACTGTTGCAATGAACGTCTTCGTCACGCTGCCAATGCGAAAGCGAAAATCTGTTTTCATTGGTTTCTTGGTGCTCAGATTCGCTACCCCAGCGGCATAACCCCACGTTTTTCCATCCTCGGAAGTTTTAGCAAGTATCCCCGGGATTCCAAGTTGCAATGTATCCCGCATTGCTTGCTTGACGGAATTACGATCTCGTTGAGTACTTGTTTGTAACGAACTAGATACATTTTGAGTGGACTCTGCTTTTACAATTGAGGCTGGCGTTGTGTATAACAGGGAACTTCCAGCTATTAAAAGGGCCAGACTTGCAAATGTAATTTGACTACGTGTTTTCATAAGGCATTCCTCTCCTCTATTCATATTGTATAGGTGGTTGCTTGCTGTTTCATACTAACGACACAGCTATCATCTCCACCAATGACAAAAGGTCAACATTGAATTCGTAATCATCTTCATAATTATTATTTTTACAAACGCCATTCTGTCCTAACAAACGGTAAATCCCTCTTTTTCCACATGTATGTTGACCCCAGAATTTACTTCTTTTCCTTGAAACACTCTTGTTACTGGTTTGTTTTTCATATATAAGTCACATCTATTCCGCCTTTCACGCCTCGTTATATTTTTATCATATACAATAAAAATCTCTTTTTTCTTACCCATTCCTTACAAATTACTTACGTTCAAAATAGCTCCTATAATAGGGTAGAAGGAGCATCTGTGCCGGAAAGTTCAAAGTATTTTCCAATAAATATATGAATCAAAAAGAAACACAGAGGTTTTTCACTTCTATGTTTCTTTTTTTCGTCCTTTAAATATTAAAGGTTTACTCTTAACAGGGTGAATTCCGGCTCTTTTCTAATGTAATTTTTCTTCTTGCGATACAACATAAATGACATTGTGCTGCATGAAACACTCCTAACGTTGTTAAAATCACTTGTTTCTAAGTCGAAATTTATTTAACCTAGGGGGGTACTCCATATCTATCAACTTAAGAAAAGTAAACATCCCCAAAACGAAAAAATGAGCTGACTTCTCAAAGTAACTACCTGTAGAAAAAGAAAATGTTCATTTAGGGGGTACATTAAAACCTTAACTTGATGGACGTTTGGCGGGACCTCATAAAGGCATAAGAAGCTTGATGATCTCGTTTTTTACGAAATGATATAGTGATGAGCTCTTATAGCTTATACAAAAAGAAAGAGCATCTAATCCTAATAGATCAGATGCTCAAACACGGATAATATATCTGTCAAGTTCCTAACATACTATATTACTTAGTAATAATTTACTTCTTATGAGATTGTAAATCATTTTTAATTACATCCCAAAGTGGATTATCTTGACGTATTGGTTTACCCTCTTCATCCCATTTTATTTTTCCTGTTCCTAATTCATAATTCATTCCTGTCCAAGTATCTTCACGGAATGCATAGAATGATTTGTGCCACCCTTTCTGATTGAATATAGAAATTAAGTCCTGCATGTATTGAGGTGCTCCAGGAACAGTACGGTTAATTCCAAATTCCTCAGCAATGATTCGATTAGATGGTACATGATTTTTCTTAGACCAATTTTGCACAGGCTGTAAGAATTTATTTAATCCATCTTTATCCCACATCATAGGTTTTTCTACATCTCCTACTTTTACAATTCCAGGATATTGATACTCTTTATTTTGATTTTCACGCTGACTTGTTAATTGATATGGCTCATACATATGAAATGCATACAATGTCTTCTTATCTTTAACTGGTTTAAGATATTTAAAAGCCCAAGGTGTGGCATATAGGCCTGAATCTAAAATAATGGGTGTTTCTTTATCTACTTCACGAATTGAAGTAACAACTTTTTGATAAAATTTATTTAAATCTGCTGGGGTCCCCTTCACTTTTGAATACCATTTCTCATAATCTTCCGTCCAAAAATCATTATATCTATTTTTCTTAGATGTTTCTGGGTGTGGCTCATTTATAATATTGTAGCCAACCACAGCAGGATGATCCTTTAATTCAAGAGCAAGGTCCTTCCAAAATTGGCTTGCTTGTTCTTGATATTTCTCTTCCTCCCAGATTCTATCATCATTCTGATTATTATTAAATTGGCGCCAACGGTCACCAGGTAATGAAAGCATTGTAAGTACAACTTTAATCCCTTGTGATTGTGCAGCATCTAAATCTGTTTTTAATTTTGCTACATCCTCTTTCACTAATCCTTGATAGTTATCTGCATTACCGATAAGAAAATCTTTTCCTGGTGTATCTGGTTTGTCACCAGAGAAGAAAGCTTTATCTTTTGCCCATTTATCAGGTGCTAAACGAACATATTCAATATGAGCCTCCTTTGCACTCTTGTAATTCTCAGGTAATGAAGTGCTATTCATAAAATTAGTACCTGTTCTTTTAGAATTCCAAAAATCCATTTTGGAATCTGCACATTTGTATGTCTCAGCTTTCACATTCATTTCTTGCATCCCTAAACTTAGTATGCCCATTAATGCAACTATCGGTATGATTTTTTTCATAACTTCTCCCTCTTTCTATGTTAGTTACCTATATAAAATAAATCACTTATGTTACAGAAAAGTGACAATTTCAAAAAAACATATTTTATTGATCTATAGAACTCTTTTAGGAATTTGAAAAACATAAAATTCTTTCCTTTACTTACTCATATCTTATATTTTGTGTAACTGCCTCGAACTCTAAATACCTTGGTAGTCTTAAGTTTATAAACATTTTATTTTGAGTTACACAACATATAAAAGACTGTTAACTACACTATTTGGCGTACCATCACATAGCCATCAAGCTAATATTTTAAAGTGTCATCAAAACGAAAAAAGAAAATCGTACATTTGAACATAAATTAACTAGTTCCCTGTCGGCTTAGTGACAAAGTTCTTGCTGTAGAACGCAAAGTAAAAAACACAGAGGTATTCACATCTGTGTTTTTTCAAGTTTCGGATGATTAATCGTTCTATATAAAGAATATTAAGGGATTCCAGTTCCTTCAACTATTTCTTTAATGTAGGATTTCTGACTATCATACATAGGTAATGCAATTGAGAGTCTATCTTTTTCTAAATTTGGTCTGCTTGTATTTTACTATTTTTTTCATTTTTCTACTTACTTTTAAACCTTCGCCATACCCCTTATACAATAAAAAGCATTGAAACCATTCATGACCTTTACAACAGAACCACCCACCAGCCTATCTAAAGTTGATAAAGCTTATCTATTATCTTTTCGATTTCACCTTATGATTCTAAGCAAGGAAGGGGAACCTTCATTTTTTTATTCCGCTTTATGAACATCGGAACTAAAATCCCTCATTTCTTTATTTTATCTGCATTTCATCTGCATCTGTGTCCACTAAACTACATAATTGTAAGATGTATTTATGAAAATAGACTCATAAAAAAGAGGGATCCACGAATGAAAATAAACAAAAGTCGATCATATATTGGGAATGTTTTTTTGGATCGCGACCATCGATCCTTGAATAAACTTCAAGATAAAAAAAAATCCCCAACAAAATTTCGGGATTTTATGCAAAAGGATACAAGTATAGCATTATTGTTCCTTCTACCAAGTACAATTGGTTTTTCAATTTTTTATCTGATTCCATTTGTAATGGGAATGATTTATTCGTTAATGGACGGTACTACTGATGGTTCTTTTGTCGGTTTAGCCAATTATAAAGAACTGCTAGGTAGTGCTTCTTTTCTCAAAGCAGCAACGAATACGTTTTGGTTTACCGCAGTGAGTGTACCTCTCATCATCATTATCTCCTTATTACTGGCACTTTGTTTGAATCAAAATGTATATATTCAAAATTGGTTACGAAGCGCGTTTGTATTACCACTTGTCGTTCCTGTCGCTTCCATTGTTATGCTCTGGCAGATTTTATTCGATTGGAACGGTACGTTTAACGTATGGATGCACAATATGGGGTTTGAACGAATTGATTGGATGAAATCAAATTGGGCAATTATTGTCTTATCAATTGTATATCTATGGAAAAATATCGGGTACAACATTATTTTATTCTTAGCAGCTTTACAAAATATCCCAAAAGAGTATTACGAAACTGCAGAAATTGAAGGTGCAGGTCGTATGCATACATTTTTAAATATTACACTCATTTATTTAACACCAACAATGTTCTTTGTCATATTAATGTCGATTATCAATTCGTTTAAAGTCTTTCGAGAAGCATACTTGATTGCTGGAAGTATACCACATGACAGTATGTACATGATGCAGCATTATATGAACAATATGTTCGTGTCGCTTGATATTCAAAAGTTGACAGCGGCTGCCACGTTGATGGTGGCGGTTATTTCTATCCTTGTATTCGTATTGTTTGCAATAGAACGTCGTTTTCGAAAGTTTATGAATTAGGTGGGAAAAGCAGATGAAAAAAGAAAATGTATTTCGTAAATGGATTTTAACGCTATTTTTGACAATATTAGCGGTCATGATGCTATTTCCAATCGTATTTACCTTGACCAATTCATTCATGACTGAGCATGAGATTGGATCCAATTATGATTCTATTGGAGAAGTGAAAAAGGATACACCTTTCATTAATTTAAAATTAATCCCAGATTTAGTGTCATTTGAACAGTATGGAACAGTATTAGTGAAAAATCCGACATTCTTAAAAATGTTTTGGAATTCAGTATTCATGGTTGTACCAATAATAGTAGGTCAAGTAATCGTTGCATCGTTTGCAGCCTATGTCTTTGCTAAGATTCAATTTCGAGGAAGAGACAAGTTGTTTATCGTTTATCTTTTGACGATGCTCATGCCATTCCAAGTTACGCTCGTACCAAATTATATCATGGCGGATAAACTTGGAATTTTGAACAGTATAGCGTCTATTATTCTTCCAGGAATCTTTGGGGCATTCGGTGTATTTATGCTCCGACAGTTCATGTTGCATATCCCGGATGCGTATATAGAGGCAGCTAAGATGGATGGAGCTGGCCATATTACAATCTTTTTTAAGATTATTCTTCCTCTTATTCGTCCTGGAATTGCTGCTCTTATTGTCTTATTATTTGCGGATTATTGGAATATGATCGAACAGCCGCTTATTTTTCTGAATGATGAATCCAAACATCCATTATCGCTCTATTTATCAAAAATTAACAAAGAGGCACGTGGGGTTGGGTTTTCTGCTTCTATTCTGTATATGACCCCAATGATACTTTTATTTTTATATGCGCAGTCCTATTTTATTAAGGGAATTCAGTTATCAGGTGTGAAGGAATAATGAAGAATTACAATGTAAACATTCCTTCGGAAAGATTTTAGGAGGGGACACAATGGAATATAGAACGGAACAAGACGTCACAAGGAAAAAACGAAATATTAAAATCATTTCCAGTGTATTTATAGGGCTTTTAATTATCCTTACACTCTTTAGCAATACGTTAGCGAATTGGAATTTGCCAAAGGTTATTACAGAGAAGCCAAAAAATAGTGAGCTTAAACAAACGTTTACAGGTAATGGCGAATTACAGCCACAAGAAGAAGCAAAGTTAAGTAATAGTAGCATAGAGGCGAAAGTGAAAGAGGTACATGTAAAAGAAGGAGACCGTGTCAAAAAAAATCAATTATTAGTGACATACGATAGTAAAAAGAGTGAACAAGTAATTCTTGATGAAGAAGCAACTCTTCAAATTCAAAAGTTAGCACTGAATGACGCTCAAGCAAATTATAATGAAGCAAAAAAAAATCAACAAGAAAACAAATCAAATGATCAACCAAATAATCAGCAAGAAAACAACTCAAATAGTCAACCCAATGGGAGGATAAGTGAGACAAGTTTACAAAGTCTCAAAACAGCTGTGGAGAGCAAAAAAATTGAGATTAGTACGCAAGAAAGAAAAATTAAAAGTTTAAAAGAAGAATTAGAAATGAGCAAGAAGCTGATCGCTCCTTTCGATGGAGTTGTTACAAAAATAAATGCAAAGAAGGATCAGCTTTCTACGAGAGATGAAGGTGATGTAATTCTCTCTGATGAGAGTAAAGGCTTTAAGGTTGAAGTACAAGTACCTGCTGATTTAGCCACGCACTTGAAGGTTGGGGAAAAGATAAATTTGAAAGGAAATGCTAAATCCTTAGAAGGTGAACTTATAGAGATTAAAAATATAGAAAGCAATGAAAATCAGAGACCAGAAGAACAAGGTAAACAGCAAGATGAACAAAAGGATGAACAAAAAGGTGAACAAAAAGGTGAACCAAAAGATGAACAGCAATTTCAACAAACATCAGCAACTCCACAACCACAGAAACGTATTCTTGTAAAAGTACAAGGAGAAGAACTGAAAAAAGGGGAGCAGGTAGAAGCTACACTGACTAAACAATTGGCTAAAGGCGTGGTTATACCAAATAAGGTGATTAAGAAGGAAGGACAGAGAACATTTGTCTATACAATAGAAGAAAAAAAAGGCCCTTTAGGTAATGCCTTTTATATAGAAGAGTCTCCTATTACTGTTGGTGAATCCAACGGACAAGAAACAGTCGTGTTAGAAGGAGTATATGAGAAAGATCAAATTGTTTTACAAACCAGTGAACCTTTGAAAAAAGGAGAACGAGTAAAGATAAAATAACAAAAATAAGGAGCGAATTTAAAATGAAAAAGGTTTGTATGATGCTAGTAGCAAGTCTATCAATCAGCTTCGTGGCAGGTTGCGGAAATAATGATAGTAAAGGAGAGAGAAAAACAAAAGATGGAAAAACGATAGTCGAAGTGTCGACTTTAGGTGATACTAAATCCCTAAAACAGGCAGAGAAGCTATATGAACAAAAGAATCCTAAAATTGACATCCAGATAAAAGGTGCTTTTCCGGAAGATGGATCAAAGACAGAAGCATCAAAGACAGACGAGACCTCTGCTGAGAAAATCATTAGTAAGGTGAATACAGAATTTTTATCGGGTAAAGGATCCGATGTGATTGTACTAGACGGTTTGCCTGCGGACAAGTATGGGAAGAAAGGCTTGCTTACAGACTTAAGTAAAATGATGGAACAGGATAAATCTTTTGATAAAAATCAATATTTTAATAGCATTTTAGATAATTCGAAAACAGGTGAAAAACTTTATGGTATTCCATTATATTTTTGGTTGAGTGGACTGCTTGGGGATGATAAAGCGATACAACAATCTGGAGTAAAAGTGAATGACAAAGAGTGGACTTGGAGTGAGTTCACAAGCATTGGAAAAGAATTAGCAAGCAAAGGAACACATACACATGTTATTGGAAATACTCCTCCGGAACAAATGCTGCAATTTCTGGTGCAAGATCATTACAGTAAGTTAGTAGATAAAGCAAGTGGACAAGCAAAGTTCCAGTCTGATTTATTTGTACAGATGCTGGAAGACGTAAAGAAGATGTATGAACAGAAAATAGTCACTGCAGATTCTGTGGCTTTAGGAGAAGCATATTTTGTCCCAGCACCAATCATGTCGGTAGAAGAATATTTCAGTTTTGGATATAGCTTGGGTATAACAGAGTCAAAAATGTATCAAAAACCACATATAGCTGGACAAAAAAAGGGAGTTGCTTTTACACCGAACACAACAGTAGGTATAAATGCGAAATCTCCGGTTAAAAAGGAAGCTTGGAATTTTCTTAAGTTTTTAATGTCTGAGGAGGGCCAGGGGGCCCATGCAACAGGTAATGTATTTCCAATTAATAAAACTGCATTCGAGAAACAAATCAAAACACTGAAGGAAAAAAAGGGAATTGAGGGTCCAGATGGTACTCTGATAAACGTTACTGAGAGCGATATACAAGGATTAGAGAAAATGGTTGCTGAAATAAGCGTTCAGAGCCCACAAAGTACTAAAATTGAATCCATTATTGCTGAGGAGTCCAAGTCATACTTTAGTGGTCAAAAATCAGCTAAGGATGTAGCAGCACTAATCCAAAATCGAGTGACGACATATATAAACGAATAAACTATATATAATTCACGACAGGTAGTAGCAATTAAAGTGAAAATAACTAGCAAAGTGGGGATTAGAATTGAAGAGGAATAAAATGATTCTGATGTTATGTAGTAGCATATTGCTAACTGGTATGGTGGCATGTAGTAACAACAGTGATGAGAGTCCAGTGAAAACTGTTGATCAAAAAAAGAGTGCAGAAAAAATGGAATCAGCTTCTAAAGAAGCATCTGTTGAGGAAACTAAACTTTCTATAGAAGATACACTTTCAAAAGAAGATCAAGAAATTGTTGATGTATTGTTTAATACGGTCCCTGAGATAAAATCATATTATCAAAAAGACAAAGAATACACGGTTTCATTAACAGCAGAAGTTACAAAACCCAATCTAAATTCAACGGATAATAAGGAGAAAGAATATTATAAAGTGCATTTTGAAGGAAAGGTATTAGGCGGTTGGGAGTTTTATGTGAAACCAGATAATAAAGAGGTTTTATTTAAAGGAATATTTGTAGGAAATAAGGGTCTTTATACTCTTGAAGAGTTCAAAAAAGAAGCAAATGAAACGGATGATTTCTATGCAAAACTGAAAGAGAAAGTGCCGGAGTTTAGAAAAGATGTAAAAACAACTGTAGCAAAAAAACTACAAAGTAAAGTAGCAAAAAAACAAGAAATTAGTGATGAAGAAATCCTAGCGTATCTAGATGAGGTTGCGGAACCGGAGTTTACAGTATGGAACCAAGCTATAGGGCAAAAAGGACTAGACATTAAAAAAGATAGAAAAGTAATCAAACCAGATCCAAGTGCAAAAGATCCACTGAAGAAGGATTTTTATCAAGTTGAAATGTTAAAAGAAACTTTCCTTATTAAACCTACTTTTGAAGAAAAGGATATATATTTGGTTCGAGTTCAACCTATTGAGAAGCCGGGGAAAGAAGTAAATTCATTACAAGTTTCTCGTTTTATAACATTTTCTATGGAAGCGATTAGCCAGAATGAAGCTAACAAAAAATAAATGTAACTATTCAGTTACTCAATAAGACGACATGCCCAATAAACCGTGCCATATATGGTTACAATAGGACCATTGTTTCATATAAATCCACGATGAATAAGAGAAACTGCACAAAATTAGACGGCGGTTTCTCTTATTCTACTTTTGAGCCCAAGGGATTTTTTTGGTTTCCTATACTTGTCTTATGGCTTGAAATACAGACTGGTCCCCTAAATCTATACAATAGAGTTTCTAAAGTATTATTGTTCGTTCGAATAGATGGAAAAAGTGTGTGAGGTTGAGCATGAATACGGGAATTTTGAATTCATACTATATCTTTAAACATACAAGGAAAACAAAAATGATAAAAACATATATAGCTTTTTATTGCAGGAGGTAACAACATGACAGAGGTAGTATTAAAAAATATTTATAAAATATATGACAATCAAGTAGCAGCGGTGGAGAATTTTAATCTTCATATTCAAGATAAAGAATTTATAGTGTTTGTTGGTCCTTCTGGATGTGGTAAGTCGACCACTTTACGTATGATTGCCGGATTAGAGGGGATTTCACAAGGAGATTTATACATTGATGAAAAATATGTGAATGACATACCACCAAAGGACCGTGACATCGCAATGGTATTCCAAAATTATGCCCTCTATCCTCATATGACCGTGTATGATAATATGGCATTTGGTTTAAAAATTCGTAAGTTACCAAAAGATGAAATTGAGCGTCGTGTTCAAAACGCAGCAAGAGTTCTTGGATTAGAAGAACTTTTAAAACGGAAGCCAAACGCGTTATCCGGTGGTCAAAGACAACGTGTTGCTTTAGGGCGTGCCATTGTCCGTGATGCAAAAGTATTTTTAATGGATGAGCCATTATCAAATCTAGATGCAAAACTACGTGTTACCATGCGCTCTGAAATTTCAAAACTGCATCATCGCTTACAAACAACAACCATTTATGTTACGCATGACCAAACTGAGGCTATGACAATGGCAACGCGCCTTGTGGTTATGAAAGATGGACGGATACAACAGGTTGGTACACCAAAAGAAGTCTATGAATATCCCGAAAACGTATTTGTTGGTGGATTTATTGGTTCACCAGCCATGAACTTCTTTACGGGAAAAGTGGAAAATGGAAATTTTATTTTAGGTCATATCAAACTGAGTATTCCAGAAAAAAAATTAGAAGCACTACGTGAACAAGGTTATGAAAATAAAAACATAATTCTTGGCATTCGCCCGGAACATATCTATGATAATCCAAGTATGCTAGAAACATTGCCTGATTATATTATAAATATAAAAATTGAAGTTGCAGAATTGCTTGGAGCCGAATCGATGATCTATGCTACGTTACACAATCAATCCTTTATTGCACGTTTAGATACGCGTAATGATTATCAAACAGGAGAGGCTATGCAACTTGTATTTGATATGGACAAAGTACATTTCTTTGATACCGAAACACAACTACGTATTAAATAAAATTGTATCTTTTTGCAACAGAACGCACCATATTATTTCGGGAATTTTATACATTTAGATACAAATCAACCTATTCTCTTTACGTTAAAGAAAAGGTAAAGATACTATCAAAATAAATGAAAAAAAGTGTAGAACCTCCGTTCTACACTTTTTTCTGTAAATAGAAATAAAACAACACGCCATCAACTGTATTGTGTACTCCATACTCTGCTCCATGAAGTTCTAAAATATTTTTTGAAATGGCAAGTCCAAGACCTGTTCCACCTTGTGAGCGTTTACGAGCTGTATCAACTCGGTAAAAACGATCCCAAATCTTATCTAATTGATCTTCTTCAATATGGGTCCCTTTATTTTCGATACAAACTTTTATGCGACTTGGCTCATCTATTATAGAAATAATAATATCCTCTTTTTCTGGCGTATAACGAATAGCATTCGTGATAAAATTTGTGAGTACTTGTTCTATACGATGGTAATTTGCAATGACTTCAATTGTAGAAAGATGTGTGTGAATACTTAATTGCTTTTTTGTTATCTCCAAAGATAATTGTTCACAGATATGCTGAATGGCTTGGTCAATATAAAAAACATCCATCTGCATTTTATACGTACCAGATTCAAATTTTGCTAACTCAAGCATGTCCACAATTAACATATCCATCTTATCTACTTCTTTTTCCATTGCCTTAAAGTAATACTCCTTCTTATGACTTGCAACACCATCTTTTAAAATAGAAATACAACTTTTCATAATACTTAGAGGAGTCTTTAACTCATGCGATACTCCTGAAATAAATTCTTTTCTTGTATGTTCCAATTGTTTTTCTTTCTCTATGTCTCGCTGTAACTGCTCAATATGTGAATGTAATGTATTTGAAAGTAAATTAATATTTTGAGATAAATCACCAATTTCATCTTTTGACATGACTGGAACCCTTTCCGAGAAATCTAAGTTTGCAATTTTCTTGGTTGTCTTATTTATTTGTAATAAGGGCCTTGCAATCTTTTTTGAATAGTAAAAAGAAGCTAGAAAAATAAGAAGCAGCACAAACATAATAATATAGACATAATACTCTTTTATCATTTGTACAGCTTCATCAACTGGCTGCAACGAAGTCATTGAGAAAATGTATGTTATTGCACCGCTTTTATCCTTTATGGGTTTTATTATAAGCTTATATTTAATATCATTCTGCTCATAATCTATTTCTTGTAATGCATCATTGTTAGTGTTCTTTTTATTTAGTAATAGGTCTGCCTGAAACTCTTGTATCCTTTCCATAAACAAGTTATTTGTATAAGCAAAATTCGATTGTTCATTCCCACCCGAAAGTTGAACCTTTGTAATTTTCCCTTCTAGATATCTTAAAGGTAGTTCTTCTTCAAATGCTCTTTTATATTCATCGGCTTCTTTTTTAGAGAAATCTTTAGATGTAGATTTATTTTTAAGTTTTTGTCCAATTTCATTTATTTTTTTTTCTAATGCCAGATTTATCAAATTTGGAGTTGCTGTTTTGAAGAATGCAGAAAAAGGAATGAATGTAGCATTTTTTTCTATACCTTGCAAAGTAACTGTTTCTCCTAAAGGAAATATTTCATTTGCAATATTCCTCGCATGATCGTCCGCAACCTTGAAATTATACAGTGGTATGGTAATTGTAGAATTAGCGAATTGAGTTTCTTTATTTTTAGACTGATCTAATTTTACTTCTATATAAAAATCATTTACATTCTTTAAATTCCCATTACTATCTAATGTTGTAATCCATGTATTATGTTCTCGATAGAAATCTTGTTCTAACTTTTGAATGGCTTGTGAATTTCCTCCTCTATTTAAATAATCTGTTTCAAAAGATTTCATGTTTGTTTTGATATCATCCACTTTTTTATTGGCATAAAATTGTTTAAAGAATATGGTTTGTCCAGCAAAAATAGTTGCCAAGATCAACATACATAACGCTGTTGTTAACATAAATAATTTTAATACAATCCCTCTTTTCATACTTTATCCTCCAATTTACAAACTGCTCGAACAATGATTATAACACTCTTGGATTTAATTCGTTAGAATTTAAGTGGTGGGTACTTCACTGTCTTTCCCATCTATTCCTTCTGATACTTCATATCCTGAATCTAATTAAAATGACTACTCTGCACACAAAAAGCCAAATTGCTCTTGATTATCAAGAATTTGGCTTTTTTTGGGGGAGAATTATAAAAAACTTTCACAAAATATGACGTTTTTTACAATCGTTTTATTTTTTAATTTCTTTAACTTTAATATTTGCTTGTTTATAAAATGCTAATTTGTTCTGATTATACTCATTCGTGTATTTATTAAATCTATCCTGATCTGAATGAATTTGTTCATAAGACTGATTGATCATTTTTACTTTCTCAGTAATTGATTTAAGTTTTTCATCTTTTGCTTGTAGCATTTTGTACAATTCTTGTTCTAATTGTAATGATTTTTCATAGTCATCATGCAATTTCTTGAAAGATTCAGCACGATTTTTATACATATCTTGAACTTTTTCAGCCTGTTCTTGTAATTTCTTATCTTCTAATTTCTTTATATAGTTATCAACAGACTTCACTTCATTTTGTGCATTTTCTAAGGTAGCTTTCCCTTTCTCTAATACTTTTTTACGATCATGTATGTTTGTTACAGCCTGATCTAATTTTCCCTTCACTACTTGATTATTTTCTTTTCCTTCAAGTGTAATTTGATTATATAACTCTAGTCCTTGCTTTTCTAATGTTGCTAACTTTTTTGTATCTTCGGATAGTGTCTTTTCTTGTTTTGTAGCATTTTCAAATGCTACATATAATTTTTCTTCTGGTTTTGCTCCTAAACAGCCTGACAGCAAGGTTACTGATATCGCTGTTATAAATGCCAGGTTTCTATATATCATCTGCACTTCCTCCTACTTAGATGCGATTATCCTTCTGAAAATTTAATGGGAAATGAGAAGCTTCATCATATACTTCAAATTCATAACCTTTACTACGAAGATCATCAATAATTCCTTGCAACGCCTGCACTGTCTGTGATTTTTCATGCAGTAAAATTACTTCGCGATTTTCGCTAACCTGAGAAATTGTTGTTTGAACCACAGCATCTGGATTTCCTGGGAACCTCCAATCTGAAGAATCTATTGTCCAATCCCACTCTTTCATACCGACATTTACCATTTTGTCTCTTAATGCCTGTGTAAGTCCGGGCATACTCCCATATGGACAACGAACAAGATTTGGATGAATTCCAGTTACTTCTTTCATGATATTTTGCGCTTGTTGCATTTCTTCAACAAATTTGCCTTGGATATACAGCTTTTTATTATCGTGTGTCATACTATGAACACCTGGATAGTGACCTTCATTTACTAAGCGTTTTACGCTTTCTTTATGAGCTGGGATATTTCCACCAATCATAAAGAAAGTTCCTTTTATATTATTACTCTTTAAAATATCTAAGATTTCTTTTTGAAATTGACTTGGTCCATCATCGAATGTTAAGTATGCTACTTTCCGAACCTGACCATTATATTTATCGGGGGCTGTTTTTTTCATTTCTCCTTTTGTTTGCTCACTTGCCAGTTGAACACTATTTTCTTGGTTCATTACCCCTTTGGCAGGTGAAGTGAAGAATTGAAACATAAAAATTCCTAGTGTGATACAAGCAACTATTGATATAATCAACGTTATTTTTAGTCCTTTTGTAAACATTCTAGTATGTCCTTTCTAGTAACCTTTAGTTATATATTTTCTACTGAATAAATTTATTCAGTAAAATTGAAATTTTTAATTATATACTGAATTTTATTTTTGGTTTAGTAGTCTAATTTAACTAGACTACTATTTTTTAAAATATTCTATAACACCATTAACAATTCCAGAGGCTACATCTGCTTGGAATTGTTGTGAATTCATTCGTTCCTCATCTTCTGGGTTTGTAATATAACCTAGCTCAAGTAAAATTGATGGTTGTTGATTTTCTCGTAAAACATAGTAATCGCCAGATTTTACACCTCTATTTTTTGCCTGTATATGTTTGAATAAATGTTCGTGTATCGTTTCTGCCAATGCTTGTTCTTTTAATCCCTTGTAATAGTATGTTGTTACTCCTTTTACATCATTAGTTGTGAAACCGTCATAATGAATGCTAAGAAAGAGATCAGCTGATTTATTGTGAGCAATAGCTACGCGATTTTTTAGTGGTACAAACGTATCATCTTCACGCGTTAAAATTACAGTCATTCCTTTTCCCACGAGCTTTTGTTGAATGTTTTTAGCTGTTTTGAGAGTTATATCTTTTTCTTTTGTTCCTTTTGATCCAATAGATCCAGGATCATTTCCTCCATGTCCTGGATCTATGACGATAACTTTTTTCGATAATGTATCTTCATACATTGTTCCTTTTACTCTTGGACTGAATAAAAAATAGACCGATGTAATACATATAAAAATCAGTATAGGAAATATAATCATTTTTTTGTTCATAAAAAAATCCCCTTTGGATCAACTTGCTTTTGATAATATGTTTACAATTTAATAGATTTTTTTAAAATAAAAATAATATCGTGAGCGTTACAAAACTCTTACAAATATAAATGCAGACGGTAAATTGATAAAATTCCTCCTTCTTGAACCATCTATAATGGGCACAGACCGCAAATCAGAATTAAGCAAATTTCGACATTAAAACAAGTAATTTTAACAACGCTAAGAGCATGTAGTGCAATACAATGTCATTTGTGTTGCATTATATGGAGAAAAACTATTGAAATCGGTCACCAACACAACACAATTTACTTAAAACACGGTTAAAATGACTCAAAAACTTTTAGCATGTTTTTTTCAAAATGGTAGATCCCTATAAATTCTGTAATACCTTCTGGGTATATTTATATGGTATAAGTTTTATATAAAGATTAGATGCAGATAACATGCATTTGTTTTAAAGATTGTTATCTACAAAAGGAGACACAATATACATTCATTAACGTGTATGTCTGTTTTTCTCATATCGATGGGATTTCCGCCCGTTTTTCTATAGAAAATTAAACAGATGAAGTGATTATCATTGATAATTTTTTGGTGTCTTTTGGTAGAGGTTGATAATGTTTGAAGTGGTTATGTGTTAGTGGGCATTATTTAAGTGGTGTTAAATAATTTGTTTTTTAATTTACAAAAATGGCGTGATACAGTTTTGCTAGTGGAGGGTGTATGTACTAAGATAAAGATACGATACAGTCGCTCCTGGTCCCAGCACATTGTGTAGGGATTTTTTCATAAAGAAAAGACATCCAAATGAGTGTCTTTTCTTTAATAATGAAATTCGATAAGTTGTTAGTTTTTTCTGGTGTGATGGGAAGAGTAAACCAAAATTCACTTCCCTGTTTCCCATCTGAGCGATCTTTCACACCACTTTCTCCGTTGTGCATTTCAATTAATGATTTTGTAATGGCGAGTCCGAGACCGAATCCTCCAGATTGTGAACTTCTGGATTGACCTGTTCTAAAAAAACGTTCAAATACGCGTAATTTCATTTCCTTCATTTGGTTCAAAGTGATACCCTATCCCCCAAACCGTATGAATCCAACGATTCTTTATCGTATGTTTCTCCAGCTTCTCACGTAAACGACTCACTAACACGGTTACCGTGTGTGTATCCCCGTCATATTCAAAATCCCAAATGAGTTCAAGAAGTTGCGAACGAGAAAATACTTGTTTTGGATGCTTTGCCATGACATAAAGTACCTCAAACTCTTTCACTGTTAACTCCACTTTATTTTCACAAACAAGTACACATCTCGTCTTTGGATAAATTTTTAAATCCGGAAATTCTATCACTTCTGATAGGAATTCTTTTTCTTGTATCGGTATCTGATTACCTCTCTTTAGTATAATTTGAACCCTTAATACTAATTCACGAGGTGAAAACGGCTTTGTTACATAATCATCCGCACCAATTGTTAAGCCTAAAATTCGATCTCTTTCCTCGCCTTTAGCAGTTAACATAATTATAGGGACATTTGATTGTTGACGAATTTCCTCGCATAATTCCCAGCCATCTTTTTTCGGCATCATCAGATCTAAAAGAATTAAATCTGGTTGATGAGTAAGAAATAAATCCCAGCCTTCCATTTCATTCATAGCTGTGTATACTTCATATCCTTCTCTTTCTAAGTATCGTTTGCATACTTCTCGAATATTTTCTTCATCTTCTATGATTAAAATTCTTTGTTTCATATATAATCCTCTCTTCTTTTTCATCAATCACAAAAGAAATGTTTCTTTTATCTGCTTTCATCTAATAAATCTATGAAACTTAGATATACAGCTGTTATCACTGATAGTATTGTTAGGTTAGAAGCCAGCACTTTGGTCTTCTATTCACTAAAAATTATTAAAAGCGATTCTATAATCCAGATGGTAGTTTTAACAATTGATTCCTCGTATGTTTAGATACGTTCTGTTTATATACCATTTCTAAAAGAATAAATACTGGAGAATGTTCAGTTTGGGGCGTACTTTCTCTATCACCTCTCCTAGCTCTGTAAAAACTGTATCACGCTGTCCACTTCGTACAGTATGACCACTTTCAGAAGGAGCTGTAGTACTATCACTTACAAACATACCAACTCCTTTTTTCAATGTGGTGTCATTGTTCCAGGAAACGCACTTGTTACCGAATATTCTACTGTTAATAGCGCCATCGCATGGATTGATGAAATTTTCTTTTTTATTTTTCTCCTCGTATACTTTTTCACATCCCATTGGATATATTAATAATATATATCCGTTATATAAAGATGAAATGCAGATTACATGCATTTCATTTAAAGATATAATTGCGAAAAGGGAAAATGATAATTGTATCCAAAACACCTATAAATGTGTATATATAAAATTCTTACCTAATTAACTATATTTACATTCAGTTTATAGAAGTTATAAAAATATGTGATGATAGGTAAAGATAACTATAATTTTTTAACACAAACAAAGTACAGCTATTTCTATAATGTATTTTGAGAAAAGTTAAATTTGTATATTTTTTACAAAAATAAGATGTAATTATTATTGAAGAGCAATCTGTAAGTCCCATTGAAATATGTGGTAAATTTACATGGGATATGAAATACATATTCGAAAAGAGATAATGCACTTAATAAAAGTGTTCTTATCTCTTTTTTACTTATATGATGTAGCATCAATTGTGAGGACATTAAACGAACATTTGTTTAAAACATTTCGACTCTGAAAGTATAGTACCTAGAATAAGTGTGAAATTTTTTAAAGCATCTAATTTGTTCAATTTCACGTTTATTGTGTAGATTTTATATAACAAAGAAGAAGTAGGGGGAAAGAAAAACAAAACTGCACAGATATTTAAAAATACATATTTTATTTTTATCAAGTAAAAGACCTCCTGTAACACACTGTTTAGTGGTACGTTACAGGAGACCTTTTATTTCTATAATATAAATATTACACAGATCTTTCAGCAGTCTTATTTTTTTCTGATGTGATGGGAAGAGTAAACCAAAATTCACTTCCCTGTTTTCCATCTGAGCGATTTCTCACACCAATTTCTCCGTTGTGCATTTCAATTAATGATTTTGTAATGGCGAGTCCGAGACCGGATCCTCCAGATTGTGAACTTCTGGATTGATCTGTTCTAAAAAAGCGTTCAAATACACGTAATTGGTCATTTGGAGTAATTCCTTCTCCTTCATCACGCAAAATGAATTGGACTTGTTGCTTCTGCTTATTTTCCTCTACAATCAACTCAATTGTTCCGGAGACAGGAGAATACCGAATCGCATTATCTAACAAATTACTGATAACTCGTGCTATTTTACATGGCATGATTAAAAGTCGAGGTAATGTATCAGGAACATGCAATTGTAAATCAATCTGTTTGTTTGCTGATAAGACAGAGTATGACTCAAGTACATCTAATAGGACTTTGTCCATATGTGTGAAACTTGGATAAAAATCTACTTGTCCAAGTTCTAACTTTGAAAGATCAAATAAGTCATTAATTAATCCACTTAATCGTTTTATTTCTTTTAAGGTCGTCGCTAAGTACTGCTTTTTCATTTCAGGATCTTCAATGAGGTCATCTTGTATTGCTTCTATCATTAATTGCATGCTAGCCATAGGCGTGCGTAAGTCGTGTGAAATATTCGTAATCAGCTCTTTACGTGCTTTTTCCCCTTCTTCTAACTTAGTAAACCCTTCTTCTAACTTTTTTGCCATCTGTTGAAAGGCTGTTGCTAATTCTTTAAACTCCTGTGGTTCTTTTCCAATTATATACATTGTTTCAAATTGTCTATCACTAAATTGTTTCGTTAATGCCATTAAATTTTTGATAGATCTCATGATAGGGCGTGTCATTAACCAGTAAATAAACGTTGAAATCATGAATGCCACAACCGCAATTATTGTTAATAATTTTGTTTGTTCCGGTTCAAGTAACATTTTCGTCTCACTATACCATATAGCCAGTACCATGATACTGGTACTTAATACATTCATCAGTAACAATTGAATACGTAATCTCATGTTTCACTTCCTCCATTTGGTTCAAAACGATATCCTATCCCCCAAACCGTGTGAATCCAACGACTCTTTATCGTATGCTTCTCCAGCTTGTCACGTAAACGACTCACTACCACGGTGACTGTGTTTGTAATCCCTTCATGTTCAGTACCCCAAATGAGTTCAAGAAGTTGTGAGCGAGAAAATACTTATTTTGGATGCTTTGCCATGACATAAAGTACTTCAAACTCTTTCACTGTTAAATCCACTTCATGTTCACAAACAAGTACACATCTCGTCTTTGGATAAATTTTTAAATCTGGAAATTCTATCACTTCTGATAGGGATTCTTTTGCTTGTATCGGTATCTGGTTGCCTCTTCTTAGTATAATTTGAGCCCTTAATACTAATTCACGAGGTGAAAACGGCTTTGATAGATAATCATCTGCATCCATTGTTAAGCCTAACATTCGATCTCTTCCCTCGCCCTTGGCAGTTAACATAATAATAGGGACATTTGATTGTTGACGAATTTCCTCGCATAATTCCCATCCTTCTTTTTCGGCATCATCAAATCTAAAATAATTAAATCTGGTTGATGAGTAAGAAATAAATCCCAACCTTCTGTTCCATTTACAGCGGTATATACTTCATATCCTTCTCTTTCTAAGTACCGTTTGCATACTTCTCGAATATTTTCTTCATCTTCTACGATTAAAATTCTTTTTTTCATCTGTAATCATCTCTTCTTTTCACCAATAATACAAAATGTTCTCTTATATGCTTTCATCTAATAAATATGTAAACATCCCCCTACTCAAGTAGGTGGCATCACGCTCGGCTAAGATCCGACTAAAGTTCGTTACAACAAACAAAACTTATAAGGCTAAAGTTGATACCGTCTAAAGACGGTGGTTTTTAACCACTCGTTTGGAAAATAAAATTTAGATATGAAGATGTAACAACTGATCGTATCACTAAATCAGAATCTCACACTTCGGTCTTTAAATAACTAAAAATTCGAAAAATACTATATAATCCAGATGATAATTTTAACATTGGTTTATTTATATGACTAGATAAATAATCTAAATCGTCGTATTTATCTAGTCATACAAACAGAAATTTTAAATCAGATTTTTTTACGAAGATTATTCATTTATCCTGTCAGAATCGACTTTATGATGTATCTGTTGTCCAAGATCTTTATAATCATAAGATTGTATCTTGAAAAGGCCTATATAAGACGCTACTCTGCATTCTGAATCAGTTTTTCAATATATATACATCTAACCTACCGTATAAAAGCTTACAATCTGATAAGAAGTCGTTCCCATAAGGAAATGATTTGGATCATGCTTATATTGAATATTTTTTTCGCATTTAAAAACAGAGACAGCCAATTTTTAGAATGTCAAGTCAAAGAACAATGGGTTCAAACAATTGAAAGCGATATATAATTCTACAATAACAAAAAATCACAGAAAAAAACAAATCAGTGTGCCCCGATTCTATATCGAAACACACTGATAGCTTCGCCTTTTTAGAGATGTCCACTTTACAGAAACAAAACCAATATTCACCTAAATTAGGGTCCAGTAAATGTTGACAAGTCCAAAATCAGCCTACATTCTTGTGTCTAACTTTTTGGGTTCCGTTCATTACCGGTGTTTTTTTAAACTTTGCAACAAAACCGTTCCCCTTTACTTAGCTTTTTCGAAAGTCACTCTATTGTTATCCTTACTACCATATGACACATAACCGTTAAAATGCGACCCTATATAGTTACCATCAGATTGTAGTGCCCAATCCCCATTGGAAGTACTGCCGAAACGGGCATCTACATGATCAAATTTAAAAGTACTTGCATTTTGTTTTTGGTCTAAACGGATATAACTATCATGAAGTTTTAAATATGAATAGCCTGAATGAACACTATTTTGAAATTTAATGTTTACCTCTTCACCTTTTTTGATTGGTTGTCCAGGTTTAGGCTGCCCTTTTCTTTCAATAATTACATTAACTGGTTTAAGGTAATTCCCAGCAACCGCAAGGTATTCCCAATTATCATTTCCTTTATAACTTTGCACAGGATATCCATTAGATTTCATAGTATAAGGAGTTCCCTCTACAATAAGTTCATCGCTGTATTGAAGTTTCAAATAATCTTCATATTCTTTATTATATGTAACAACTGTAGAAATTTTTTGTGTCGGAAGTTTCTTTTGTGCATCATTGATTTCAAATGTAACTTGTTGTGTTGGATTGAAATCATTCAAACTTACAGTTTCTTTAGACTCATATACGTTTCCTTTTTTCACTAATGTTACTTGTTGTGTTTGTTTGGACTTTTTATTTTCAAAAGAAGCAGAGATTTCATTACTTGCTCCGAATAAGCCAGGCACGACTGATGCATAAAACTTTTTCGTAAATGGATTATAAGCACTATGTGACAACTCCGGTTGCTGAATTTTTGTGAAAACACCGACTTTTGTCCTTTTCGAAACATGAGATTCTTTAACATTTTCTAGCATATCTTTCGCAATGATAGTTTGTTTTCCTTCGCTATTCTCTATAAATTCATTTATCTTTGTAGAATCTACTTTAACATGCTTAAGAACCTCGTTAAACGTTAAATTTTTATCACTACTAGTATTGTCTGGTGCATACATTCTAAACTTCGGTTTATTCCCGATATCAGTCTCTAGTAATGCAGTAGCAGAATTTACATCAGATTCATATTTCCCTGAATCTCCTAAAGTTATATATTTTCCATCTTCCTGCATATACAAGTCCATTGTACTCGTAGGTAGTACTTCAACAGAAAGAGGGGCACCTTGTTCAACAGCTTTTAATTGATCTAACGATAAATAAATCTTTACATCTGGGTTATTCTCTACACTGTCTACCAATACTTCTGTTGTATTTCTTCCACCTTTTTCTGTACTTAACTGATTTGCTTTATAACGTTCTTGTGTTCCCTTTGATGTATGGATAATATCTTCTCCTAAACGAATGTTAAAATGAGGTGAAACATTTTGAGCAGACGCCGTCCCTGTATTTTTATATTCTAACTGTATGCTCACTTGCGCTGCTTTTGCTGAATCAACAGTTTTTGCGGTAGACCAATCAAGATTAGAAGAATATCTTTCTGTATCTGTTGATGTTTTCGAGTATCCATAACTTACATTTACTGAGGCCTTTCCAGAAGGAACAGGACCAGCTGCTGAACCTTCAGCACCACCTTCTACACCTGCTCCTATACCAAACGAATGTTGTGTCGATACACTTTTTTCCCAACCTTGATTAATGGACCCACCGTTTGAATCCGTAATAGCCGCAAGAGGAGTAACCCCAATACGTTTTATGCCAATTTGTAAATTCGGTATATTTGCAACCATTGGATTAAACTCAGTATCAGAGTTACTGCCATAATACTGAACTTCATATGCATCTGAAAAAGGATCTAGATCCGAATTCGCGCTCATAGGATTTGTGATAAATTTTAATTTATCTTTGTCTCGCTCTGGATCCCATGCCTGCGCTTCATTTTTCCCAGTTTGTCGATTGAACTCAATTTTATAGCCTTTTATCTCTAAGTCGTTAGAAATACCATCTTCATCCCAATCGTTATTTTGTAATTTAATTTTTTCAGTAGACATCGTTCCCTTTTTTCCGTCAGTTCCATAAATAAGATCTTTTCCTTCTTTTGCATTTGCATCCTCTTTGAACATTTCAATTGTGCTTCCTGCATCTGGTTGCTTTATATCTGCTAAAGCAGGAGATGCTAAAGTCAGTGCCATCGTTACACTACCTAATACACTAAGTGCTGGTTTTAATTTTTTCATTTTCGCTTTCCTCCAAGTTTCCTATATAAAAATCCAATATTGTTAAGAGCTTACGCTCTAATTAACTTGATTTCATCATATCTATTAAAGCTCACAAAACTCTCACAAAAGTCTTGCAAATGTATAAAAAAATTATATAAAGAAATAAAAGTAGAGATGATAAATCAAAATCCAATTTATCATTTCCCGACAGGATTCTCGTTGGAGGACTTCAACATACTTTCTCAGTGTGCTGTCGCTCACTTCTAAGCGACTATAGACATCTTTAGCGGTATAAACAATTTCCAAATCCGACATAGCGCTACAACACCTCCTAGGAAACAATATTCCATGGTGTTTTATAAATTTCTGCAAAGAAAAAAGCCCTACATTTGTAGGACTAAATAGCTTTTGCGGCTCTGTTGCAAAGTTTTCGAAACTCAAGTACACTTTGCAACAGAACCATAAAATCACTTTCGATATATTTATCTTATTATATATATCTTTCAATTTACTTTTATAAATGTTACAAAAACCTTTCAAAGGTCTGACGTATTTGCTGATGAAACTAACAAACAAGGAAACCCGCATGTTCATTAGATTTATAGTTAATCTTTTTAATTAAATATATAAATTATATATTTATGTAATATTTCATAAAACATTGGTTGTTTATTCTATTATAATATTCAAGGGTAGTAGACGAAATGCAACATAATAATTTATCAGACGGAGAGAGAATAATCATATGTATCCAAAATTCATTGACAAAATGGCGTTTTCGAAGGCGCATAAAGAGTTATTAATTAAACTGTATAATAAAGAAATTTCAAGAAGCGAGTATAATCAATTGGTAGATGCTTTTTATCGTCCACAACAAAAGTAAATATGAAGTAAGTGTTTATGGTTTTATGTCTTTTATAGCAACGAAGTTCATTTTTATCATTTTTTGGGCAAGCTGTTCTGTTAGGTTGATGGGCATGTGGCGGTACCACACATCCATCAACTTAAGAATATTTACTACCCATTATTGTTAAAAACGTTATTCTTTCTAGATTAATAAGAAAGGATAACACACAAAAAGTAGCCCTAAAATATACACCACTCATGTAGTATATTTTAGGGCTACTTGACGTTTACTATACCTCCTTATTAAGAAAGGATTAGGTTTCAACACCTAACCCTTTTCATACGTTTATTTTTGTTTTACGAAACGGTATATTTGGAAATTCTCGCCATCAAACAGTTGCATTTTATTATCTCCAAAATTTTGGACTTTTAATGCTATAATATGTCTTTCTGAATCAATAGGTTTTCCCTCTGCATATGCTTGTTTAATAGTTAACATTAATTCAGAAGAGTCTTTACGGTATACCCAAGTCCCTGTTACATAATTCTTTTTACTAGGATACTCGGCTCTTGCATAAGTTTCAAATGTGTTACCTTTAAAGATAAATGTAGGTATAAATTTACCGTCTTTTTCAAAACCCCAACTACCTTCAAACTCTTTACCTTCTTTTGTTGTGTTTTTCTTAACAGCATCTATGTCAATACCGGCTTTTCTATCTAAATCTTTTAAATCTTGTTCAGTTACCGTACCGTCACCTTCACTTACTGTTTTCCTAGTACCGATTGATTTCTTATCGTTAATAACGTTCTCGAACTTTGACCAACACTCTTTTGCTTTTTTCAATTCTTCATCAGACTCTTTTACCATCGCTAAATGTGATGATGTAGTTTTGTCTTTAGCACCATATATTTTCTTATTGAGTTCAAATGATTTTTTAAAGTGATTCATTGATTCTGCTACGTTTTTATGTACATCTTCATACTCACTAGGAGGTTCGATATTTAAGACCTTATCAGTTACCGTTATTAAACCGTCAAGTTGACTTTGTAGTGTTTCTAAGGAACTATCTTGGGTACTTTTTCTTGCAGGGCGGTTTAGTATCCGTTCGTGCTCTGTATACTTCCTATTAAAATCTAGACAAAGTTCATAGACTTTGTTAGGGTAGTCCTCTTTTGAAAGCTTTACTTTCTTATTTTCTTGTTTTGCTTCAACTTTTGACTTATTATCAGTCGATGCTTTATCTACCCCACCACATCCCGCTAATAGCATGATAGGGATTGCTACCGATAGTACTTTGTTTCGTTTCATAGTTTACTAGTCCCCTTTTGGCATGATACATTTATTTTTTCTTTACTAACCTAATATTATCTTTTGCCTTACCGTCATTTAATTCAAGCTTACCGTTTTCTTGAAAAACATATATAGATTTTGCAATAACGGTAAATGAACAGACTTCGTTTATAACACCATCAAATCCTTTAAGTGGTATTACGTTGACTTATAAGGGGCACACATCCTAAAACGAAATGCTTACTATGATTATTTAATAAATACTTTCATAATTTGATCTGCGGAGGCTGTATCTAAACGCCATTGATTTTTTCCGTGTTTCAGCATAGTAATTTTAACTGTTTCTTCCGTATCACCAGGTCTTGCTTCTGGTATTAACTGTACTACATAATCGAATAATTTCTTCGTCAACTCCTCTTTGGTGATATTTGGATTTTGATTTGCGATTGTCATCGCTTCACTTTGAAATCTAGATTTCAACTCGTTCAACATAATTGGTTTCGCTTTTAGTTCAACTTGAGCTCTATCTCCATCTAGGGATACTACCTTCGTTTCAAATTTCACATTTTTTTGGAATGCTGTTTTTAAAGTTTTATAGTAATTTAACATCCCTTGCTCATCGATTTGATTGTTAAACATTCTTTCATTTGTTCTTTTAAAAGAAGATTCTACTTCTTTCACAAACGCAGTACCATCTTCGCCTGATAAATCATTAATTTTGTTAGAATCTTTATCATAGAAGGCTGCATTTAAATATGCGGTCAAAGCCTCAGCAGGTCTTTGTAGCTCTTTTGCTTTTTCCGCCAATTCTTTTCCTTGGATTTTAAATGAAATTTTCTCTTCTTTTTCTTTTTTCGGATCCATAATGTACTTTTTATAAACCAATTCATAAGAAGACGAATCTTTCACATTATAATAAATGGTTCCAGATACTTTTTTCCCGTTATCGACATCTCCTCCTTTTAACTCATTTGGATCTGACGTATAATAAAGGTTCGTTTTTTCATCTTTTTGGTATAGTGAAAAATCTTGTGGCAACATTTTAATTACCTTATCACCTTTATTTTTCAAACTCACCTTCACCTTTAAAACTCTGTCATTTGTTTGCTTCGCAAATTGTCCTGGTAAGACAAATTCCGCACTTTCTAATTTCAGCTCAATATTTTGTGTTTTTCCTGTATCCCCAACTCCATATACCTTATTCTCTTTTACTTCCGTTGAGCTTTTGGATGAATCGCAACCACTTACAAAACCTACTGTAAGAATAGCTGCAAAACAAACACTCATAAACTGCTTAATCTTCATACTGCATTTCCACCTTTCCCCTTAACAACTTTAAGAATTTTTTCTCAACATTCCCATTTTATAACAAAGTCGAAAGATTTGTACATATCCTAGCATTCACTTTTCGTTAAAGATTAATATCAGGATATTATGTTTGTTCTCGCTGATTATTAGCCTTCTGAACCGAACTTTTACGAACAGTTGGTTCCTCTTGTATCTCTTTGAAGACTGCTGTGAAATTCTTAATTTGAAATAAACAAAGGAGTGCTTATTTCTATAAAATAAGCACTCCTTTTATTTGTAAACGTCAAGTAACTTTAATAGATGTTTTTCCATAAAAAAACCTCCACATATAGTATGTAAGGAGATTATCTCATTGGTTATTTTCAAATGGCAGGTGGGGAATAGTCGAGTAGGCCCAGGGGATGTCCCCCTGAGCCTCTCAAAGAACCGAACGTGAAAGTCTCCCTTCATTCGGCTCTTGTTATCCAATTGTCGGACGTATCCCCATTTGCCAGTGATAAAACAGGTTTGGTTGTGATTTTGCCATACGTACTAAATATCTAAAGGCTTTAGCTTTGCTTCTTTTCACCGTTTTATACTTAAACCTGATAAATCTGACTAATGTGAGATTCACAAAGTCTAGTATCTTTCTTGCCTCACTTACACAGAATTTTATAAAGTAATTTGCCCAACCACGTAAGATTGGATTCATAATGTCTGCTAGTTCCTCTAATGAGTATAGTTTATTCCGCTTTCTTATCTCGCGGATTTTATCTTTAAGGTGTTGTCCAGCACTTTTACTAACTGCAGGAGTAAAGACATGAAAAAATGTTCCGTATTTACTCTTGGCCCATCTCCTTCGAAATGTGTAGCCTAGAAAGTCAAACGATTCATGCTCATGTCGTTTTGAGAAATTATCACTTCTACAGTAGACGACTTTCGTCTTTTCTGGATGTAACTCTAACTTACATGACATCATTCTTTCTTTGAGCTTTTCTAAGAGTCTTTCTGCTTCCTCTTTGGTTTGACAATGTATCACTGCATCAATGGCAGAGCGATTAGGTCTATATCCATAAGAATCAGCACAGAATATCGATTCAACAAGTGGCTCAAAATTCATACGAACTACCATTTGGGCAATTCTATCACTAATAGTTGGAATACCTAGCAATCTCTTTTTCCCGTTCTTCTTCGGTATTTCTACTCCTTTTACTGGATTAGGAAAATAGCTACCCGAAGACATTCTATTCCAAAGCTTGTACAAATTATTCTTCAAATCCTTATCAAACTCTGTGAAGTCAACTCCATCAATACCTCCAGCACCTCGATTCGCTTTTACACGTTTGTATGCTTCCAGTACTTGATATTGTGAAATCTCAAACGATTTTCCTTCTTTCATTAAATCCTCCCATTTCTGGTTGTTCAATTTCTGAAGTATAGATAACAGAGTCCCTTCGCTCCATTGCCATTACAGCCATTTCATCACTACTACGGATTCTTCCGCATCTGTATTCTGCATCACTACTTTCATCCTTGTCAGTTCATCGCTTGGATTTTTCACTTATCATCAGAATACAAACTTCTCCTGTTCCTTGTAAAAACCTGTGCCATACTCCTGCAACCTTTACGCCGACAGCCACCTGAACAGTAATCAGGTTTCTTTCAGACTCTTCCTAGAGGTGTCAAAAGCCCCTAGTTTTGACTGTATAAAAGTAGTAACGACGCTTCATCGGATTGTTCACTCTCGTTCAGCTTTATGGCACACACCTGACTAATCTCTGTTAGCCTTTTCCATTTGCGCTCAGTACCACAACTTTTGATTGCAGCACCCAAAGGTGGTTTGAAACCTGTACCTGAATACCGATTTCGAGGGCCTTTCCTCATCTCTTACAAAGCATGAATTTCTCGCATTTTTTCCCACTCCTTTCCGTGCAAGAAATCCTTCAGGACACACTTTGACGCTTACATTAATAAAAGATAAATAACAAAATCAAAAGCCCCAATTATCTAAATGCATATTAGATAATTGAGGCTTTTACATATCAATCTAATCCCTAAAATTTCTTTTTCTCAAACTTTTAATGTAATAACAAAGATTCCCTATAAATACAAAAAACCATATAATACACACAATCCATTTTAAAATAGAGCCTAACTTAAATCCATCCCCTAAAAAAACGACAATTATCATTGCGATACTTATTACCATCATAAATAGATAATAACTCATTTTATCGTGAGTTAATCATTTTCTTCAAAAACATCAAGAAAAGTATACATTCAAAACACTGTGAATAAAGAGGGTATAATGCTTGTAACAAAAAAAGAAAAAGTTAGATCCATACTAACTTTTTTACATAATTCTCGTTATCTAATTTTATTCATTAAAAAAAGAATTTATTGGAATGAATCTTTAAGCTCAGGTGAATTAGAATAGAATTTCGCTTTTGATGGTTGAACACTACAAATAAATAGTGTAATAGATACCAAAAACATTATAAATGCTCCTGAAACTACAACAAATCGTATAGATATAAGCTCGGAAGAAATACCAAAGATTGCAGTAACGGTAATAATTAAAAAAGCCTCAATAAACCCGTAAATACTTATAACCCTCCCCATCACATCAACAGGTATATTGTTTTGATAAAATGTGTAAAAACCAGTATTAGAAAAGGCAGTAGCAAATGACAAAACAAAAACTCCTATAGATGCTATAAAAAAGGTATTAGAGGATGTAAAAACCATATAACCTACTGCAGTTATTAAGGAACCCATACCAATAAGCCATGAGGTAGGTATTTTTTCAATAATTATTGCATTGGATAAAGAACCTGCTAATACTCCTGCTCCAGCAATACTGACTAAGACTCCATATTCACCTTCAGATAAGGAAAGTATCCTAATTGCAAAAGCAGCTTCCAACGAATCTGTAGCTGTCATCATGACTATCATCGCACTAAACAAAAGATAAATCATCATGATATATAAATACTTACGGCTAAATCTAATAACAAGCTTCCAATCATCTATTAATAACTTAAGAGATAATTTTGTTGTATCTGATGTTTTTTCTAATTGTGCAGAGGATTCAACATTAGGCATTCCTACTGTAATTAATGCAGATAAAAATAAAGCTACAGCATTGATATAAATAGCCATATTAGGTGTACCAATTGTAAACATCATTCCTGCTATTGCTGGTCCAGTCAAAAAAGATCCGGAATCAAGTAGGCTACGTAAAGAATTGAAACGTTTTCTTTGTCCTATTGGTATTAACTTCGTGATATAAGTTACCGATGTTGAGTGGTACATAGAGCTCGCTATTGTAATAAGAAAGACCATAGCATATATAAGCCCTAAAGAAGAGAAGAAAGGTAATAATGCAATTAGCACAGTCTGAAAAACATCTAGTGCTATCATGAGATATTTTTTATTTAAACGATCTACAAGACTTCCTGACCAAATATTAGTAAACAACGTTGATAAAGCCCTAATAATATATAAACCTGAGACAGCAATGGCCGACTCTGTTATGTTAAGAACGATAAGGTTTAGAGCGATAAAGTAAACCCAACTTCCAACACTTGAAACACCAATGCTAAACAATAAGATAGATGGATACCGCCAATTTTCCAATGTTTTTTTTAAACTCAATTGAATTCCTCCTAAAATATAATCAGATAGAATGCAACACTTAAAACAAAATAAAAAATCCCACCCCCAAGACTTAAGTGTCTTGGGGACGAGATTTTAGATCGCGGTACCACCCCAGTTTATTAATATGTCGCCATATTAACCTTATCAGGTACAACAAAAATGCTTATACCCTAGCTCTATAACGGGAGCGCCCGTCACACTATCCCCCTATAGTCGGTTCCAATGTGCTGCTCTGAGCCTTGCTTCAATAAAGAAATTCTAACCCCTTTTCAGCTACCAGGGTTCTCTGTATAGAATTCACTTTATTTACTCTTCTCTTCATTGCATTTAATTTCATATATACTAACATTATTGGATATATATTGTAAATGTTTTTTACATCTCATATACAAACTTAGTTAACATAATCCTGCTTATCAGCAGTCTCTATATCTAGAAACTTAAAAGAGTCCCTTCAGATCTTCGAAGGGACCTTTCTTTTATATAATCTCCGTTATCGAAAGTTATCATATTCATGTTTTAAAAGAGAATATATCTTAGAATCGCAATACATACCATTGATCATTACACTTTGTCTCAATGTTCCTTCATATGTCATTTTTAGCTTTTGCATAACTCGTTCAGACGCTGTATTCCTTATGTCACATCTTCCTTCAATACGATTTAAATCTAATTCTTGAAAGCCAAACTTTATTAGTTCTTCTAAAGCTTCGACGATAACTCCTTTTCCCCAATACAGTGGGTTAATGACAGCTCCTAAAGAAGCGCTACTGTGTGATAATTTCCAGATCCCACAGGTTCCAATAGCTTTCTGATCACTCTTAAAGATAATAGACCATATGAAGGACTTACCTTTCTTAGCTGTTTCCATCGTGTTTTCTAAAAAAAGACGAGTTTCATCTTTATTTTTGTGTACCTCTCGAGGTACATATGTAGTTGTTTGAGGATCCGAATAGACTTCAAATAAATCATCTAAATCATGAAAATCTAGTTTTTTTAATAAAAGACGCTTTGTTTCTAATTTGGGAATTTCATATGTATTTTCCAAGCTCTCACCTCAGTTAATCGTTATTTTTATATTATATATCTTATTCATGTGAAGTTTACATATCCTATCATTATTGGTAGTATCCGAAAAAGCTCACTTAGTATCTTTTTTCAGATAAGAAATGAGCTTTTTCGTTTTTTTGGGTGACTCGATTTCTTAGCTTGATAGACATGTGGTGCTATCCTATAACGGTCTCAGTTGAGCGGGTTTTGTTTTAAATACGACTGTTTCGAATTCTTTTCTATATATCTTAGTTGGTAACTTAAGACGTGATAAATAATATCCTTGCTTATCTTGAATAGACTTAAAGTTCTTGTAAACGAAAATATCCTAAGTCACGAATATATAGTTCATTCTTTTGTGCCATACCTGTTCGAGCCGCACCATACGCCTGATCACTTCGTTTTCCTGGTTCAATTTTCACATCAGAAAATTCTCCACTCAACAAGTCATACTCTAGTTGAATTTTTACACCAGCTTTATGACTACATCCTCCGGCACCAGGATAAGTAGCTGCGAATCGATCTGGAACTTGAAAGGTTGTAGCATCAAGAATGCGAATACGCTCAAAGTAAGCAGAAAGAGAATGAGAAATCCTAGATAACCCTCCAATTTTAGCTTGTAGAAGTGTAGTAAATACATTTCGAAAGAAGGCTACAGAAGCCGCGTTAAATCGTCGATTAAGTCCCTCAGGACTTAATAAAATTGCTGTTGAAGTTTCTAATTGACTACAAAGTTGAGTAAGAGAGGTAGTAGCGATTTGTTGATTTAACCATACACACAAAGATAAAAAATGGTGCCCATGGCACTTACGTTTTCGTTTCATTCCGCCTGCTTCTATAGCTAATTGATTAAGTGTAGCGGGAGACATATAGCGATATAACTCTTCGGCAAATAAAGACAACTCTTGTTTTTGATGCATATTCATAAAAAGCACGTCACCCCTTCTCATTAACATAAGAGAATAGTAACGTGCTTTTAACTTCAAGAATAGTCTAAATCCTTAAGTTGATGGATGTGTGGTAGCATCCCTTAAATAAATTCGAAGAACTCTATTCTAAAAAATACATCTATATTTTACTGGTGATGATAAGTTAATTAAAGTTGATGGATAGCCAAACTCCATTGAAGCATCTATAAATTCTTCTAAATGTTGCACCGATTCAGTGACTATTTTCACCAAATAACTATATTGTCCGGCTAATCTGTGGCACTCAAAGACCATAGGATTTTCTTTGCAAAAATTTCTGAATTGTTGACATTTTTTCGATTCAAACAAAACAAAAGCCGTTACATTCTTATTTAATTTCTCTGGGTTTATAACTGCACTATAGGCTGTAATAATATTTTTATCCTCTAATTTTTTTACTCTTTCTTTTACAGCTGGTGTTGATAAGTTCACCATTTTTCCTAGTTCAGTCATAGATATACGTCCATCTTCTTGAAGAATATGTAAAATCTTTCGGTCAATATGGTCTATTCTAAACATCCCCTTTTTATTTAAAGCAAAACGCTTATAATGAATAAATTTTTTAAGTCTTTTGGATGAAATAGCTAATAATTTGTATTTAAACAAAATTATATTATATTTATAATTTTATGTATATAATGAAAAAAATGTTATTGGAGGAATAAAAATGGGACTTGAGATGAGGAAATGTTGTGAGAAATGTAATAATAAGATTGAAGAGCAATCTTTGGCTTTTATTTGCACACATGAATGTACATTTTGTGAGGAGTGTACAAAATTAATGAATTATGTATGTCCTAATTGTCAAGGAGAACTTGTTAAAAGACCTAGACCCCTATCTAGTAGTGTCTGCTCTCTTAACATATAACAATACTACTTATTAGGTTCGTAACGAAATAGGTTCAAAAGATAAAAGGGGGCGATATTATGATTATTAGAATGAAGAAAGATATGGAGAACATATATATAAATTATAGCATAAAGGAGTTTTTATATTGAACCAAGCTTTGCTTATTATTGATGTCCAACAAGAATTAGTTGATGGTAATAACGAAACTAAAAATGTGCTTAATAAAGAAGCATTGTTAGATAATGTTAATTTGGTTATTAATAAAGCACTAGAATCACATGCTTTGATTATCTTTGTGAGGGATAAAGATGTTGCTGATGGCAAAGGTCCAGGTTTTCAAATACACCAGACAGTAAAAGTACCAACCAATGCAAAAATATTTGATAAAGTAGCTACAAATGCGTTTTATGGTACACTATTAATGGATTTTTTAAAGGAAAACGAGATCGAACATCTTGTTATCATGGGATGTAAAACAGAACACTGTATTGACACAGCGGTTAGAACTGCAACGGTGAATCATTTTGATGTTACTTTAGTTGGGGATGGTCATTCAACGACAGATTCTTCAATCCTATCTGCTGAAAAGATAATAAGTCATCATAATGAAATACTTCATGGTCATTACAATGTTGACAATTTTTCTGTTGTTCGGACCAGCCAAGAGGATTTGTTTCAACCAATTCATAACAATTACCGATAAATCACTATTTACCCTGTTAAATTGAGAACCTTAAAAAAATTATTGATCTATAGCAATCAGGCATGATTGTGGAATAACCCAAACCATATTTAAACGAATGTGTGTTATTATATTTTTAATATGGAATTATATCACACCAGAAACTAAAAAAGTTTATTTTAACCCCGTTCTAAAATTGGAACGGGGTTATGCGTATTTAAGAAATTAAAATAAAATACATTTATTTTAATTTTACATTTAATGGTGTATTTCTTAGATAGAAATTTCGTTTTGGGGAACAACCAATTTCTTAAGTTGATGGGAATGTGATGCTATCCCATCGCCATCAAGCTTAGGAAAGCAAATACCCCCCAAACGAGAAAATTGACATCTCTAGTTGAAAATGTACAATTTTTTTGTTTTGAGGCATTATAAAATTCTAAAAAAGATCATTTCAATATACTATGAAATGATCTTTTATTCACCTTAACTATTTGCTAAATATTTCTCTAAATTTTAGTTTACGAGGATCTACGTTATTTTCTATCTGTAATTTTGAGTCGAATCCTTTTGCAATCCTTTTCCAATCTATCATTTTGAAATTCTGATTTACTATTTTCCCATGATCCATATTCTCTCCATCCTGTGCTAGAAAAATGCCATTTGGATATTTTTCTCCTAATCCAAAACTCATTACATCAATACCGTCTGTATCACTCGTTCCATCAACATTTTTACCATCAACAATAGCAAAATTACCAATATACTCATTGTTTCCTTTACGGTCATACACTGCATAACTATTATTCCCCTGACTAGAAGCAATTAAATACCCTGTCCCATTTTTTCCATAATATATCGTCAAACCCTCAATATCTGCTGTTAAATGGTTTCCATCCGCACCATCTACTTTTGCAATCGGTTGGTTTCCTCCGTCTGGTTCCGCATTGAATTTCCAAATTGCCACATCTTCTTCACCGATATATATTGTTCCATACTCATCATCTGCTACAATTCCTTCTGATTGAGAACTTAGCTTTAATTCACGTACTTTCTTTCCTTCTATTTTTCCTTTTCCATTGTCAAATAACTCATATTGTTCAAAAGTTCCATCCTTCCCTACAACTAATGCGTAAAAAACACCCGTTTTTTGACTATGATAGAGACTAAACCCATATACTTCTTTCATGCTAGATTGAATGGGAGATCCCGTAATATTTTCTAATTCTCCTGTTTTAGGATTTATCGCAAAAATATCGATTGTATTTGTAGAACGATTTGAAGCTGCCGCAATATCAATTTTTTTACCTCCAATTGGAAATCCATATCGTACATCAACATTATTTAGTTTCCCAAAGTTATACGAATGTAGTTGTTTTCCTTTTAAATTGTAGACAGCTATCCCCCCCTCTTTATTCGTTCCAATAATTTTACTTTTTTCAGAATCATGAGGATGAACCCAAATTGCTGGATCATCAGCTGCATCACCCGCATTAGCAACTGCATCTGTTTCCTCTTTTGCTTCCACTTTTACAAGTTTTGAATGTTTTTGTTTCTCTTGTACACTTGGATTTGAAAATTCCCCCACCAAATTCGGTGTAGAATTTACTGTTAAAAATAATACACTCGTCATTAAAGCAACTGTTGATATTTCCTTTAACATTTGTAGTTCCCCCTTGAAAAAAATAATTTTCTTTATCCTGTTAACTAGAACAGATACACTTTTCTTGTATTATTTTATCTATTAATTTTTAATTATTTATGTATTTATTGTAAATTTTCAGATAAATGATTTACAGGATCTATCGTAAGCAGAACGTTACATGTATTGTGAAAATTATCCATCCAAAATAAAGTTGCACTATCCATAAAAAGTCTGGTTCTGGTGCAAAAACTCTAAAACTTTTGCAAGTAATCTCCTAAACTTGGACAGATTGATTTACGGGATCAGTCTGTCCAAAACCAGAAAGAATTCATCCATCGATTGTTTGGGCTTACAGCATAAAATAGAATTCCGCTAGAAATATATGAGCTATATTCTCTTTTATTTTATCTTTGCACCAGAACCCTTGCGACCAAGTAAAAAAGCGCCCTGTAAACAGGGCGCTTCACTTTTACCTAATGACTAATATTAGCACTTGGGTATAATGTTGTTCCTCCAATTGAAACTTTCATTTCATTTGTTAATGGAACATTTTGTTCATTGATAATTGTTCTCCACCATTCCCATGCAAGACCTGTACATTCTCTTGCTACGACTTTTACATTTTTTGAATTCGGCGGAAGTGGTATGACTGTATTGAAATGAGCAGTTCTGTCTCTGCCGTTTCCTTCCCAAGTTTTATGGGTTAGTACTTCTTTTCCATTTTGATCATATGAGACTTCATCCCAAGATACATCAAATTGAGCAACATATCCACCAGTATGATCAAGCGTCATTTTAGCACTAGAATATTCTGTAGTTGTAGTCTCAATATAATCTGTATTGTTATGAACAGCAGCAGTTGCGTTATCTTTTAAGAAAGTGCTTGTATATGAAATTGGGTATGCTGGATTTTTAGAACTTAATTCCGCATTATCTTTAATGATATTTCGGATTTCATTAAAATCTTTTGTAACAACCTTGTTATGCTCTTTTGCATCTCCGCCTAATACTACAGCGGTAAAGGTACTGTCTTCAAAAATATCTTTGTACTGTCCACTCGCTTCAACGCCTTGACCCTTAATTAAGGCTTTAAAAGCAGTTTGTACATCTTTGCTCTTAGATGATGTTTCTAATTTCACATAAACTGTTCTACCATAAGCTACATTTGACACCATAACAGGCGGAGCCGCATTACTTACCCCTTTACGAGTTAACTCATCAAACGTAACACTATTATCAAAAAGATCTGATGGATTGTTTGGTAGTTCTGCACTTACGGTATAAAAGATTTGCTTATATGCCGCAACCATCACTTTTTTCTCTCCATCTGCAATCGCTTTAAAATCAATGTTCAGTGCATTGTCAAGATATTTAGCGTTAACATTAAGAGCACTTGCTATTTGAGATTTACTATACACCATAGATTCTGTATACTGCATTCTTGCAGGTAACGTATGTGTTTTTGAATACTTTTCATTCCAAGTAGATACTAATTCATCTACTGCTCCAGACACATTACCATATGTAGGATTTTGGACAGTAATTGTATTGTCTTTTCTCATGCCAGGTAAGTCTATACTAATATTCAAAGGTTTTCTCTTAGCCACTAACAAACTAGGTTGATTATCCGCAAAAGCTTTATTTGCAAGTTGTACTGCTCCTGGATATGTACGATTAGCCACAGAATCAATAATCGAAATATCGACTGGTGAAGTTGTAAGTGATTTTTTCTCACGTTCAACTACTACAAATTTACCATTTGAATTTGTACTTTCTTTCGGAACAAAACTCTCTACTTTATCACCATTTACTGCTAAAACCTCTTGATTATTATACTTTAGATTTGCTATGCCAGTATCAATGTTAATAGCTTTTTTTGTTGCATCAGCTGCATTACTTGTTTTTGTTTCAGCGAAGGAAATAGAAGAATAATTAATAGTGCATAAGCCAATTGATAAACATGCTAGTAATTTTATTCCCTTAGTATTTTTCTTGATTTTCAAAAAAATCAACTCCTTCCTTTTTTTCGTATTAAGGTATGATAATTATTTATAAATAATTGCTAAATAGTGAACTTACATAAATGCTTTTAAAAGTTCTTGAACGAATGGAAGTGCTCCACCTACAAATTTTAAAATTGTCATTGCGATTGTCATATTATTTCCTCCTCTTTTGTTGTTTCTAAGATGTGATTTATCTTTATGCTTTCATTATAGTAAGCGCTTACATTTTTATCAATACATTCTTATATGCAATATTGCATACCTGAGTAAGGTCAATGAAATATCACATTTTCGCATTAAGGCTTGATGGCGATGGGGCGGCACCCCAATATGCTTGGATTAAAATCATTGCAAACAGCTAAAAAAGTGATTGCTGGAATAGAAGTTATGCATATGATCAAAAAAGGACAAACTCCCCAAGGTGAGAAGTCTGTCCAAAAATAGATATATCTTATCCATGATCTCTTTGGTTTAACAACTTAAAATTCAATTCCGCTAGGATCTTTCGTTCTTTTTTCATATCCCACTATTTTTGCACCAGAACCAACAATAGTGAATTAGAATAATGACTTAATACTTGCTAGGACAGTAAGTATACCTATAATAACGACAAATACATTGCTCATTTTCCCTCTGTATTTAGCTAGTACTGGTACTTTACGGATCGCATACATTGGTAATAGACATAAGATAGCAGCAACTAACGGACCGCTAAGGGCATCAATGATTCCAAGAATACTTGGATTTGCATAAGCGACATACCAGCATGTTAATACGACAAAAGTAAGGATCATTGTCTTAACTGTTTTTTCTCCTATATCTTTTCCGCGTGTTTTACTGGACTTGATAATCATGTCACGCATTACCTCATATGCTCCTATATAATGGCCAAGGAAGGACTTTGTTATGGCCATAAAAGCAATGATAGGAGCTGCAATAGTGATTATAGGCGAATTAAGCTCATTAGCAAGATATGATAGGATTGACAAGTTCTCTTTTTTTGCCATTATAAGATCATTTGGAGTCAAACTCAAGGTACTACTCCAAACAAAGAACATAACAACAACGAATGTCATGATATAACAAACTTTTTGTATTTGAGCACATTTGGCATCAGTAGCTTCTATTCCATAGGTAGCTCTCTGTTTCATAACAAATGACGAAATCATAGGAGAATGATTAAACGAGAATACTATGATTGGTAGTATCATCAATATCGTTCCAAAATATCCTGTTCCTGTTGAAGCAGTAGAAACACTTGAAAAACTAAGCATTGACGTATTCCACTTTGGAATCAAAGACATTGCGATAAAAAGTAGAGAAGCTATGAAAGGGTATACTAGCATGCTCATTATCTTTACAGTGATATCTTGACCAAAATTTAGTATAGCTATAAGACCGAGTACTAATACAAGTGATAAAATGGCCCTTGGAGGCTCCTGCATGTGCAATTGATGCACGATAAAACTACTTGCAGTATTTGTAAGTGCAACCGAATACATCAGCACGATAGTATAAATTGAGACGAAATATACTATGTTAAAAATTATACTTGCCTTATTTCCGAAATACTCTCTTATTGTACCTGTAATCCCCTCATCAGCAGAATTGGAAGCGTATATCATTTTAGCAAGCGCCCTATGTGAGTAATACATAACAGGATATGCAAGTATGGTAATTAACAGTAATGATAATAAACCACCTGAACCTGCATTAATAGGTAAAAAGAGTACTCCTGCTCCAATTGCTGTTCCAAAAAGACTCAATGCCCAGGTAGTATCCTGTTTATGCCACTTTTTAGGGTCTGGATATTTCTCATTTTTTACTGCAGTATTTTCAGCTTGAAATTCTATTGTTTTTGCAGTATTCCCATTCATATAATAATTCCTCCTTGTATCCTATTCTTACATCTCTTTTTAAAGCTTAGGAATATAGACCATTCTTGAAAAGCGAATTGCTTACAAGATGCTCCACATCGTGTTTCCTTCTTCTAAGTTGATCAAAATCGAAAAATTCGCTAGTCATCAACCTGATGAATTTGTTAGCGTTTACAAAGCATTTTAATTATATAGTAGTATATTTTAATTGTATAGTAGTATATTTCAATGACAATGGCTCTTAATATACAGACATCCTTAGGAGAACAATAGAGAACAGAATTGTTAACTATTTCACAATATTTCAAATAACCGTTTATTTATTTAATTGTTTCTCTCCAAAAATTTTACTTTTAATGGCAATCCCTGTAGGTGTGGCCGCAATTCCGCCTAAACCTGTCTCTCTTAATTCGCGAGGCATCTGTCTTCCAACTCTATACATCGCTTCAATAACTTCGTCAGCATTGATGATATTGTTTACGCCGGCTAATGCGATGTCCGCTGCTGCTAAAGCATTTGCCGTTCCAATGGCGTTTCTCTTTACACAAGGAATTTCTACCAAACCGGCGACCGGATCACAAACTAAACCGAGTAAATTTTGTAATGCGGTTGAGAAAGCTTCAGAAGATTGCTGTGGCGTTCCTCCAGCAGCTTCTACCGCTGCAGCCGCCGCCATTGCTGAGGCACTGCCTACTTCAGCTTGACATCCTCCGTACGCTCCGGAAATACAAGCGTTATTTGCGACTATCATTCCAAATAAAGATGAAGTGAATAGAAAATGGACCATATCTTCATGACCTAACTGAAACGTATCTTTAATACTAAATAGGACTCCCGGGATTGTCCCACTCGCACCTGCTGTTGGAGTCGCACAAATAGCCCCTAATGAAGCATTTACTTCATTAACACCGATAGCACTTTGAATCCCTAACACCATCAAATCTCCAGAAAGAGTTTTTCCGTTTTCTCGATATTTTTTTATTTTAACAGCATCGCCTCCGGTTAAACCAGTCGGAGAAAATACCCCGTCGCACTCGATACTTTTATTTATGGCATTTTCCATAGTCGCTAAATTTTTTTCCATTTTACTCCAAACTTCTTCATAAGAAGTTTTAGTTTGTTCGATTTCCTGTTCGATTGCTAATTCATAAATTGGCTTTTGCCTTTTATTAGCTGCATCCACAATTTCTTTTATGGTCATATACATATTTTTTCACCCCTTAATGTAACTAAAGAATAATGATATTAGCTAGACCGCTTAAACTTCCCAATTCCTTCTGAGCATCACCAGGCAATAGCGAATCCAAAGCGAATGCATATAAATATTTTCCGCTTTCTTCTAAACTATGAAAGTCATTAATTTCCACATCATATTGTTTAAAGATCCTGCGTAAGACAAATTCAAAGTCAGCTCTTTCGGAAATCGCAATAATAACTGGCAATGGGCCCTGAAGATCTAAGCTAAATCCGTCAATTTCAACATGTTTGACTTCAATTAATCCGCCGCCGACCGAAATACCCACCGTTCTAATACTTCGATTTTCATCTTCTAAATATACATCTGCCGTATTTGGATGACCAGCAGGACTATCACCTGCTTTTTCAATAAAGGTAATGTCCATGCCTTTAGATTCTGCTATTTTAATAGCATCTGGCACTTTGCTGTCATCGGTAGCAAATCCTAATATTCCAGCAATAATTGCAAAATCAGTTCCGTGTCCTTTATGGGTTTCAGCAAATGATTCATAATACCTTACCACGACTTTTTTTGGAAGACCTTGAAATAATTTATTAGCAACTGCTCCAATAGCTAAAGCACCTGCAGTATGTGAGCTTGAAGGACCTATCATGACCGGCCCAATCACATCAAAACAACTTTTGTATTTAACAACCTTTTTTTCTTTAATAGATGCTACATTCATGTTCATATAAGCACCTCCATAATTTATTATTTTTAATTGCAGTTGAATCTAAGTTATTAGAATGACCAATTCAAAATAAGATCTGGCTGATAACGCTTCCATTTTCATGTTGAATAAATTTCCCTTCTGATCACACACCTTTCTTAGAGTAATCGTATCAGTATGTCCAATTTTAGAAGATTACTTGCAAGGTCTTTAGAATTTTGCACCAGAATCAGGTTTGATATTTTCTCCAGAGGTAATAGATTATCTCTCGACGCCCTCATTATAACTTGTATATTTATGAGTTTAATATTTTTTTATTTTTAGAAAGATTGAATAAACAGAATTTTGAATGGGTAATAAATTACACTTGGCATGTAGCAATTGTGTCCATTGTTTGAAGCTGTATTAGTTAGTAAAAAAATAAAAATAACACAGAGTTCCTTTGATTAACACATTGATTATATTGGGAACTCATTATAAAGATACTTATATTTTCCTTTGTTGAAACATCTTATTTTAAACGTGAAAGCTGTTGTAATAAATGATTAGTGTAGATGGAAAGGAATAAATTAAGGAAATATATAACCCTTTCGGGTATTTATTATTAATTTTGCATTTATATACATTTCTCAGAAAAAAGGAACTTCTTTTCAAGGTGCCGCCACATGCCCATCAACTTAAGAAATCCAACTACCCCCAAGTGTAAAAAATGTTATTCTTTCTAAATGTAGTACTTTGAGAAAAAACGATAAATCCTTTACAAAAAATATTCCCTACTTTCTAAACCAAGAGTAGGGAATTATGGCGTTTTAATAGACTTAGGAAGATAAATACGGTTCTGACTACAGATAAGGCTCCTTCCTTAATTTGCGCATTTAAAAAATTACAGAGAATAGACTTTTACAAAAATACCTTTCATCGTACAACAAAATATCTCAATAATCTCATTGAGCAAGATCATCGACACGTGAAGCGCCGTTTCGCTCGTTCCTTAGGATTTCAAAGTCTTCGTCATGCCTCACATACGATAAAAGGGATAGAAACGCTTCATGCCATATACAAACAAAGACGAAGTCTTCAATCAGACTCCGTCTTTTCGACGTATAACGAATTACAGAATTTATTATCGATTTCATAAAATTTGACCACAATCTTCCCATGTCTCTATGTGTAAAAAAACTTTGCAACAGACCCGTATTTTCTATTATTTATATGTTATGCAAAAGTTACGGGTGGGGGGATTTATCAAGCCGCAACTATTAGGTATAATTCTAAGTAAATTGCATATAATGTTATTGAAATCTAGGGAAAGTTGCATAAAAAAGACATCTTCAACTGGGGAAAATGTCTTTTTTGCTGTTCCTTATTAGGCCTCGCCATATCATTTCGAGAATTTCGCACATTTGGACACAATTTAATCCTCTGTTTTTACATCAATATGCTTATTACGCATTATAAAGTAAATTGGAAGGCCTAAAGCCGTTAGTCCTATTCCACATAAGGCTAGTAATGTTTGTGTAAATAACGTATTAAAGACTATAAATAAGCCACCTAATAAAGCTATCGTCGGTACAATCGGGTATAAGGGTACCCTGTAAGGACGTGCAAGTTCTGGCTCTCTTTTACGTAAAATGAATAAAGATAAAAATGTCATTGTATAGAATATCCATATAACAAATACTAACATATCTGTTAACGTATTAAATCCTCCTATAAGCATCATGATTATTGAAACCAACAAGACAAATATTCCAGAATTATAAGGAACTCTGCTCTTATTAGATAATGTAGCAAACCATTTACTAAAAGGTAGTTTATTTTCTAATGCCATAGCATAAGGAATTCTCATACCTGTCATAATATATCCATTAATTGTACCAAAGACAGATATTAAAATACCTATACTAACTAGTTTTCCACCCATTGTACCAAAAAGAATTTTTGCAACCTCAGATGCAGGTGTATCAGTTCCTGCAAGTGCTGTTGCAGACATAACCATTAGGAATGCAATATTAATTAATAAATAAACAACCGTAACAATTGATAATCCTAGTATTATTGCTTTAGGTAGATCTTTTTTGGGATTTTTCATTTCGCCAGCTATATTCCCTACGTGTATCCATCCATCATAGGCAAACATCGTTGCAAGTAAGCCAGAACCTAGAGCGGATATAAAAGATTTATCTGGTCCTGCCTCAATTGGGTACAATTGAAAAGTTACATCACCTTTGTGTAGCAAACCAAAAATAATAATAAGAGCTAAAGGAAGTAATTTACCTATAGTGGAAGCGGTTTGGATCCCTCCAGCAGCTTTAGCACCTAAAAAGTTCATAAGAGTTACAAAGGTTGCGGTTATAACAGCAATTCCTATAATCATCATTTTATTTTCATTAGCATTTAATCCAAACAGGTTAACAGTTTGGGTTCCGAAAATAATAGCAAGTGCTGCAATATTTGCTGGAAAGTAAATGACGGTTTGAGCCCAACCTAGTAAAAATGCTGTTAAATTTCCGTAAGTACGTTTTAAATAAGCCATCATACCACCTGTTTCTGGAATAGCAGCCGATAATTCAGCCCCTGTTAATCCTGCACAAACAGTTAATATTCCGCCAATAACCCATGCGAGCAACCCTAAACTGGCTGTACCAGTGATACCATATAATGCAGTTGGTTTAAAAAAAACACCAGCCCCTATTACGGTACCAATAACTGTAGTTAAAGCAGCAAAGAAACCAATTTCTTTTTTTAGTTGTTGTTGTGACATAACAATCACTCCTGTTTTATAAAAATAAACAAAATCTCTAATGAATCGCAGCACTTGGTGTTCTCATATTTAGATATTATCCCTAGTTTTTCACATAATATTTTTAAGCTTAAACTTGAATATCTAATTAAATATATATTTGCCTAGAATTAGGAATAGAAAATGAGTACTAATGACCAAACATATTTGTGAAACACTTCACAAATATGTTTGGTCATGCTTCTATTAGAGAAGTCTTCCTAACACAATTAATACTCAACGCACAGATTTTTAATTTGTATTACATAATGATAAGTTGCTTTAAATTCAGAAGAGATGTTATTCGTGACAAAGTCTAGCACAGACTAAAATGCTATACAATAATAATTTTCAAGATAGAATTTTATTACCGAGCAAATAAATACATTTTGTGAATGATTTCACAAATTGATTGACTTAGGGTTTTGAATCTTGCTATCTTGTAGGGGCAAAACAGCGAGATAAATGAAAAATAGCATGTATACACATAATAAGTTTGGTGTACTTGTCATTTTTTATTTAAATTGTTAGATATATTAATTTCAAAAGGAAGTGTGAGTATGAAAATCGGAGTAGTAAAAGAAATAAAAAAAGGTGAATCTCGTGTGGGAATGACTCCCGAAAATGCTCAAAAGTTAGTTGCAGAGGGACATCAAGTTTTGGTACAAAAAGATGCTGGATTAGGATCTGGTTATACTAATGATGAATATACAAATGCAGGTGCAAGCATAGTAACTCAAAAAGAAGCTTGGGACGTCGATATGGTAGTAAAAGTGAAAGAACCACTATCTGCAGAATATCACTACTTTAAAAAAGATCTCATTGTATGGGGATTTTTACATCTAGCAGCTTCTAAAGAGTGTGTTGAAGCAATGAGACAAGCAGGAACTACTGCAATTGCTGGAGAGACAATTAGTGAAGATGGTGTTTTGACTCTGTTAAAGCCCATGAGTGCGATTGCTGGCCGCCGTGCAGTCTTTATGGGAGCTTATTATCTAGAAAAACAACATCAAGGAGAAGGGATTTTATTATCAGGAATTGAGGGTATCCCTGCTGGAAATGTTGTCATTTTAGGTGGAGGAAATGCATCTATTAATGCATGTGATATGGCAATTGGAATTGGTTGCCATGTGACTATTCTAGAATTAAACAAAACCCAAATTGCTTATTTAAAAGAAAGATATGTGAATGATTCTGTAGAGGTTATTGAATCCAATACTGAAAACTTAGAAAAGCATATAAAAGAGGCAGACTTATTTATTTCAACTATCTTAATACCAGGAGCTAAACCACCGAAAATTGTAAAAGAATATATGGTTCAATCAATGAAACCTGGCAGTGTTATTGTTGATATTGCAATTGACCAAGGTGGAACAGTTGAAACAGTTGATCACTATACAACACATGATAACCCTATATTTATTAAGCATGATGTAATCCATTATGCTGTACCAAATATGCCTGGTGCCACCCCACGTACTTCGACCATGGCTTTAGCAAATGGAAATATTGAATATTTATTATTAATTGCTAAAGAGGGATTAGAAAATGCAATAAATACTAAACCGGCTTTAGCATCTGGTATAAACATTTATAAAGGTTTTATTACCTATGAGAATTTAGGAAAGACGTTAGAGTTAGATTATAAACCATTGAAAGAAGTGTTACTATGATTAACAAAAATTTACCACTTAACATTGGTGATATAAAAAAGGCTCAACAAATTCTTTCTGGAAATGCACGTAAGACCCCCCTTGTTAAATCATTTTATTTGACGAGTAAAACGGGTGGAGAAATTCATTTGAAGTTAGAAAATATGCAATTAACTGGATCATTTAAGTTTCGTGGTGCATTTAATAAAATTTCAAATTTAACAGATGAAGAAAAAGCACATGGTGTGATTGCTTGTTCAGCTGGGAATCATGCACAAGGTGTTGCATTATCTTCTCATTTACTTGGAATCAAAAGTAAAATTGTTATGCCAATTTCTGCACCACAAGCCAAAGTTGATGCTACCAGAGGATATGGTTCTGAAGTTATTTTACATGGGGATACCTTTGATGATGCTAAGGCTAAATGTGAAGAGATTATACAGGAAACAGGAGAAACATATTTACATCCATACGATGATGTAGAGGTAATGGCTGGCCAAGGAACAATTGGTTTAGATATTCTTGATGATATGTGGGATGTTGATACTGTAATTGTGCCTATTGGTGGTGGAGGTATTATTTCAGGAATTGCAGTTGCACTTAAATCATTTAATCCATCAATTAATATTATTGGTGTTCAAGCTGATAATGTCCATGGAATGAAAGCTTCTTATGATGTTGGAAAAATTGTATCCCATTATGAAGCACCAACAATAGCTGATGGATGTGCTGTTAAAATACCAGGGGACTTAACCTTTGAAATTGTTAAAGAATTAGTGGATGATATTGTAACGGTATCAGAAGAGGAATTAGAAGTAGCCATGAAAGACTTACTACAACGTGGAAAAGCTGTTGTAGAAGGAGCTGGAGCATTAGCTACAGCTGCTCTTCTTGCAGGAAAAGTTGATCAATATACAAAAGGTAAAAAAGTAGTAGCGGTTATTTCAGGTGGAAATGTGGACTTAAAACGCATTTCCAGTGTATGTGAGCATTTCTTTGTTGCGAATGAAGTAAAATAACCCTTTGAATATCTTATAAAATAAATTAATTTTACCAAAGAAGAGCTAGGAGAAGACATCTTAGCTCTTCTTTGGTAAAAGGGGACATATATCGTGGCCAACCTGTTTAAAAAGAAATCTGTTATGCAATTGTTAGAAGAAAGTAAAAGTAAAACTTTGTCAAAAAATTTAGGGGCATTTGACTTAACAATGCTAGGAATTGGCGCAATAATTGGTACAGGCGTTCTTGTATTAACTGGATTAGTAGCAGCAAGAGATGCTGGTCCAGCAGTTATTTTTTCATTTATGATTGCCGCAATTGTTTGCGGATTTGCAGCATTATGTTATGCAGAAGTTGCTTCTACACTTCCTGTTTCAGGTAGTGTGTACACATACTCTTATGCTACAATTGGGGAGTTTGTAGCCCATTTAATGGGATGGACCTTACTATCGGTATACGTTGTAACAACAGCAGCAGTAGCTGGTGGATGGACAGGTTATTTCCATAACTTGATAAGTGGATTTGGATTAGAAATTCCAAAAGAACTGTTAACGATTCCATCACAAGGTGGTATCGTAAACTTACCAGCAGTAGTCATTACGTTAGTACTAACATGGCTATTATCACGTGGTACGAAAGAAAGTAAACGTGTGAATAACGCAATGGTATTAATCAAAATTGCTATTGTTATCTTATTCATTGCGGTTGGTGTATTCTACGTAAAACCAGAAAACTGGGTACCATTTGCACCGTATGGTTTAAGTGGAGTCTTTGCCGGAGGAGCAGCAGTATTCTTTGCTTTCTTAGGTTTCGATGCATTAGCAACTTCAGCAGAAGAAGTGAAAAATCCACAACGTGACCTTCCAATTGGTATCATTGCTTCGTTAGTTATTTGTACAATCATTTATGTTGTGGTTTGTCTTGTTATGACTGGTATGGTTTCTTATAAAGAGTTAGATGTACCAGAAGCAATGGCTTATGTACTAGAAGTTGTAGGACAAGATAAAGTAGCTGGTGTAATTGCTATTGGAGCTGTAATTGGTATTATGGCTGTAATTTTTGCTTATATTTACGCAACAACACGTGTATTCTTTGCAATGAGTCGTGACGGTTTATTGCCAGAATCTTTTGCGAAAATTAACAAGAAGACAGAAGCACCAACATTTTCAACTTGGTTAACAGGGATTGGTAGTGCTTTAATTGCTGGATTTATCGATTTAAAAGAATTGTCGAATTTAGCGAATATTGGGGCGCTATTAACGTTTGCGATGGTTGGTGTATCAGTTATCATCCTTCGTAAAACACATCCGAAATTACAGCGTGGATTTATGGTACCACTTGTACCAATTTTGCCGATCATTTCAATTGTTTGCTGTTTATTCTTAATGCTAAATTTACCGTTAACAACATGGGTGTACTTTGGTGTTTGGTTAGCAATTGGAGTAGTTGTATACTTTGTTTATTCGAAAAAACATAGTCACCTAACAAAAGAAGAAAGCTCATAGTTATTGTAATACAGATGAAATGATTCTATACTTATCATTTCATCTGTATTTAGAAAGTTTTATATGAAATAAAAATATGAACAATTGCAAAGACTTTAATTTCAAGGTTATATATTTCTTTTTCATATAAAAAACTAATATTCTTGAATTCGACATACTTCTTTATAAAAGATACATGATGTAAGTGATATACTTAATACTGTAGTAAATGAATTGTGTCCAAGTACAATAATAATTACTACATTTCACATAGGGGTAGTACCACATGGCCATCAAGCTAAGGTCTTGAGGTACCCCCTAAACGAAATTTTTACTTTTCTACATTTTGTTATCTTATCATAAGCGTTGATAACATAAGATTCGTTATCAGAAGTAAAACCTATACATTTAAAATCTTAGACATATAATAACTATCAACTAAATCTCCAGCAACAACACAAGAACCTCTTTTTATGCCCTCAATCTCATAACCTAATTTCTCATATAAAGAAATGGCTGAAGTATTATTTACTCTTACAGTCAACTCTAATCTGATTACACCAAAAGTCTTTGCCCAATTTTCAAGTTCTTTAAATAACTTAGTTCCAATTCCTTTTCCACTATTTTCATGAGTTACACCAACAACAATATAAACACTATGCCTAATTCTTTTAGGTTGACCACCAATTGCCATCAAGTATCCTACTAATTCATCTTCAATCTCAGCAACAAAAATAGCTGAATTAGAAGATTGAGACATTCTTTTGATAGCACTTTTTTGTTGTTCAATTGTAGTAGTTCTCTCCCCTTCCTTAAATAACATAAATTCCGTTTCTTCATCAATCTTTCTACATAATTCTAAAAAAGGTTCTGCATCTGTTTCCTCGATTAACCGAATCATAACTCATAAACCTCGCTTTAATTAATATGTTGCAACAACAAATAATTCGACAAATATATTAAAAAATCATCTTATTTAAACTATGAATAACCTATATATATAAAGTTTACATAGGACATCATTATCTGTAGCAAAAATGTTAATGCCGTAATTACATAAAGAAAAAGAATCCCTTATGATTTCTGGGATTCTTTTTCTTGTTTAAAGTTTGCTCACACAAATGATCTGCACATCAATTCATTCTTGATATACAGATCATTCGTATGATATTTATATATAATTGCAATTGCGGAATAATGAACTTACATTACTGCCTTTAAAAGCTCTCCTACTAATGGGATGATTCCGCCTAAAAATTTTAAAACTGCCATTGCGATTGCCATATTATTTCCTCCTCTTATTTTGTATAGTAAGATGTTGTAAATCTTTATACCTTTATTATAGTAAGCGCTTACATATATATCAATACATTTTAATATGCAATATTACATAAGCTGGTTTTATTGCTATAAAGGGTCACTATACATGCCCATCAAGCTAATATTTTAAAGTATCCTCAAAACGAAAATTTTATCTCTTTATAGTTATGGAATTCAGTTCGTTTTTCTCGTTTTGGGGAACAAAAAATTTCTTAACTTGATGGCAATGTGACGGGATCCCTTATTACAGAAATGAGGAAAAGGAGACAAGTTCTCGTATTTATCATGGCTTCGACAACCTTCAGGTGTTGTTTCTGTTAAAAATTTTCACAAGATTATGGATCGAATAGAGTTTATCCAAAAATTAAATCTGTACCGTCAATATTTTCATGTAAATAAGTGGTCCCTTGGCTTGTCTGAGGGATTTTTTTTGGGTGTAACTTGTTTTCTTAAGTTGATAGGCGTGTATGGTGCCTCCTAATAGAAGAAACTTATCCAAAGTGGAAAAATAGAGAAATAACAGGTGTCAAATTTATGGAGCTACTTCAACTGAAGAAAAATACTTTTTATAAAATAATGAAGGAATATGAAGAAGCAAAATAACAACTAATCTATAAAAAATAAGAGCCGAATTTTTCTTAGAGTAGAAAATTCGGCTCTTATTATGGGGCGGTACCCTATTTACTGACCTAAATTTTGAATCTTATCTTTTAATTTTTGAACTTGTTGAATTGTCTGCATAAGCTCCGAGTTTTTGAATTGATCTACATCCATTTTCCCTTCTTCTACCTTCTTCATAGTTGTATCAATTAATTCATTTAACTTTTCATTATATCCAACAATTTGCTGATGAATATCCTTTGCTACATCAGGAGGTGTCAATTCATTAAAAGCTGGAATATCCTTTTGAATTTCTCTCAGTCTAGTTTCTAATTCTTTGCGGGCGGCACTATCGTTGATTGCTTTTCCTGCTAATCCCGGCGCTTCATTTGCAAACGTACTCACTTCATTAACATAATCTATTGCCTTTTGAGCATAGTCAATTGAATTCTTACCTTCTTTAATCATAGAACATCCTGTTAAACCAATTACCATCATAAGCAAGAATAACCAAGCTTTTTTTATCGTCATTTCTTTATCTCCCCTCAATTCGTACAAATCCACCTTAAAAAAGAAGATTTAAGCATTCGCTCTTCTTTAGAAATATAAGTTTAGTCTTTATAGACTAAGCTTCTTTTAACACCTTAATACCTTTTACTATATTCCAAATGAAATAGTAAATACTTAAGATAAAAGCAATAGCAAAAGTTCCGATTAATAATGCAATTCCAATTGCATTTTCACTTAATGTACTAAATCCAACTACTCCAGATATAGCAAGACCAATGATGACTGTTACACAGGGAATTAGATGTGTCCATAATGCTTTTTTTGCATGATATTTCACTTCTTCTTCTGCTACAAAGTAAATAATAATTGGTACTAGAATTGGTGCAAAAAAGATACTAATGTAACTTAAAGAAGATAAGATATTATTTCCTTTCATGATTTTCACCTCTTAAAAATTATTATGATTTCTTATATTTTTATTATTACATTGAAATAGTATATGAACTATCTAATAACCTTACATCAAGATTACAGTTTTGTAAGATTTTATAAGTGAAAATATAAAAAGAGCCCTTATATATAGGACTCTTTTATGAAAATGAACCAATATGTTTTGAAAGTGAAAAAATAGGAAAATAGGTCAAATAATAAAAAGCTAGCAAAATGCTAGCTTTTTTTATTATTTCGAAGTAAGAGCAACTAAAACATCTACTGGATAATTAACTGCTTCTTTTGCTTGTAATTTATAATAAGGTTGTTTACCAAGCAATTTTAAAACTTGATTTGTAGGATCATTATTTTCCCAATTAGACATCCAACTTTGTAATCCTGCACCTGGAGCAACTGAATAGTTAGCTACTTGTTGATATAATGCAGTTCTATATTGATCATATGCATAATCAGGTTTTGGATTAAAATCAAATGTTTTCGTAACTGTCTCTTCTGAATTTAATGTAATACCATAACCGAAACTTGCAGTTAATGATTGATTTACTTTTGCAATACCTTCAAGACCTACTTCCATCCCAATTGTATAAGATAATCCCACAGTTACATTATGAGACATTCCGCTTGTAACGGATTTACTCCAATGATAACCTGAATTTTTATCTATTACATTTGAATCAATTAATTTCCAGCTCATTTTTTTCTTTAATTTAGTATCAGCTAAAGCTGGATTAGTTTTAGGAATTGCAATTGAGTACAATACTTCTCCTTTATTTGCTGTTTTACTATATGATTCTCCATCTTGAAGCCAAGTACCATCGGCTTTTAAAATTTTGTAATCCTTATATCTAATTACATTGTTAATAGTCACTGCATTTTCATTAGCCACTACATCTACATAAACATAATCAATTAAAGCACCATCTTCTGTAGATACATGCCACTCTTTAGGGAATTCTTCATAAGGACCTGTAGGAATATAAGGAAGCTGTGTACCATTTGCTGCAACTTGCTCTGCTGTCATAGGTGCTTTTGGCCCTTGTGAATCTACTACTATTGGTAGACTTCCTACTTTTGTAGAAGTATCAGTAGCTGCAGAAGAAAATCCTGGTGCTACAAATAAAGCTGAACTTAACACAAATGCTGCGGGAATTATTTTTTTCATACGTTTCATACTATCTCTCCTCTTCCTTCATTATTTCTACAAGATTACAAAAGATGAAATTATACTGTACATTGCTTATACTTTTACTGTGAAATAATATCACTTTTGCTATGTAGAAACTTAGAATGCTATTTTTATAAATATGATACCTTTGTGATTCTAGATGATTTCTACACCATGCTAAAAAACTGAGTATTTAGATAATTAACCAAACATGATGTTACAGACAATTTTTCTGCACTTTTATTAGTCTGATTTTCTCCTCTCTTAGTGGTCATACCAATTACACCTTTATTAAAACATTAAATTTTTAATGCGTAAATAATAGAATTTTGTCGATTATATTCAACTATTCAATTATTGCGTATTAGTGCGAGTAGAAATATTATACTTCTAAAATCACTGTTTAATTTCATTTAAGTAATTGCAATAGTTACAACTTAATATATCCGGTAAAAATATAACTATTTTAATTTTTTTAAAAAATTAAAATAGAATTTAAATGTTGTTAATATAATTTAATCACGTTTTGCATATCAGCTCCCTTTATTTGGATATGTAAAATTACATAAAAATATAGGTATATATTGTCTATGAAACCGTCTTAGCGTACGAAATTTTCGTTTTGTTGATGCTACCCCATCGCTATCAAGATAACAAAACAAAATTCCCCTAAAGTAAAAAAATACGCTATTCTTTTTGTAGAAATATACAAAAAGAATAGCGTATTTTTTTGCTTTAAGGCGTTATCTCATTCCTTAATTTAATAAATAGTACCTACCTGACAATAGATGCAACATCCTCAATCGCTTTCTTACCAGCTGGACTGATACCAGCCAATTGAAAGAATCCGTGGTTTACTCCGAGGTACCGACGGCATTTTACTTTCACGCCTGCTTCTAGTAAACGGCGATACAACATCTCACCTTCATCGACAAGAGGATCAAATTCTGCTGTTAAAATGTGAGTTTCCGGAAGATCGGTAAAATCTTCTCGATATAATGGACTAGCTTCTGGATGATTGGGAGGTAGATTAGATAAGTAGGCCTCAAAACCACTAAGCAGCATATCTCGGGTAATCACATAATCGTCTCCATATTTTTTATAACTGTTGCTTGAACCGTTCGCGTCCAGCATTGGATAAATAAGAATTTGTCGCTGCGGAAGCCACTTGCCTTCCACTTTAAGTCGAAGGCAAGTAACTAGAGTAAGATGTCCGCCTGCACTGTCACCTGCAAGAGTAATGTTGTCTGGATTTCCACCCCAAGCCGAAGCATACTCACGGACAATATATGTAGCTTTAACCGCATCGTCGTGTGCGGCTGGATAAACGTGTTCCGGTGCCAATCGGTAACCGACGGCAATAACGAGGGATTTGCTCAAGTTAGCTAACCGACGCATTTGACGATCATGAGTTTCGAAATCGCCGCTGACAAAACAGCCACCGTGATAATAAATCAGAATAGGAAGATTGAGTTGATTCGACGATTTGTATATACGAAGCGGTAAACCGTCAATTGTTTGATCAACAATATTCCATACAGGCACGGCTTCTCCGGCAAGATCAATTGTATTCAAATATCCTCGTCGACGTTCATGAAAGCTCTGCTGTCTTGCTGAAGGTCGACCAGCCTCTATGAATTGAGTGACCAAGGTCCGGATGCCAGGTTCCAAATCATTTAAGTTTATCATATGTGATGCCTCCTACTTTTTAGGTACATCTTCATTATTCTTGAGAGTTTAAAGTATGTCTAGTGAGTAGCCTCTGGTCTCTTACATATCTAGAATTTTTCCATACTTTTAGAGAGTCAAGTAGATTCCTTATTTAAAAAGCGAAAAATCTATGTTGCTACTGTTGTCTATGACAGTTCATTTTTTCGTTTTGGGGATACTTCAAAATACTAGCTTGATGGGCATGGGGTAGCACCAACAGAACGCGGATTCCGTACGCTAAGGCTGAATTACTTGATATAACAGTAAGCATCAAACTGTCCCCACCTACCAATAGAATCAGTTCCATGTCAAAATCTCCTTACGTACAAGACGGAAAAGAGATTTTGACATGGCTAAAATAGATCAATCAATAGCGTGGAAGAATCGAGTGGACGCTTGTCGTTCCAGTGGTTTAAGCATCCGAAGCTCGTAAGAAAAAGAAAGATGTTTATTTAAGTCTTAATGCGTTCGCTTTTACTGTTGGTTATGATTGGTAGGGACATTCTCCATTAATAATTCGTAGGAAAGAGATAAACATTAGAAAAACTGTCAATGAAAATTCATGTAAATCCTCTAAAAAAGTCTTACAATCAAAGCAGAGAGACTTTGGAACGGGAGGCACTAGCCATGAATCGAATTGAACGTGAAGAGAAAACAATTAGCATTATGATTGATATGTATTGTAAAAACGAACATGAACAAGATACTATATGTGAAGAATGTCAGAAGTTAAAAGAGTATGCTTATTTTCGTTTATCAAAATGTCCATTTCAAGAGAAGAAGCCAGCATGTCAAAATTGCAAAATTCATTGTTATAAACCAGATATGAAAGATTTCGTTAAGGATGTTATGAAGAAGAGCGGACCGAAAATGATTTTAAAACATCCATATTTCGCGGTCATGCATGTTGTTGACACAATGAAGAAGGCTCCTGACTTACCGAAAAGAAAAAAGAGCTAAAAGAAAGATGGTCAAAAACCAGTTCCGAAACTCATTACCAAAAACAAAGTCCCGTAACAAGCATTAAATATCGTTTATGGAACTTTCTTAACGTATGGTAAAACCAAGTTTTTGAACTTAGGAATTCCTTAGCGTACGAAATTCGCGAAATGTTGACGAGACCCCATCGCTATCAAGCCAATAAAACAAAATACCCCCTAAAATGAAAAAATACGCTATTCTTTCTGTAGAATCATAGGAAAGGATGACGTTTTTTTCGTAAACTAAAAAGTTATTTTAATGTCTTTTTTACAAACAAAATAAAAATTAACAGACTAATAAACCCAGATACAGCACAAACCAAAAATAACATTTGATATCCCATGAGTTGTGAAACAAACCCTAGAATAATAGACCCTAAACCAATCCCTAAATCAAAAGCAGTAAAAAATGTAGCGTTCGCTACTCCCCTTTTCTCTGGTGGAGCTAATCGTATCATTGCTACTTGAAGAGCAGGTTGTGCTGATCCGAATCCAACTCCGTACAAAATAGCTGTAATTACTAGTCCAACAAATCCTTTGGTCATTATTAGGACGAATAGTGCGACTATCAGTGTAAAAAGCGCAGGAACAATAATGACTCCTTCTCCATGTTTATCAGATATCTTCCCTGCAAGTGGTCTAATTACTGTGAGCGTAACAGCATAAACTAAGAAAAAAGTACCAGCATTAACTTGAATATTTGACGCAAACAGTGGTAAAAATGTTGTAATGCCACCAAAAGTAAGGGATAGGAAAAATGTAACAATAGCGATTGGTAAAACAGTTTTTTCAAAAAATGATATTGGTTTTTTTGATGTATGTTGAACTGCTGGAATTTTTGTACCCAGCGAAAGTATGAATGCAATAAGTGCTAATGCTGTGCATAGAAGAAATAGATAATGAAATGAAAATGATTTTGCTAACCAAAGACCTAATATTGGTCCTATAGCCATACCTAAAGTCATTGCAAGTCCATACCATCCCATTCCTTCTCCGCGACGAGATTGTGGAATCACATCAGTCACAGCTGTTCCGATCGAAGTTGTAGCAATTGCCCAGCTGATTCCATGAAGGATACGTAATACCACTAAAAATATAACTCCTGTTACCCAATCATAAAAATACATTGTAATTGCAAAAAATAGTAGTCCGCTTATTATAAATACTCGTCGACCATATCGATCCATTAATCCTCCAACAATAGGACGTAAAATGACTGCTGATATTGTAAACACTCCTATAATAAATCCAACTTGAGATTCACTTCCACCTAATTGTTTAATAAAAATAGGTAGTGTTGGCATGAGTAAATAAAAACCACTAAATAGTAATAATGCTGTAATGGTCAGCATTATATAGTTTTTTGTCCATAAACGTTCCATTGTAATGTAATCCTGCTTTCTATCGTTTAATAAGTTGAGAATGGAAAACTCGCATCAATTGGGTCCTTACTGCCCAATTGATGCGAGTTAAACGAATAAAAAAGCAGTACCACCCGCTATAAAAGTGTTGGTACTGCCATATAGAGTGACAAGTGTTTTGTTAATTAAAACGTACTTGCTACTTTAATAGCTTTTTCAAGCCCTGCAGCAATAATCTCTTCTGCTTTATCAGGGAATTGATTGTGTCCTTCAATCACTACTTTCTCTATATCTTTTGCACCGAAGAAGCCCATCATACTTGCTACATATTTAACAGCCATTTCCATTTCAGCTTTTGGGCCTTTCGAATATACACCGCCACTTGCGTTTAATAATGCAATTTTCTTATTTCCAATAAGACCTACTGGACCTTCTGGCGTATACTTAAATGTTTTGCCCGCTCGGTTTAAGTAATCAATATACGTGTGTAGTATAGCTGGGATTGTTAAATTCCATAGCGGGAAACCAAATACAACTTTATCAGCTGCAAGGAATTGATCTAAATATTTATCCGCAACAACTACTGCCTTTGCTTCTTCTGCTGTTAAATCAAATCCTCTACCAGACTTAAATGTACCGTTAATCATATCTACTCCTACATATGGCAATTCCTCATTATATAAATCAAGCTCTACCACTGTATCATTTGGATGTGATTCTTTATAACTTGCTAAAAAAGCATAATATAATTTCACACTCACTGATTGATCTGCTGGACGATTGTTTGCTTTTACAAATAAAACTGCTGTCATGCTTTTTTCCTCCTATTACTCGCTCTTACGTTTTTCTATATTTACTCATTAAAAAGGGGCATCCTATTACTTTTATAAAAAAAAATATAGTCAACTAAATTGACTTATTTACGTATTTTACAATAGCATTCCAATAAAGTCAATCAAATTGACTTTATTTTTTAAAATCTATATTTTACCACTAATCTAGCATTAACAAGCCCCATCTATACTACATTGCAGTCCATCCAACTCATTCTTTTTATTCTTTTCTATTTCTTGATCAATTGCCTTTGCTAATTTTTCTTTACTAGTAAATCCTTGAATGACCTCGTCACCAATAATAAACGTTGGAACAGCCATAATTTGTGCTTCTTGATGGGCATGTCTTAGAGCTTCTTGATGCATTTCTCGGTACTTTCGTGATACTAATGCTTCTTTAAATGCATCCTGAGAAAGTCCCACTTCTTCCGCCAATTTTGTTAACACTTCGATGTCTTCAATACTTTGTTCCTCTTGGAAATGTGCAATAAACACTCTTTGGTGAAACTCATTTCCTTTTCCATGTTCCTTTGCAAATTGGTAACCTTCAAACGCAAGGTGCGTATACGAACGCAAATGTGGTAACTTTATTTCTAATCCTAGTTTTTTAGCAGTAGGATAAATAAATGAATTCCAAGCTTCCATTACACGAGGTTGAGTCCGTGGATCAATTTTTGGAGATGGACTTGGACGCAATTCAAATGGCATCCATTCTACTTCTATATCTTTTTCCTTTACAACCTCATCTAAAGGGCCTGTTCCTAAAAAACAAAAGGCACATACAAAATCAGAATAAACTTTAATTTTCACAGTCATATATACGTTCCCTCACTTTTCTTTTTATCGCGCCATTTGTAACCATATAAATTACAAATGGCGTAAAAAAATATAAACTTTATACGAAAAATTTATTGTATTTACTAATGATGTAAAGAGTTGTTCCATTGCCATATTCTCTAATACTTGATCCATCACTTCTTGTGTGTGGGCTAAAATAATTTGTATATTTGCTCCCATAGGACAAGTGAAATTCGGTTTTTTATGGAAATGAAACAACTTTTCCTCTTCTACATCATCCTCCACTAGGTACATGTCTAATAAGGTATCTACACTGGTTTTTTAGAAAAAGAAAATAGTTTCTTTTTCTAATCCTATCTTGATAACAATGGTATACCGCCAGAGAAATAAGAAAACTCTAATTTTTCTTAATGTGAGGTCTTCCCAGTTTGCGTACACTATACCGATTATGAATACAAATTTATCTTAGTTCGATGACAATGTAGCAATACATTGTCTTTACAATATTTTTTTAAAACTATAATCCATTTCTCCAGCTAGCGCTTCAGGCGTATCACCTGTTTCTCTGAAATCATGTGTATAAATTTCTTCAAATGGTCCAAAATCTATTTGCTTATAAAACTCAAAACAAGGGAATCCATCATGTGTGCCTTGAATATCGACAGTACCATTTTTTTGGATACGTACAGTTAATAGATAGTCAACAGGAGGTGCATATACATTTAATGGTTGGCTAGTACTTGCACTCATTTGAAACTTGACGTCATCAGAACTCCATACAATATCAGTACACAAAATATCTTCCGTACTAGCTTTTCCTGTTCTTTTATTAACAGAACCATCTAGTGTTGTGACTTTTTCTGTTGTTATACCAGTATTTGCATATGAGAAAATTTCTTTTTTATAAAAATCTACAACTACTTCCTGTTCAACTCTTGAGCGCATAGTGTTTACAGTATAAGGGGTAAATTCACGTGAATCACCTTCGAATTGAATTATATTACCCGTTTGAGTATCCTTCATAGGTTCAGTCCAAGACATTGGAATAAATACACTTGCTTTAATTTTAACAATGTGAGTCATACAGAACCTCCATAGTATATTGATTATTTATTAAATCATATTTCTTTCATAACAAAAGTGATGTAGTCAATTTGATTGACTACATCACTTATAGTACAATGAGATTTAAATAAAGTCAACTTGATTGACTTTATTTAAGGAGGTTTTATACATGAATCAACGAGTATTTAGTGAATTAGATCTTACATCACTTTTGTCATTATCCTTTAGTACGGTGATTAATGAACTACATGACAGATTGAATGAATTGGGATTTGGAGATATTAGACCTGCACATGGTTTTATGTTTAAATGTATTACCCCTGATGGAGCAACAGGTATAGAACTAGCCGAATACTTAGGAATTACAAAACAAGCTGTAAGTAAAATGGTGGATTATCTTGAGAAAAGTGGTTATGTAATGCGCCAAACTCATCCCACTGATAAAAGAGGGAAGATTATCGTTTTGACCGAACGAGGATGGTTAGTATTGAAAGCAAAAGAAGAAATACTAACTGATATTGAGAGACGCTGGATTGAAAACATAGGTGCTGAGCGCATGCAAATGCTCAAAGAAGATTTAACAAAATTAGTTTATGAAACAAATGAAGGTAAATTGTCATTGAGGTTTAGACCTGTTTGGTAAATATAGAGGGTTCTGTTGCAAAGTTTTCTACATGAAGCTACACTCCAGAAAACAGGATCTAGGAGAATCAGACATGAGATATTTTAAAGGAAAACAATTCAAGAAAGATATTATTTTAGTAGCCGCCCTGTACTACTGCCGTTTTTCTTTAAGTTATCGTGATGTATCTGAAATCCTGAAAGAACGTGGTATTTCAGTTCACCCAACAACCATCATGCGATGGGTTCATGAATATGGCAATCTCATCTATCAAATTTGGAAAGTGAAAAAACTTCCCTGAAAATTTCCTAATGTAGTCTTAGCTTGAAAGCAATGTGGCGGAACCCCTTAGTATAGTGAGTTTTAAAAACATGGCTATATCCCTTAACAAAATTAAGCTTCTCTCTTAGGGAGTCGTTTAATTTTGTTTTTTATGGTTTGTATTTTTTAAAAATATAGTTTGAATTGCAATTGTTAGAAAAGTAGACTATATTAGCGAGAGTGTATGAAAGAAAAGCATTAAAAAGATGGGGTTTGTTGACCAAGATACATGTAATTTCAGTTCACAGCCTGTATTATATATATATTTCTAACATCAGGTTTTGATATAGAAAAAAGGTATTGCACTAATAATGTTACGGATTATTTTTTGATAGAGTATTTTTGTTACATCTAGTTCATCAGTTAAGGTATTTCATATTTTCAAATAAAAACGAACGTTTATATTACAAATATCTTCAGAAAATAGTTTTTGGTAAATAATGTATCCCTATGACCTAGTTTTACACGTATCTCAGCTGACTTCTAAGAGCAATTTAAAATTCATTATTTTTCAGGAGATGAGTAATATGTTTGTTTATTTCTATTATTTGATTTTGTATTTTTTTGCAGTAATATTCGGAATGGATATTATTAATTTTGCAGATTCATTTATTACTAGGTTTATAGAGCCAGATTCAGTAGAAATATTTATTTGTATGTTAATAGTATCTAGTATATTGTCAGCTATATTTTCATTCATTTTACACTTTATCTATACTTGGAGACATGATTCAAATACATTTTTAAAAAGGTTTTATCAGATACATTTTTTTGCTACATATATTTCCGGGGCGTTTTCTATAGTAAATATAGGAGGGAAAACACTGGAGGAATGGGGAATTAAAGGTACTTCGGTAGATGGGAATACAAAAGTGTTTTTTCTTATGTTGTTCTTTATTGCAATATCAAATAATGCTTTTTATAAAACTTTTGAAAAAGGGATTGTTGATAAACTTGAATTCACGGTAAATATAATGAAGTTAAAGATAAAAAGAATAAAGTGAAACTTCCATCCCCACCGATAAAAGATAGAGATATTTGTATCTCTATCTTTTTTATTTGATTTTTTATTCTTGCGTCTATGCAAACGACAAGCGTCGGCAAAATATGTACGATTGTAGTCGATGGATCATTAAAGGATTTGCAAAACACCTATGGGATTTTTTTATTAGGAGGTGTTTACTTTTCTTAAGTTGATAGATGTGTGGTACCACCACATGCCCATCAACTTAAGAATTCTATAACGCCCCCAAAACAAAAAATTGTACATTTTCATCTGGAAATGCCAATTTTCTCGTTTTGGGGTATTCGCTTTTCTTAGCTTGATTGTGATGTGGCAGTACCCCAATATGAGATTATAGATATATCTAACAATAATATTTCAACACGTCCATATTACAGATTTTTCCATGATGTATTTTATGAAAAGTTAAAATTGCATATTTTCACAAAAAATGAGGTATACTTTTTGTTGAAGAGCAAACTGTAAGTCCCATTAAAATATGTGGTAATTTTACATGGAATATACCATATATATTCGAAAAGAGATAATGTACGTAATTAAAGTGTTCTTATCTCTTTTTTTACTTATATAATGAAGAAATTTATTGGGAAAAAGTAAACAAACAATTATTTAAAAAATATGATGTACTAGTCTTTCAGACTGATATTTTATTCCTTACAGTATCAAAATAAGGTACTTTATCAAAAGCTAGCTATAAGGGGAATATTTAATTAATGTCTACTTTATTGAATTTTATTTTTATTATGTAGTTTCTATATAACAGAGAAAAAAGCAACCTATTTGGATGCTTACATGAGTGTTTAGCTTCTGTATCGTAGATTAAAAGAACTTGAATAAAGTTCTTTTTTAATTTGTAATTAAACCCCAGAGTGACCCCTCATACCCAGAATGGTTTCCGTTCGCCTACAAGAAAAGGAATTCTTTATTTACACAAAAATATTGACGGTACCTGAAGTTGTTACATCTCTATAAAAAAACGTACAACCTTGCCAACAAATACAAGGTTGTATGTTTTTAATATTATTTACATGTATTCAGGTGCAATCCGGTCCTTTTTGTACAATCCCTTCTATTGGTTGTCCTATTTGTACAATCTCTCCATTTTGTACAATCTTAGCACCTTCATATAATTTATCTGCATAATTTTTAAGGTCCTGCCAGCTATCCTTCGCTATCTTCAAATCTATTTTTAATAAAGCATGCTGGTCTGGGTTAATGTTATTAACATTTTTTAGTAAAGAATCATATTTTGATCCTATTGTATGCCACTGATTTGATATATTTTGAAGAGCAGTAATAGCTGTATCAATTGTTGCAGTCATATGCTCCGTTTTATTTTTGGCATCTGTCAAAATAACTAATTCTGCCTCTGCTCCAGAAATTCTGGACTTTAATTGTTCTATTTCTTGTTGTGCAGATGCGATATTCTTGTCAGCAGTGACAATCAATGGTATACCAACTGGAGGCATAAATACAGATAAAGCTATATAGCCACCACGCTTATCATAGTTTTCTTTAATTATATTATTATAATTACTGATTTGTTGTTGTAGAAGTGGAATACCGGCGTTCGTACTTTCTAAAATAGACTTCAATTGATTAGAATCATCTTTAAAACTTCTTGTATCTTCAGCCATTGTATTTCGAAATGTTTTCAACTTTTCTAGTAGTCCATCCACTTCTTGGCTATTTTTCAAAATACTATTATATAATTTCTCCAGTTCATTTTTAAATGCCACTGTATCTTTTTGATCTAAAGCAGCTAGTAATTGATCATAACTCGCTTGAAAGGTATCATTATAACTTACACTATTCTGATTCGTTTTCATAATATCAGGCTTTAGATTATCTAACCAATATGTTGCATTCCTTTGCGCATCCTTTTGATGCTTAATCATGTTTGCTTGTAAATTACCATTTATAGAACTTATTTTACTTAAATCTGTCTGTTCTTGATTACGAATTGTTTGAGCATATGAATCCATTGTAAGGATACTTGCCCCCATTTTCTCCATTACTTCTTTATATTTATCAGGACCAAGAGAATAGCTCTTAATATCCTCTTGCTGTTGGGACACACTATTTTGCACAGCTTGTTCTGCTGCAAAGGTATGAAGTGGGATTACATTACTCGCTGCCATTCCAGTAATGATCGTTGATAAAATAACTTTCTTATACAATTTTTTATTCACCTTTTTTCACCTATTCTCTCAAATGTATCACGTATTTTTTTAAATTCATAAGCTTCTATTCTTTACTTCTAATGAATTACGATCATTGCAAATAAAACAACATATTAAAATAGAGATTTTCATACTTTCTTATTCTATAATCTTTATCAAGTTTCATAACTAAATAGGAAATCTCCTGCTCAAACTTGAACAGGAGACTTACATTATTTGTTCTTCAAAAGGGAAAGTCAGTATAATATATTTTTCATTACTTCGGAAATTTCTTGAAGTAATATTATTTTTTCTCTTCTACGAATGAAATCTCAGCCTTTTGAATATTTTCAGCATACTTGTTAACCTGTTCCCAGCTACCTTTAGCTATCTTCAGATCTGTTTTTATAATAATAGCAAGCTTGTCTGGGTTAATTCTGTCAACATTGTCATTCAATGATTTATATTTTGCCCCCATTGTCTGCCACTGATTCTTTACATTTTCAAGGGCAGTAATAGCTGCATCAATTGTTTCTGTTAAATTATTAGTATTATTTTTCAAGATCGTTAACTTAGCTACCTGTTGTTTTGCAGTGGAAATATTTTCTGTTAGATTTTTAATCTCTTCTTGTGCTTTCTTTATCTGCTGCTGCGATGTAACAACTCCGTATATCCCGCCGCCTAATGCACCTGCACCAATAGGCGCAAAGATAACTGTAGCAGTTAAGTATGCACCGAGAGCCGTTGCAACCGAAGATCCAATATAAACCTTGTTATTCTCATCAATTAATGTTTGATTTGTTTCGATTTGTTTCTGCATCAATGGAATTCCAGCATCTTGACCAGATAAAATATCTGTGATTTTGTTAGCATCAGTTTTTAAATTTTGTGTATCCAGTTCTAATTTGCCGCGAAAGGCTTTCAAATCTTGCACTAACCTGTCCACTGCACCTTTATTCTCTGAAATACTATCATCTAAACTTGTAAGCACAGCTTTTAGCGTTTCTTTGTCATTATTATTTACAGCTTCTACCAAAACATCATAATAATTTTGAAATTGTGTATTATAATTGATAATATTTTGATTCGTCTGGATTATTTGCGGTTTCAAACCATCTAACCATTGATTTGCATTTTTTTTAGAAGCATCGTGGTTGTCCTTAATGCTTTTTTGTAAATCATTGTTAATTACAGTTAAACCATCAAAATTAACATTTGCTTGTTTAACAATAGTTAAAGCATACAGATCCATTACCAACATATTGGATCCAGTTTTCTCTAACGCATCTTTAAGCCCTTCTGGTCCAAGTGAATACTCAGGGTACTCAGGGGAGTTATTTTCTGCACCTGCATAAATAGGTGCTGATTTTGTTGTATTTTCCGCTGCCGAAACATATGATGGCGTAATGCTACCCGCTGCGATTGTTGCAATTAATGTAGATAAAGCCATTACTTTATAAGGTTTTTTCATAATATTCCTATCTCCTTATATTATTAAGAATTTTTTTCTTCATTCTACTATTTTGCCTCTGTTACTTTTATGTTTGTAACACTATTTTCATATTCCGTTGTTTGTTTATTCAATTCATCCGTAAACGTTTTGAGTTCTTTTAATTGTGCTTGTAATGCATTAGAATCTATTTTCGCATCAGTACTAAGACTTCTCTTCATTTGAATCATTGTGTCATTAAAGATGTCCCAACTACTTACTAGCTTGTCAAAACTCTCAATTTGCTTTTTAACTACTCTTGTAAAGTTATTTAACTGTAGATCAATAAGTGTCATTTGAGTTGCTTGCACTTCAATTTTCGATAATTTTTGTAGCAATAGAATTTTTTGTTGTTGCTTCTGACGAACATCATTATTCAGTTTTGTTACTTCATCATTTTGGACTTGTCCAACTTGGTTGTAAATCACTTCCAAATTAGATGTGTCTAAAGTTTGATCCTTACCTGCGTCTATCCAAATATCAATAACCGTCTTTCCAATATTTATAGAACCTTTTACATTTTCTTTTGGTAGAGCTAGAAGTTTTGTATAATCATCTTGAATGTTTTCATCAAGTTGTCTAATTTCCGTTCTGAATTTTTCAATGTCTCCGCCTGATCCCTTATAAAGTTCAATCGCTCTGCTAACTTTACTAGAAAAGCTCTTACTATCTTCAACCAAGTCATTTTTATAATTGTTTAAGTCTACTGAAGCTCCTTTCATATCATACTGAATTGCTTGCATTTGATCTTGAAGTGCATTAAAAATACTTACAAAGTCTTCTTTTGCTTGCGAATCGTCATTCACTTTTCCAGCTAGTTCAACCAATATATCATAATAATTTGTAAATCTTGTCCCAAAATCCTGCAGGTCTTGATTTACATTGAATAGTTTTGGATTATATTTATCCAGCCAGTCTTGAACATGGTTTCTTGCAGTACCTTGATCAGTTGTTATTCCAGGTATAGCAGTTACTTCAAGGTTTGGTTGCTTTAATATGATTAGCCCATATCCTTGAATTAATGGCGTCTGTGATCCTAATGTCTTAATCGAATCTGATAACCTATTCATAGCAACTTGATTTGTACTACTTGTTAGTTGTGAATAAGTTGTTTTACTTTCTGCAAAAGTATTTACAGGTAAGAAGCAACTTGTAGATACTGCTGTAACTAATAACCCTGCGACTAACGCTTTTTTCATGGTAATTCCTCCTATTAATTAGTGTTTTTTGATAAAATAGTTGGACTAAATTTTAAAGGTTTAATTTTTATTAATATGAAATCTAGCCTTACAACCATTAATCGTTATAGATTGTTATAAAGATGTATATTATGGGAACCTAAATATAGATTATAAATATTTGTACATTATTCCCCCCTAGTTTTGTCTGCATGGTCTCTACAAGATTACAAAAGATAAAATTATGCTGTACATTGCTTATACTTTCATCTCGGAATAAAATAAGATCCTAATTGCTATGTAGAGACTTAGAATGCTATTTTTTACAAATGTGATAATTTTGTGATTCTAGATCGTTTCCAAACATAATTAACTGAGTGTTCCGAAAATTAACTTGACATAATGTTACTTGCAACTTTACTGCACTTTTATTCGTATAATCTTCTCCTCTCCCCAGTGGTCATACCAATTACACCTTTATTAAAACATTAAATTTCCAATGCGTAAATAGTAGAATTTTGTCGAATATATTTATTAATTCGATTATTACGTATTAATATTAGTAAAAATATTATATCTCTAAAATTATTACTTAATTTCATTTCAGTAATTATAATAGTTATAACTTGATATATTCAGCAAAAAAATAACTATTATAATCTGCAGAAAAATTTAAATAGAATTTAAATATTATTAATATAATTTAATCACACAATGTATAGACATTCCCTTTATTTGGGTATGCATAATTACATCTTCTTTGGTGATTTGCTCCAAAAGTCTTTCATCAAATTACCGAAACTTAGGATATTTCCAATTATGTAGAAACCTAAAAAAGTCCCTTTAAATATATAAAGGGACTTTGCTCATACAAATGATCTGCAAATCAATTCATCTTTGATATACAGATCATTTGTATGATAATTTTTATAAATAATTGCGGAATAATGAACTTACATTACTGCTTTTAAAAGTTCTGATACTAAAGGAAGTACTCCACCTAAAAATGATAAAACTGCCATTGTGATTGCCATATTATTTCCTCCTCTTTTGTTGTTGCTAAGATATAATTTATCTTTGGGGTACCACGCCATCGCCATCAAGCTAAAATTTTGAAGTACCCCCAAAACAAAAATTTCATCTCACTTTTTTGTTTTATAGATTATTAATTTCTTTTATCACATGAAGATTTCGTTCGAACTCAAATAAAAAGGAAATCATGATTTTCTCTAATTCAGCCTTATTTAAAACATCATCAATGATTACAACTTGATAAGTACTGTCCTTTCCTTTTGCAGGAACAATTATTTTCATGCCCTTTACATTACTTCCAGTCATTTTACCAAAGATGAATTGTGCTCCTTCCAGTTCATAATTTTCTATCTTGTCATTGTCATTAATCCACTGATAAAATGGATCTCTTCCTCCTTCTAAAATGGCGGATTGATAAATTGTATAACCAAACTCTCCGGCTCATAGTGCTTCTATTTAAAATCCACTGGTTTTTTCATCGTCGTACACGTCCTTTATTTATGAATATTTTCAGTGTACACAATGATAGTATTTTTTGCACCAGAACCAAGTAGTTTATGTGAAATGAAACATTGGGATTTTTCAGGAATTAAAAATAAGATATTTTTTTATTTTATTAATTCACACAATTTTAAAAATTAAAATCTTTAATTGTTAAAATTTGTTATATAATGAAATTGTCAACCAGTCATCAAATAGTGTGCCTTATGTTTCTGTTGGAACAGTTTGATGGTCCCGTGTATTAACCGTCTAGTTACAATGCACATGCGTATATATGATTTTCAATCTATCCATGAATGTATATAAACAGCTAAAAGAATGATAAAGGATTAAAATTATTTTACTTTTGAGAAGTATATTCTTGTACAAGAATCAATAAACAAAATATCATAACATAAAAAAAGAATTGCAAGCTATGTATTCTCTAAAAATAATAAATGTAAAATATGGCTAAATTCCCTAAGGATGCAGCCGGTGTTTTGTGAAGGTAAATTGAATAGAAAAAACATTCATTTAATAGGTGGATTGTTAAGTGTACTTATTTTTAAATACATAGATTTAAATTCTAAAAATTGATTTTTTGAATTAGTTTTTAATAGTATAGAATAATATTTACGCCCGTACATTTAGTTAAGTAAGTAGTATCTTTAACAAATATGGTAAATCCAATTAAACGATAAAGATTATAAGAAAATATGAAATTATAACACAATCATTATTTACACCTGCGAATTTCTGAATAATCAAACTAATATTCTTTTACAGCAAATATAATCAGCATGTAAGGTTTTTCCTGAAAATTTGATGAATGGTGGGAATGAAATGAAACGTAGAATGTTAACAAAATGTTTTGGAATTATAAGTTTAATCATTATGTTGCTAGGGGTTTCTATTCCACAAGCAGCAGCCGAGATAATACATCAAGAAAAGTTTCAAATGAACTGGAATTATATTAAATTCAAAGGTACTGAAGTAAAGGTAAAGGCAGACTTACTAAGAACGTCATCAAAAGATGTTGCATATTGTTTATCACCTGATCTGAATTCACCTAATGGAGATGATCTTTCTGAAATTGGAAAAGAGAATGATTTTGTATATCGGGTCTTACTTTATGGATACCCTCAAAAAACGCCGGCTGAATTAGGAGTTTCTACAAAAGAGGAAGCCTACTATGCAACTCAACTAGCTATCTGGATTGCATCTAAAAAAATTGAAATTGCCGATTCAAAGCCAGAAAACCAACAGGTATATAACCTTGTAAAGTATTTGGTAGAAAAAGCTTCTAAAGGTACTGAAGTTCAGGAAACATATTTGAACGTAATACCTACTGGAAAACAAACTGTAGAGCAAAATGGGGAATATTTTGAAACAAATTTATATAGAGTTCAATCAAATTCAGTATCTGGAGTATACTCAGTTCAAATCGAGGGTGCACCAGCAGGAGCTAAAATTATAAATGAACAAGGTGAAAAAAAGAATGAATTCTCTATAGAGGAAAAATTTAAAGTTATGATTCCCAAAAACGCAACAAGTGGAAATTTCAAGATCAGAGTAAATGCAAAATTGCAGAGCTTACAAGCAGTTACCTTTGATGGCCAACAAAGGATTCAAGATGTAACGGCTTTATTACCAAGAATGAGTGAAAAAAGCAGTACAGATATAGTAGTAAGATGGGAATTTTGGGGGTCGTTAAAAATTATGAAGGTAGGAGAAAATAGAGAGGCTTTAAAAGGGGCAGTGTTTGAGGTTGTAAGTGAAAATGGGGATTTTAGACAAGAAATCACTACAACTGAGAATGGGATTGCTACATTAAATAAACTTCCTACTGGTACGTATGTTGTAAAAGAAATTCAGGCTCCAGAAGGTTATGTACTTGATCCTACAATAAAAAAAATGGAAGTAAAAACTGGCGAGATAGCAGAAATAGAAATAAAGAATCAAAAAATAACAAGTGGCCTGGAAATTAAAAAAGTGCATGCTACATATGGAAATGCTAAACAATCTTATGATATACAAAGTAAAGAGCGCGCAATGGAAAATGATCTTGCAAGTAAGGAAAAGCATCACCTGCCATCAACAGGAACGAAGTTTCCAACTGTCCCGTTTGTAGGACTAGGATTGATTATTTTAGGAATCTATATATTAAAAATAGGGAAAAATCATAGTTAAAAACTATAAACAATAAGGGTTTTGTTACCAATACTTAAAGTTAAATATGCTAAGAAATGTTTTGTGAAAAATGTAGATTATAACAATCCCTAAAATTGAAAACGCTTGCAATAAATGCAATTATGAAAAATCTATATGATATACCTAAACGTGCTCTCCAGGATCAAATACAACGAGAAAATTTATTAAGTATTCAGATTAATCCCATTATTATATGGAACGCCGTATATTTAAGTAAATCTGTAGAAACGTTAAAAAGTAAGTATGAGTTTAATGAAGAACTATTAAAACATATCTCATCATTAGGATGGGAGCATATCAACTTTTTAAGTGAGTATCGATTTAATATAAAAGATTATATATTGAGTTCATTTCAAACTGATGTATATTCATAAAAAGCACGTTACTATTCTCATTAACATAAGAGAATAGTAACGTGCTTTTTACTTTAAGAATAGCCTAAATGCTTAAGTTGATGGATGTGTGGTGCTACCCCATTACCATCAACTTAAAAGTACTTACTACCCATTATTGTTATAAACGTTATTCTTCCTAGATTAATAAGAAGAGATGAAAAAAACACCTTCACAGGTGTCTTTTTTCATTATAGAAATATCTTAAAATAGATATCTGATGTCATTTATTCAATAAAAAAACCTTTGTTACATCATAACGCCGTTATCTTTGAATGAATACCATTTCCCATCAATGAAATGTTTACCTGTTGCCATCGCACCGCTAGACTGCAAATAATACCATGTGCTATTTTCTTGTAGCCATCCTGTTTTCATCGTTCCATCTGTATTCATGTAATACCATGTGCCATTTTCTTGCACCCAGCCTGTTGTCATCGGGCCATCATAAAAGTAATACCCTTTCCCGTTATAACTTAGCCAACCTGCGTGGCTTGCTCCAGTTTTATCATCAAAGTAATACCATTCACCATCAATTAATTTCCAGCCTGTAAACATTGATCCATCTGGATTGAAGTACCAACAAGTACCTCCTTCACACATTTTCCCTGTCCACATGGCACCACTGTCAGCGAAAACGTAACGCTTTCCTCCCTCATCTAACCAACCTTCGTTCCACCCATTAGCTGTGCTTTTCATCGTTCCATCTGCATTCAGGTAGTACCAATTCCCATTATCTTCAATCCAACCTGTTTGCATCTTAGAAGCCACAAAGTAATACCAGCTTCCTTTATAACTTAGCCAACCATTATGAGTATTAAAATGCGTCCGGCTTTCTTCGAAGTAGTACCATTCATTATTAATCAAATTCCAACCAGTTGCCATTGCTCCATCAGATAAGAAATAATTACCATCAGGATGTGAACCTATCCAATTGTTTACTTTCATATCTCCAGAGCCTGGATTCATGTAGTATATCTTACCATTATATTCAAGATAGCCCTCGTGTAAGTTTCCTCCTTGGTGAACGTAATACCATTCTCCTTCGTACTGAACCCAGCCTTCGTTCGTATATAACGCACCGTCTGCTCCTAATAAATAACATGAACCTTGATTAAAAATATTACCCGTTTTCATTGCTCCACTTTCAGCAAAGTAGTACCACTTTCCTCCATCACTTAACCAGCTATTACTTTTCATTGCCCCATCCGCATTCAAGTAATACCATGTACCATTATCTTTTAACCACCCTGTTTTCTTCACACTATTTTGATCATAGAAATACCATGTATTTCCCTCTTTTACCCACCCTGTTTTCTGCATTGCCTGTTCTGTTTTTGGAGTAAGTTGTTTTACAGCTTCTTGGTTTTCAGCATGAGATACTGCAGGCACTACAAACATTGGCAGACATTAAAACTGGTAAAATAGCTTTCTTCATTTTCCATATCCCCCAAATAATAAATAATTTTAGTTTTTATTTCCACAAACAGAATTATATTATGATATTTAAATATAATCAATAGTTTTTGTAACAAAAATGTAATCTTTTTTAATTTAATGACATAAAATATCCATTAATGTAATTATTGTTACTTTACAGTTACAATGTAAGTATCATTACACATCTATCAACTTAAGGGATTAATTGTCCCAAAAACGAAAAAGATGAGTCGAATTCTCATAAATAACTGTAAAAAGGTAAAATTTTCGTTATGGGGGGTGACCTGTTTTCTTAGGTTGATGGATGTGTGGTGCTACCCCAATATTATCTTTACAAAAGTGTATCTTCCCCCCTTTATAATAAATCGAATTCTCTACCTCAGAACAATTTATCTTACTAATTGCATACGAATCCCTAAAACTACAGCTTGCGTGCGGTCTGCCACCTCAAGTTTCTGAATAATGTTATGTACATGGGTTTTAACAATTCCTTCTGAAATATACAGTATATTTGCTATTTCTTTATTCTTCTTTCCATATGCTATGAGTTGCAATATCTCAATTTCTCGATCTGTTAATGGTTCTATAAAAGATGAAGCCTTAGGCTGATTTGTTGAAATATTATCTCTAGAATTTATAATCTTTGCGAGCGCTTGTTTCGCTGTCATGCTATTATATAACGTGGCGCCGCGCTGTATAGAACGTACACCATCTAATAGCTCTTTCGTTTGAGTATCCTTTAATAAATGTCCGGCGGCATTTGTACATCCATCAACACGATATCAGGTATGCAGCGCAAAGCAATCTTTACGGCATCCTTACCATTATCTGCTTCACCCACAACTTCCATATCTGATTGACTATTAAATATATACGTCAGCCCTTGTCTGATGATTGGTTGATCGTCCACTAACATGATTCGAATTTTTTTATCGTTTTCATTCGTCGTCCCCCTATCTCTAGGCTTCATCACATACACGATTCATTAAAGGAATAATCGCTTCCACCTTCAATCCCCCGTCTAAATTAACCGAAAGATTACAAGTTCCCCCAACAGATTGACACCGTTCAATCATTCCTTTTACTCCAAAACCATTTTGGTATAAATTCCCACTTAAAAATTGTCCATTATCGGAAACAATGAGCGATAATTCTTGTGCATGTTCTTGTATACATACATCTACTTCATTCGCACCAGAATGACGTATTACATTTGTAATGGATTCCTGAAGAATACGGAACATTACAATGCTAATGTCCTCAGACCATTCAGAGAATTCTCCTTTTTTCTTTAGTTGAAACCGAATTTGTGAATTAATTTTTCGACATCTAAATCCCTGCTATACAGAATAAAAAGTAACCTACACTCGTTTGCGCTTTCTGTTTTTACTTCGCATGTGGCAGAAAAAGGCCCTGACCGCTTCTATGCATGGCCAGATGCTCTCTCTTACCTAAAAAGAGGGGTTTTATGTCCGTTTTTTAATTGATGTATATATAGTTTAAAATTCTTTAACAAATTCATTATGAAATTCTCCACCCTAAAAGTTGCATCATATCTTCATAGAGTCATAGAATTAATCTGTGGTCGAAAATACGTAAAGAGCTGCTAGAATGCATTCCTGAAGAATACGAAGAATAAAGGAATGAACCCAAGTAAAAGCTAAAAAAATTAGAAAAGGAAAATGGAGAGATGAATTAAATGTTAAAGATCATCAAACATTTAAAACCATTTGTTGCCTCAATCATTGCAGTTATATGTCTATTATCCATACAAGCCGTATGTGACCTGTCACTGCCAGACTACATGTCTAACATTGTGAATGTAGGTATTCAGCAAAAAGGTGTAGAACACGCAGTACCTGGGGTTATTCGTAAAAGTGAGCTCGATAAACTTACACTCTTTATGAATGAAAATGAGAAGAAAAAAGTAGATGACAACTATGTACTTTTAGATAAGAACAATCTTTCTCAAAGTGAGCTGAAAAATGACTTAAAAGATTATCCGCAGCTTGATAAAGAACCGCTTTATAAGCTACATACAGAGGATAAAAATACAATTAACGAACTTAACGATATATTCGGGAAACCAATGTTAATTACACAAGGAATTGAAAAAGGCGGCTCATCTGCTTTCACTGCCCCAGGTGATGACAAAGCACCGGCGAAGCTTCCGCCAAATACAGATCCTTTTGCAGTAATTGCTAAACTACCTCAAGATCAAATCGATGCAATGAAAAAAAAGGCGGATGAAAAGTTTAAGAATATGCCAGGCAGCATGGTAACACAGTCAGCCGTTTCATTCATTGAGAATGAATATAAAAAGATCGGTATCAATACAGATAAGCTTCAATCCAATTATATTCTTACTTCTGGCGGAAAAATGCTGCTTTTATCCTTAGTAAGTATGGCAGCTACCGTTATCGTGAGTTTACTTGCTGCAAAAGTAGCTGCTGGATTAGGTAGAGATCTTAGAAAGAAAGTATTTCGGAAGGTTACAAGCTTTTCTAATGCAGAGTTTGATAAGTTTTCCACTGCATCTCTAATCACAAGAAGTACAAATGATATTCAACAAGTGCAAACACTTATGGTTATGCTGCTTCGTATCGTATTCTATGCACCGATTTTAGGCATAGGCGGAATTATTAAGGTACTTACTACAGACCTTTCAATGGGATGGATTATCGCAGTTGCAGTTATCGCGATTTTAAGCTTAGTCATTGGTCTATTTAGCATCGCGATCCCTAAGTTTAAGAGTATCCAAAAGTTAGTAGATAAAATTAACTTGATCACTCGTGAATCTTTAACAGGTATGCTCGTTATTCGTGCTTTTAATAATCAAAAGCATGAAGAAAAGAAATTCGAAAAAGGAAATCAAGATTTAACAAGAACCAATTTATTTGTAAGCCGTTTAATGTCATTTATGATGCCAATGATGATGCTTATCATGAATGCCGTTACTGTACTTATTATTTGGGTTGGATCACACCAAGTGGATATGGGACATATGCAAGTTGGTGATATGATGGCATTTATGCAATATACAATGCAAATCATCATGGCCTTCTTAATGATTTCTATGGTATCCATTATGGTTCCGCGTGCTTCTGTATCCGCACAGCGCATTGCAGAAGTTTTAGATACTGACCTTTCTATTCATGACGCAGCGGAGCCAAAAAAATTTGCCTCTGACAAGAGAGGCTACGTTGAATTTAAAAATGTTAGCTTTAAATATCCAGGTGCAGAAGAAGATGTGCTTTCCAATATTACCTTTACCGCAAAACCTGGAGAAACGACAGCTTTCATCGGAAGTACAGGTAGTGGTAAATCAACATTAATCAACTTAATTCCACGCTTTTACGATGTAACAAGCGGCCAAATATTAATAGATGGCACGGATATTAGAGAAGTATCTCAGAAGGAATTAAGAGAGAAAATTGGTTATGTACCGCAAAAAGGAGTTCTATTCTCAGGTACGATCGAAAGTAATTTGAAATACGGTAAGAAAGAATCAACTGAAGAAGAACTCGCAAAAGCGGCAGAAATCGCGCAAGCTATGGAGTTTATTAACGCGAAACCTGAAAGCTTCCGTACAGAAATATCACAAGGTGGTACGAACGTTTCCGGTGGTCAAAAACAAAGACTTTCTATTGCGCGTGCTCTTACGAAAAAATCGGAAATCTTCATATTTGATGATAGTTTCTCAGCTCTTGACTTTAAGACAGACGCAGCCCTGCGGAGGGCTTTAAACAATGAGATTGCGGGAAGTACTATTCTACTTGTTGCCCAAAGAATAAGTACAATCATGAATGCAGATAAGATCATTGTACTTGATGAAGGAAAAATAGTTGGAACTGGTACTCATGAAGAGCTTATGGAAAACTGTGAAGTTTATAAGCAAATTGCTTTATCACAACTTTCAAGAGAGGAGTTGTCATCATGAGTGATAGAAAAATAGAAAATAGAAGACAAGGCAGTCCTGGTGGTGGCCATGGCGGCGGTCATATGGGCGGCGGCATGAGAAAGATTGAGAAGGCAAAAAATTTCAAAGAAACGATGAATAAGTTACTTCAATACTTAAAGCCATATAAGTTCTCAATCCTAATCGTTATTATTTTCGCAATCGGTAGTGCTGCCTTTGCAATCGTCGGTCCAAAGATTTTAGGTAAAGCAACAACAAAACTTTTCGAAGGACTCGTAGACAAAGTAACAGGCGTGCACGGTGCTACCATTGACTTTACCTATATCGGAAACATTGCCCTCCTGCTCCTTGGATTATATATAGCGAGCACTGCGTTTGGCATTATCCAAGGCTATATCATTTCTGGAGTCGCACAAAAGGTATCTTATAACTTCAGAAAAGAAATTGATGAAAAAATCAACCGTATGCCGCTTAAGTATTTTGATAAAACAACACATGGAGAAGTATTATCTAGGGTTACAAATGACGTAGATACTGTGAGCCAAACTTTAAATCAAAGTATGTCGCAAATCATTACATCCGTTATTACAATCATCGGTGTACTCATCATGATGTTATCAATCAGCTGGCAAATGACATTAGTAGCTCTCTTAATATTACCAGTATCAATGACACTCATAATGGGCGTCGTAAAAAGATCACAAAAATACTTTAAGTCCCAACAAGAGTATTTAGGACACGTTAACGGTCAGGTCGAAGAAATTTATAGTGGTCACAATATCGTAAAAGCTTTTAACACTGAAGAAGAAGAAGTGAAAAAATTCGAAGAGGTGAATGATACTCTTTACCACTCTGCATGGAAATCTCAATTTTTATCTGGAATGATGATGCCGATTATGATGTTTATCGGTAATATCGGTTACGTAGCTGTATCCATTTTAGGCGGATGGCTCGCTGTAAAGAGAACAATTGCAGTTGGAGATATTTTAGCATTTGTGCAATATGTAAGAAGCTTTACGCAACCAATCGCTCAAGTAGCCCAAATCGCTAACGTACTTCAATCCACTGCAGCTGCTGCAGAAAGAGTTTTCGAATTTTTAGATGAAGAAGAAGAAATTCCGGAAGCAGAAAACCCAGTAAAGCTTCAAGAAGTTAAAGGAGAAGTTACATTCAAAGATGTTCAATTTGGATATAATCCAGATAAGATCATCATCAATAATTTCTCAGCTAGCATTAGGCCTGGACAAAAAGTAGCAATCGTTGGTCCAACCGGAGCAGGTAAAACAACGATCGTAAAACTATTAATGCGTTTTTATGATGTAAACAGTGGTGCCATCTGTATAGACGGTCACGACATAAAAGCCTTCACCCGCGAAGACTTGCGCAGCATGTTCGGGATGGTGCTGCAAGACACATGGCTATTTAACGGCTCCATCATGGAAAACATACGTTACGGTAGACTGGGTGCAACCGACGAAGAAGTGATTGAAGCAGCAAACGCAGCCCACGTTCACAGCTTCGTAAAAACCTTACCAAATAAATATCAAATGGAACTAAACGAAGAAGCAAGCAACGTATCCCAAGGACAAAAGCAACTACTAACAATTGCCCGTGCCCTTCTAGCGGATCCGAAAATACTCATACTCGACGAAGCAACAAGCTCCATTGACACTCGTACAGAAGTGCTGATTCAAAAAGCCATGGAAAACCTCATGGAAGGCAGAACAAGCTTTATCATCGCTCATAGATTATCAACAATCCGTGATGCCGATTTAATCCTTGTCATGAAAGACGGGGATATTGTAGAACAGGGTAATCATGAAGAGTTATTGAAGGCTGATGGTTTCTATGCTTCGCTTTATAATAGTCAGTTTGAAGGTGCGGATGCCTCTTGAGTTAGGTGGGATGAGGGGGAAACTCAGCTTGATCAACTTTATTTTTCTAACACATCTGAACGAACTAGTTTTAAATCATCTGTTTTAATTGCACCTGTTGAAGTAGATGGTGGTTTAACTTTTGTAGCTGTATCCCACTAACCGCTACCTTGCCAAAACTGTGCAAAAGGTGAATTGATTGTTTTATTTACAACTCCAGCAACTACGGAACCTGGTTTTAAAGTATATTCAGCTGATGGAAGTTTCACTTTATAGCATAAATAACTTTTGCCATATATAAGGCCACTGAAAAAGCCCACTTAATAAGAAAAAGGAGTTCACCACCTACTATATACAGGTAATGAACTCCTTTCTATTTTCTACATATTAATAAAATACACGTTATTTTTTCACAGTAATCACTTTTTCAGTGCCTTCCTATGCATAAGTGTATTTTGTTATTTGTTATTCACGTACGTATCAAACCATAAATGAATATATCCAGCTGTAATACGCTGTGCTTCCATTAAACGTTTTCCTGTTACCGGTGTTACTTCAGCACGCCATTTGTCAGCAGAGTCTTGTGATACCGCTGCTTTTAGGAACCAACTTTTCGTATTATCATTAACAATTGATGGGAAATCAGCTTTTGCAGCTGATGCTGATGCATGAACCCACTCTTCTGGATTTGTACTTTTCCAATTCCAATAGCCATCTCCATCTGTTACTCTATAATTGTCTTTCACTGTATCAACGAAGTTTTCATATTTTGAGTGGAAGCCAAATGGATGCGAAATGTTAGTAAAGTTTGCTGCATGCATTGGTTGGTTGACATCCCCTAAATAATGAAGTGATAATCCTAAATAAAAGAATGCATTTTTCATATCTTTATTTTGATAAGCTTCACCAGCTAATTTAAAATACTTTGCTCCCGTTTGCTTTGCTTGTTTAGCAAATGGAATATACGTTTTTTCTGAATCAGGATCATAGAAGTGTGAAGCGAATGTGGAATTATCATAGTATGGGTTTTTATAATCTGCAGAATAAATACCTTCCTCCAAATTAGTACGCCATTCATTTAATAGAGCTGTCTCATTTTGCTTCACCACAGTCGTATTTTGGGACATAATATCAATGGCTCTGTTTACAATCCATAAATGAGAACTTACTCCTTCATTATGTACAGATTCCGCTGACCATTTTAGAGCAATAGGTGGATCTTGGCGGTCAATTTCATGTGCAAACGCCACACTTTGAATAGGAGCTGTTAAAGCAATTACAGAAGCTATAGCTAAAATTTTTCTTTTCATAAATATTCCTCCAATTGATGTATAATCTAAATTTCGTTCATATGCTTTTATTGCAACTTATTAGCAAATATATTGAACAATGCGTAAGTTAGATAGATTTAATAGATGCTTTATTGTAAAGGTACTAATTCATAGCCAGCGTAGTTTTCAGGGGCAGATCTTCCCCACTCTTTATTTTGATCTGCAAATGGTTGATCTGAAGTATTTAGCTGGAAAACTGTTGTAACTCCATAACTAGATTGCTTTTCATCTGCATTGTACCAATCAGTAGGTCTACCAAGTTTATCTCTAAGATAATCTGTTTTACCTGCTACTAAATTTATTTCTTTTGAATTTACTTTCTTAACTGTGAAATTGCTTCTCGATTGGTCACTAAAATAGATCCAGCTTCGATTTCCTGCATTTACATATTTTTTTATTCCTCCTGCATCAGCATTTGGTCCCCCAATCCACATTGACATTGTAATTGGCGTATTATTTCTTACATACCCATCACCCTCTACTCCAGCCGGCGCTTCAAAATTGATAGGTGTACCATAGTACTCATTACCTTTTGTATCCTTATGCAGTTCAGCAGCACCATAATAAGATGACTTTTTATATTGAATTACATAATGCCAACCCGCAAACTTCTCATAAGTTACTCCAAGTCTATTGTAACCTACAGGTGCTATTCGTTTTGAAAGAGGAACCTTTGGATCACGTAAATATTTATCTATTATTATGTAATCTTTATTGGTGGTAATTGGATCACCATAAATATCAAGTATACGATCGTCCTCAGCTGCATAAGCAGAATTTGTAGGAAAAACAGTTACTATCAAACTAAATATTAGTGCTAAGAATGTAAGTATAGGTAGTTTTCTTTTCATAAACATGTCTTAACTCCTCCTTATTTTTACTAATGGTTTTACCACTTGCGCGCATCGTCTACTAGTAGATCAACCTCATCCTAGCTAACAAATCTTTCATTTCTCTTTCATAAATGTTACAAAAGTCTTTCAAAGGTCTGACGTATTTGCTAATGAAACTAGCACACAAAGAAGGAAACCTGCATGTTTATTAGCTTTATCGTTAATTTGTTTAATTATATATATAAATTATATATAAATATGTAATATTGCATATCAAAATGTATTGATATTAATGTAAGCGCTTACTATAATAAAAACATAAAGATGTACCACATCTTAACACATAAAAAGAGGAGGAAATAACATGGCAATCGCAATGGCAGTTTTAAAATTTTTAGGTGGATTAATTCCAGCCGTACAAGAGCTTTTAAAAGCATTTATGTAAGTTCATTATTCCGCAATTATTTATAAAAATTATCATACAAATGATCTGTATATCAAAGATGAATTGATGTGCAGATCATTTGTGTGAGTAAATTTTTAAAAAAAGAATCCCAAAAGGAATTAAGGGATTCTTTTTTATTTCATTCAATTTTTTCTCGAATATTAAATTATTCTTTGTTAAACAGATGAACAAGGAATAGCAAAAGTCTCTTATTCATTACGCTTCGTCGTTATATAATTAAACGAATTTATTTTACTAATAATGAATATGTTCCCTTTCTATTTTCCTCTTCAAAAAATGCAACTAAGTAATACTTCCCAGGTTTCGCTGCAAATTTCCCTTTTATATTATTTCCATCCGCTCGGCCTGTGATTACAGGATTTCCTAAATCCGATTCGTGATACACATCCCAGTTTATTCTAATTCCCTGTTCATCTATAAAAGAAATATCTACTTCTTTTGGAGATGTGACATTGAATGTGTACATATACGCCATATTAGGTCTATCCATATTTCCTTTTGAAAGCTTATTAAAACTAAGTACCTTTGCCTCTTGATAGTTATGACCTGCTGGCTCATCTTTTTTTACGGTAACCGTTGTTTGTCCTCGGCCCACTTTTCCTTTATTATCTTTTACTGTTAGCTTTGCAGTATATGTCCCCTCTTTTCCATATACATGGGTAGGATTTGCTTCTGTACTTGTTGTACCATCGCCAAAATCCCAGAGATAAGAAACAATTTTTCCACCTGTGCTTTCTGTACCATCGCTATGAAACTCAACTTTTTCATTTAACATCTCATTGTATGGTCCATTCATGTTTACTTTAATCGTCTGTTTTTCTTCTTCTCCCGTTGCAACACCATGGAATACAACATCGTATTCAAATTGATTGTTCGCATTCACACGATAATTGACAAAATACGCTGTAACTGTTTTGTAGCCGCTCCATTCTTTTTGCGCTAATTGTTCTAAAGATTGATTGATTTTCTTGCTCATCGTTTTCCAATCCTCAGATTCTCCTTTTGTTACGCCACCTGTATATGTTCCTTCTAATGTAAACGTATTAAAGAATTGAGAATTATGCTTTGTCATTGTTGCATCTTTTATCTTTGCTACATCTACAATTTCTTTCTTCACATCAGCTAGTGGCTTTGGTGCATGTTCAGCTAAATAATCATCCGATACTTGTGGAGTATTATATGTATCTTGATTATCAATTAACTGCTTCATATAGTCTTGGTATTCTTTATTTAAATTTGGATCCTTACTTAAAGCTTCACGATATGCATCGTAACCCTTCACATCATTTGCACGAATTAAATCTTGAATCTTATCGAAAGTTTCAAATTGATGAGTATATAAGTAAGACTGCAGTGCAAAAGAATAGTTATAAAAGTCCCATGATCCATATTTCGAAAATAATGTTCGTTCTGCTGTATAACGTTCTGCGGGATTAGATGATAATCCTTTAATTACACTTTTGCGCGGAACAACGTTATTCGTACGAGTAGATCCCGCAAAGAATTCTGCATTTCCTTCATCAAACCAAGTCATACGTTCATTTTGATATAATTCTCCTTGTCCCCATGATCCTGGAACTTCGTATCTTGCCTGTAAATAGTGTGTAAATTCATGACGGAACAATTCTTCTAAAGTATAACTACTTTGCTGCGGTGTACGCTCAAATGTAAAGAACGTTCCTTTTCCTTCAATGTAAATGCCACCATTATTCGTATCATATCCATATAGTTGGCTATTTCGTTTATATTCATCTGGATTATTATAAATGACGATTGTCAGTACATCATCAGCTTTCCCTGATTCTAACGCTCCATCTTTTCCAATTACACGATGATACTGCGCTTTTACTTCTTTAGCAGCCCAATATAGTCTCTTAACCTTTTCTTCCGTTACCTTATCTCCTGTTTTAAATACAATAGAACCGTCATCGAATGTATACGTTTTTGGTAAGTACTGCTGTTGGCCTTCTTCACGGATTTTCTTTAAATCTACTGTATTTCCGTTGTAATCTTTTCCACCATAGTTTGTTGAAATTTGCTCTACAGCATTAAAATAAGCTTCACCTAAACGAGGGTACATTTGCATTGCTTGTGTAAGTACTTCTAAAGGTTTATTTGGATTACTATGGAAATTCCCTAAACGACCAGTATAATAAATACCATTATTAATTAACCAGCTATTTTCTGTTGTCACTTGATTCAGAAGAGCCATTCGACTGATTTCATTTATGAAACCATCAATTTTCCCATACCATATTGTTTCTTCCGCTTTTTTCTTTGTAGACTGTATATCATCATCAATCCCTTGGATAAGATTATACAAGGCGTCTCCTTTATTCTTGTCACTTACATATGTAGAAATATTATCGTTATATTGTTTTAGTATATTTTCTGCATATTGAACAGTTTCAGCATCACAAGAAGCATTTCTAATTAATTTACCGTATGCAGATACCACTTTATCCTGCTTATCTGTACCAAATTTAAAATTCGGATTTCTTGCAATTGCTTTTAATGCCGGTAAACATTTATCATGGAAGCTTCGCTCATTTAAATAGTTTAATTCTTTATTATTAAAGCCTAAATAAAAACCGCAATATAATACTTCAACAAACGTCTCAATTCTTTTTGTATCATCTTTTGTAAATGTGCTTCCGCGGCGACCTAATTCATCAATAATAACTTGTATTCGCCCTTTATTTTGATAAAACGCTTTTGTTTCTTCATTAAATTGAGCTAAATCTGCGATTTGATCCCAACTAACATTTGCCAATGTATCAATTAATTCGGCATCACTCATTCTATTCAGCTCTGCCACAGAATACTTTTGCTGAGATTGTTTTGCCGCTGCTCGTTTCACGACCGGAGTCGGACGTTGTGAAAAATCGTTCACTTTTAAACGTTCTTCATAAGACAATGTTTCGTCTGCTTTTGTAGAATGTGCAATTTCATCGGTTGAAGTTTCTATCCCAATTGGTTTCTTTTGTAACACATTATAAGGTGTATTTTCTTCCGCTGATACTTGTGTTTGAATACTTCCAAATGATAAGGCCACTGTACTAATACCGAGCATCATTTGGGTAAATTTTGATTTCTTGTTCATAACATTTCCTCCATTTATAAAATCCATAAAAACACATTATTAATATAACATAATATAAAATATGCTATTTCATATTATTTCTGTACACTAGAATACTATATCAAAAAGAAAATGATACGTTTTGATATAATTTGAACAAAAAAAGGCACTCTAATGAGTGTCGAATGAGTACCTTTCTGTGGTTTATAATCTTATTGTTTTTAATCAAATTGAATATGCTAAATGATAAATATTTTGTAAATTACTTGAGCCTTTTGTGAATTATTTAATCCTATAGATTTAGTACGACCAGGTTCATTGTAGTAATATAGATCAACAATATCGTATCTGTATGGGAATCTACCAGGATAATAAAAGTTATCTCTATATGCTAGTGATAATGAAGCTGAGCTTGATTTTCTGTTTTTTACTTAGATGTAAGAGTTAATAAAATACCTACTGGATAATCATATGTTTTTCTTAAATTAGATTTATGCAATCTCTCCCTTTTTTTATCATCTCTACATGAATACAAAAGATGAAATTATACTATACATTGCTAATACTTTTTACTTCAGACTGAAATAAAATTACCTTCGATATATTCATCATAGTATATAAATATTTCAATTCCCTTTCATAAATGTTACAAAAGTCTTTCAAAGATCTGACTTCTTTTCTGATGAAACTAATAAACAAAAAAGGAAACCTGCATGTTCATTACCTTTAATGTTATTAATATAATTCAATCACACTCTGTATATAGATTCCCTTTATTAGGATATGCAAAATTGCATCAAAATATAGGATTAAATAAGAGACGCTCTTATAAATAACTAGCTGTAAAGAAAGAATTTTTTTTGTTTAGGGTCTACTTAAAACTCTTAAGTTGATGTAAATTCATCTATAATTCTATTGCTCTAACTGTTGCGATTCTGATGATTTAATTTAAAAAACAAAAAAGGATGTAAATAATAATTCACATCCTCTTTTGTAACTCTAATTTTCATTAGAACACTGCATTCTATTATCTTCTTTCAAACAGATTTCTATGAATTCAAATAAACCTTTTGCCTCAACAGAACGTTTTCCCCAATCATGCCAAAAATATAGCACTTGTCCTACTACTCCAGATTCTGATGGATCTGTATCAATACAAAGATAATCCCCACCACCATTTTCTGCAATTGGAATCCACTTGGAATTCCAAAGAACAGGTTTAAGTTCATTTTCAATATTCGACTCTAAATCATCTGGATCGAATTCATCCTGTAGAAATGTCCAATTGTCTATAATTTGAGAAGTTGGGGAAAGAACCAAATTTCTTACAAAAGATTCAACCCCAGGTTCCCAAATTTGTCCGTTATACACCCTGTAAAAACTTTTCATTTCTTTAGGAAGTGTAATACCCAGTGTAGTTTCAATTAACTGAAAATCTTCATCACTTGCACCCGGCTGGAGGTTTAATGTTTTTTGAAAGTTCACTTCAAGGCTTGAACCTCTATTAATTATACGTTTCCATAGTAATTCAGCTTGATTTATCATGTCTTTTCCCCTCCGCTTATATCTCAAAAAATCCAATTTAAAAAACACACAATTACTATTAATCTAAGGTTTTGAATTATCCCCATAACGAAAACTTAATTAATCGGTATATACTTCTTGAATCCCTTACTTATAGTGCCATTATAACCATTTTTAGAAAAGAATTTATGTGCTTCTATTCTATTTATACTACTTAATAGGATAATTCTTGTGGATCCCCTTGCAATTGATAGCCGTTCTACATGTTTTAGTAACTTTTCACCTATCCCATTGCCTCGAAAATCTTCATTTACAATCACATACTCTAGAACGGTATATGGTCTAAATTGATATCCAGGATCAAGACAAAAAGTCATAAATATACTTCCTTTAACTTTACAATCTTCCTCATACACAAATAAGAAATTATTAGAATCATTCCTTATCTGCTCAATTCTTTCTGGTAAAACCTTAATGTTTTTACTATGTAGTGCTAATTTTTTATATAGATTTCCAATTACATGACTGTCTTTTGGTTCAGCTTCACGAATCATATAATTCCCCCCTCTATTAACATAGATATATCAATGATTCGATCTATTCTAATAGTTCATCTTTTGACTCTATTGTATCCTAAAACAATGCTTTTTTAGTACAATTCAGATAATAAGATGGTAAAAAAAAGAGAATAGAAGGGATGGCATTTTTGCTTTGGGGTATTTGTTTTTCTTAACTTGATGGGCATGCGGTAGGACCCCTAATGGAAGGTAGGAATTAGAATAACTCTCCAAACAGATCTTTTAGATTAACCTATGTATTTCCGCGGTTAATCTATTACCTTCTACCTTCATAAAGATCTGTACCAGTACATTATTCGTATTTTCAAATACTAAATCGAAATAAGGATACGCTATAGTTGCATCTCTGCCTATAGGTACATAGCCAACTGGCTTTGAATGACTATATCTTTCTATCATTTTTAATCCTGCTTGATCCGCTGCATTATAAAGTGTAGAAGAAGTTTGACAAACCCCTCCTCCATAACCATCTACTAATTTTCCCGCAACGATTTCTTTTCCAAGCTGATATCCTTTATCAGGTATTGTATCTCCTATTAAAGCATTAAAGGAAAAACGATCACCTTTTCCTAATATTACACCATTAATAGTATTTGCCGATAAACGAATGTTTTCTATCTTACCATTAGCTGTGCCAACTATGTCCGTCACATATTTTCCAATTACTTCGCTATTTCGATTTGCATCTTTTGATTGAGCAATAGGCCGTTTCTTAACAATTGGCAATGAACGGGAACGTTCCCACATTCCCACATCCATTAAATCCTCTACTAACTCTTTTTCAAATAATTCATATGAAGGCTTTCCTTCTTTCCATATTCCATCACTAGTCATACGAGAAGGTATCATTTTTTGATCAATCTGTTTGCCTATTTCATTAGCGATTTTTTTAATATTTAATTTATATTGATTTTCATCTTGAAAATATCCTAATGAAGTTAAATTTATTTGTTTGACTATTTTTCCACTAGTAGGATCTACTAAATTTATCTGTGTATCCCCAATGTCTTTTATTCCTATAGATTTCTCGCCTATATCACTTACTAAAGATGCTTCTTTAACCTGAGATTTACATCCAACTAATATAATGGCGCAGAGAGCACTAAGCACATACAAATGTCTTTTACGTAACAATTGATTCCCCCATTTCATTATAACGTTTTCTCGTTTTTAATTATTTGATTAATTATTTTTTATATTGTGTCTGTTCATCGATTCTATAAAAAAAGACATCCTCAAGGGCGCTTTCTTTCAGCTATTTGCATGAGAACCCAAAATAATACAACTAAATACCACAATTAGAAATAAAATTACTAAACATATTGAGAAATATTTCATAAGAGACTCCTTTTTGATATGATGTGCAAAATATATTCTCATAAATTAAGTCAGGAAATAACCACAAAAAAGAATTATTACCCCTATATTCTTACGTTTAAAGTCCTATTACTTTTACTTATTAAAGCTACTAACTAATCAATTCCATTGCTACCTCTTTCGCTCTGAACACTTTTTTGTATTGTTTAAATTCTTGTTTATCAACTCGAAATTTTTCACCAGTATCCATGTTTTTTACTAGATATGTTTTAGCAGTATATTCCTTTATTAAAAAATAAAAGAAATATATCCAGAAAGATAATGTGAAAGTCGAGAGAGCTAAGAATAATCCCGTAATAAACATTACAATTTCCAAACCTGAATTTACTCGTTTTAAAACATCTTTTTGTCCTGTTGCTGCTTGCTGTAGTCGTTGCATGCGTTGTAAAGATGAAACAGTATCATAGCTCATGAAAAACCTCCTTTAAACGAAATGCTATTTAGAACTTTGATTTGTCTTTAGGGATGAGGAGGCAAGATACTTAAATTGATAATTATTTTTCTTACTTTTTCTCTTTTATTTTAATCTTCGCGTCTTCATAGAATTTTAGTTTTTCCTCATTATACTCTTTAGTATATTGATTGAATTTTTCTTTTTCTTTTAGCGTTTCCTCGTTTAATGTATTGATAGTTTTAACTTTCTCACCAATCTCTTTTAGTTTTGTTTCTTTACCTTTTAACTTTTCATAAAGTTCTTTTTCAGCTATTAATTCCTCTTTATAACTATTATTTATTTTTTGAAAAACTTCATAGCGATTTTTATAAACTTCTTCTACTTTTTCCGCTTGATTTTTTAACTTTTTGTCCTCAATTTTATCTATATAACTATGAACTGATGCGGTTTCTTTTTGGGCTTTTTCTAATACATCCTTTTCATCTTTTAACAATTTTTCACGTTCATTTACAGTTGCAATGGCTTGCTCTATTTTTTGTATTACTCCCTCATTTTGCTCTTTCCCTTCTTGTATAATTTGATTATACAATTCCTGTTCTTTTGTTTCTAACTGCTCAAATGTTTTTACATTATCAAATAATGCTTTTTCTTGATTTGCTGCATTTTCAAAAGCTACATATAATTGATCTTCGGGTTTTGCCCCCAAACAACCACCTAGAAATCCAATTGATAAGATTCCTATTAATACCATTTTCCTATAAATCAATGTTAATTCCTCCTATGATGTTATATACGTTTATCATGCCAAAAATTCACTGAAAAATGCTCGTCTTCATAATACGCTTCAAACTCATATCCTTTTTCTTTTAATCCTTTTATAATAGCTGGTACAGCAGCAACAGATTGTGGATGAATATCGTGCATTAGAATCACTTCTTTGGACTGGTTTGCATTTGTTAGGACATTTTGAACAATCTGAGATGAAGCGGCATCAACTGGCATCTTATTATACTTCCAATCTAAAGAGTCAATAGTCCAATCCCATACTTTTAAATTAGCTTCTACTGTTCTATTTCGAAGTGCTTCATTTAATCCTGGCATGGATCCATATGGAGGACGAGTTAGTTTTGGGGATTCTTTAATAAGATTTGCTATTAAACCTTGATCTTCTTTCATTTCATTTACATATTCGCCACTTGTATATAATTTTTTAAAATCATGTGTCATACTATGCATGCCCACATAATGCCCTTCTTCCTTTTCACGTTTCACCAACTCTGGAAACTGTTTTACATTTTCGCCAATTAAGAAAAATGTTGCTTTCACATCATTTTCTTTTAAGATGTTTAACAAATCAGCCGTATATTTACCTGGTCCATCATCGAAAGTAAGATAAACAACCTTTCTCTCCTTACCATTAAAATGGGTTGGTTTTGCTTTTTTTATTTTAATTTTTGGTTGTTCACTTGCTAGCTGTACAGTATTTTCTTGCTTAGCCACAGCTTTTGCAGGTGAATTAATCGATTGAAACATATAATAACCAACTGCTATTGCAACAATTGCTACTATTGTAATTATTATTTTTTTGGTATTACAAAAATTTCTCATGAATCAAATCCCTTTCTTGATAAATCTCTATATCAACATACATACATGCATAAGTGTGTATGATATCTCCAATCACTTTTAGCTAACAATACATATGATGTAACTTAAAAATTTTTGAGTTATTTTGTTGCGATATAATTATAAAGTGCTTTTTTCTTTTTTCTCATCGTGTAGAAAAAAGAAAAAAGCAGCATCCTTTTGTGGAATTTCACAAAAGGATGCTGCTACATGAATTTTTGTAACTTAAGATCCAAGTATAGAACCATTTTTTGATTCGGATCTTTTAAATCGATTTCACTGATTTCACAGATTCTTTTAAGTCTATAGCTTAGTGTATTGACGTGAATATTTAAAACTTTAGCTACTTCGCTGGTATTACTGTCATTGTTTAAAAATATTTCCAACGTTTCAACAAGATTACTATTATATTTACAATCATACTTATGGAGCTTCTGCAATGCTTGGTTTTCATACTCCTCCTGCTTTCTTTGCTCAAGTAGAAGGTCAATTAATTGATAAATCCCCATGTTTTGATAGCCATGAATATTAGCTGTGTCGGAAGGGAATTTTTCCTTTATAGATAATACGATTAATGTTTCTTTATAAGCTTTACTGATTTTTTGATAATCACTATATACACTGCTGAACGCTGGTTTGATAGATTTAATTTCATATCGCTTTTCCATCGTGTTAACAAATCTTTCGACGAAATTGTTAATTTCATGAGAAGGTTGACTGAGATTATCTAACGAAGTAAGAAGAATTAACTTGTTACGATCAATTGTATAAAGTAGAATTTTCAAATGTTCGCTTGTTTTTAACAAATAAGAAATTTGTTTTTCTTTTTCACTCGTAATTTCTTGTTCAAAATGAAATACGACAACGTTAAATAAGGAAGCCGGCGTAATATGAAGTACCTGAAAGTTTTCAATAATTTCCTCATTTGTTTGTATATGATTAGTTAGTAGCTTCCAAAAAAATTCTTGTGAACGTTCGTCCTTTTTATTTTTTCTGGTTTGGAGCTGAAGAAGCTTACTTTTTACAGCTTCAGCAGATTTTTTCAGCAAGGCATAATCTTGTTCAGTTAAAGAGCGCTTGATTTCTAAAGCCCAAATGAATCCCAGTACGTCCTCTTTATTCCAAATGGAAATCGCAACTCTGTCACCGAGGCCAATATTATCTATCTTTTTTACGTGAATAGGTTCACGACTTTTTAAAAGAGTAGGAATAATCCCCTCTTTCCATAAGTTATTAATTACTTTTTCAGGTACACGCCTACCCATAATAGTTGCAATTCTTGCAGAGTCTGTTCTTTCGTCATGGGTACTATATGCAAGGAGACGATGATTTACATCTTCTACTGTAATAGGGCATTGCAGAATCTCACTGATTATATCAGCAAACTCTTCCAAATTATCGAAGGTGACTTTAAGAGAATTATTTTTCATATATGTCAAGATCCATCCATTCTATTTAAAATATATTTTCGTATTTACTTTAAAAGAAATTATCTCTTGTGTAAATTACTAAAATAATAACATAATCCCGTTAGCTTTTTGCAAATGTAACGAGACCGGGTTTTATTAACATGATTTTTTCAACAATAGCAATATTTCTATTTGTTTTATTGTGTAAGATTGAACTTTATTCTTTTTAGATTTGAATTGAGGAATGTCATTCTGCTTCTTAAAAAACGTAAAAAAGCAACTGCGAGGTTTCTCAATATTGACACCTCCAGATGAAGATATACAATTCTTTTGTTTTGGGGCGTTATAAAATTCTTAAGTTGATGGGAATGTGGTGCTACCTCTGTAATACTATTTGCTTTATATATTCCCAATAAGGATTCAATGATACGAGTAGATTACGTTCTAGGCTACGTAATGGTAGTTTTGTTTTTCACTACGATGTTCGGTTTGAGGATTGTAAAGAGATTTGACCAGTAATCGTGAAAAAGGAACTACAATTTATTTGTAATGATTTATATAATGAGGTGTTGGTATTATGACTAAAATTCAAATAAGCGAATTTCCTAAATCTGTTTAGCACGTACTTAGAGTAATGCGTGGCGAAGAAAAATTAAAACAACGACAACGGATCCAGCCAGTAGATTTTCATTCTTATAAAGCTGAAGAGATATTCCCAAATAGTCCTGAAATGCAAAAATTCTTTAATAAACAAAAGAAAATGAAAGCCATCAAGTAAAATAAGCTTGGTGGCTTTCATATTTTGTCACGGACAAGAAAGAAGCTTCTTTTGTAATCATCAGAAGAACGTTAAAATTAAGATAAAAATGTAAAGGTTGGTAAAAAATGAGAATCGTAATAGGATATCTTCTATTAATCATTAATTTTATTCTGTTATTGCCATTATTAAATCGGATTATTTTTGAAAGAATCAGCCCTTGGGACACCATTTCTTTTTTCTGTCCACTTATAACGGTGTTAGTTATAACTTTTCTGTTAGGAAAGAATAGAGTCAGAAACATTCATTGGAGAATCAACCTTATAGGACATATTATCATCGGTTTAACCCCAATTTTCTATTTCTTGTATATTTTTATGTTGCTCAGCTGATCAAATCTTCCCAAACAATCCGGAAATGCAAAAATTCTTTAAGGGGTAGCACGCCATGCCCATCAAGCTTAGAAAAACAAATACCCCAAAACGAGAAAATTGACATCTTTAGGTACTTTATTTTTATCAGAAGGAACATGGAATTTTAGCAATATGCATAATAAACCGTTAATCTTTCTGGTTTTCTTATATCCTATCGTTTACCAAATAAGTCATATATTCGTTTCAAGAAACAACTCTTAATAGACTATTTAAAAGTGGAAAAAAACGCTATTCTTTCGGTATAAGTTCAAAACGAGAGGATGGCGTTTTTGTATGTCTATTTCTGTATCTGATGAATTACAACTATTTGCTCAAGAAATTCAAAACTTCTTATCTCCAAATTTCTTACGAAATCTTGCTAGAGATGTTGGTTTTGTACAACGAACCAGTAAGTACCAAGCACAAGATTTAGTAGCTTTATGTGTATGGATTAGTCAAAATGTTGCTAAAACCTCTTTAACTCAGTTATGTAGCTGTTTAGAAGCATCAACAGAAGTGCTCATCAGTCCTGAAGGACTGAATCAACGATTTAATGCCACAGCCGTGCAATTTCTACAACATGTGTTAGCGGAACTTCTCAACCAAAAGTTATCTTCAACTAAGGTGCAGGAGGATGCGGCCATACGGCGGGGGTGAAATTTCAGCTTGAGTATGATCTATTAAGTGGACAGTTCCTACATATTCATACGGGTCCAGGTAAACAACATGATAGAACCTATGGTTCTCTGTGTGTCCCAACTGTGACAGCGAATGATTTATGTATCCGAGATTTAGGTTATTTTCACTTGAAAGATCTTCAACATATACAAGATAAAAAGGCTTACTAGGGGTAGCACCCATCGCCATCAAGTTAAAATTTTATAATGACCTCAGAACAAAAATTTTTTGTCTTTTATAGCAATGAAGCTCATTTTTATCGTTTTTGGAGCGATCTATTCTGCTAGGTTGATGGACATGGGGTAGCGTCAAGATTTTGTGCTTTTACAACGTTAAGCATATTTTTCTAGCAATTATCCCAGTTACTGTAACCTGACTAATTCTAAATCCTTTTATTTATATGTATAATTGTATAAAATTACAACGTTTTGAATCGAGGTGACAATTATGAGAAGTTTAGGTTCATTAGTAACCTCTACTATATGTTCAGTAATCCTTATAACTTGGAATGCCTATACCTTCTATGACAAATTCACAACCGGAAATACATATTTTTGGATTAGTGGCATCATAGGTATAATGTTCCTTCTATTCTTTATCAGAGACATGCGAGATATCATCAAGAAGAACTATAGAACTTCAACAGATTAGGAGCGAATACATATGTGGAAAGAGCTTAGTAATTACAAATATCATTGTATGGGGATTCGTTTTATCTGAAAACATAGTAAAATGAAAGCATTTTGAAAATAAATCCGATTATGAAACATAGAAAAACCCCCTGCTTTTTGAACAAAAAGCAGGGGGTTTTTCTATTTATTTCTTCTCCATCACAGCAAAGTAATTCTCTTCATGATCCGCAAAATTAAACACTCTACCTGAAGGCATATTTACAATTTCTCCGACTGTGATATTTTTATTTAATAAGGTGCTACGTAATTCATCGAGATTTTCCGAAAAAAACATTAAAGAAGGTGTACCGAGATTTAATCCAGGTGACATTTTAGCAACGAATTCCTTATTATGCAAAATGATGCTTGTTTCTGCGCCCTTTGTTGGAGCAATTTCAATCCATCTCATTCCTTGACCGTTATTTTCTTCAGCAACTACACGAAACCCTACTTTTTCTGTCCAAAAATCCACTGCCTCATCTTGGTTATTTACATACAACATAATTTGACCAACTTTATGAATCATAGACTTCCCCACTTCCTTATATAAGTAAATACCAAACCCGATGCTTCTAATCCTTTCCATCGCCAAGGTTTCTGGAACCCCGTGACAACTTAATACATACGCCAATAAATGAAAACTTCCTTCTAAAAGAAACGGAGCATTTTCGTTTAAGTAGGAGATTATAAAAGAAAGATAGAATATTAACAAAATATTTTATAAGGGAGGTATATCATTGCCAATTTCAAAAGATACTGTTAGTTACATGATTCGTACTGGAAAAATAGAAGATTCCGAGGCCATTTTAGACATACAGAAATCCGTTGTTTCCGAAGGCAAGTTTCTCATTTCGTTATCCGAAGAATTTAATAAAACGTCATCCGAGCAAAAAGAATGGGTACAAGGCGTATTGGAGAATGAAAGAGAAACATTACTTGTTGCTGAAAAAGATGGTGAAGTTGTTGGTTGGATCGTATTTCTTACCGAAAATAAAAAACGATTGTCTCATACAGGCTCCTTTGGAATCATGATTAGTAAAAATTACAGAGGACTCGGAATTGGAACAATGCTACTACAAGCTTTATTAGACTGGACAGAGAAAAATCCTCTCATTGAAAAAGTAAGTTTAGGAGTTTTCTCAACAAATCATAGTGCAATATCGTTGTACAAAAAGATGGGCTTCATTGAAGAAGGTCGTAAAATTAAAGAGTTTAAAATGACTGATAATGAATATGTAGATGATATTCTTATGTATAAATTCGTTTAGTGAAATTGATTGAATGAAGATTTTCAACTACAAGACAATAACAGGTACCACGCAAAAAAAGCCGTTCTCCTATACACTACGGAAATCGGCTTTTATCATTTATATTGAACACTTTTATTCATGTAAAAAAATTAAGATTTATTAGCGATTATCATAAACCGTTTTGAATTTGTGCGAATCCCTTTTTCCGTTTTGTTTGTTATGATGAATTTTTCCAAAATGCCAAAGTCCTCTTTCTCTTCACCAAATCTTGGTATGATAGGTGTGTGTTTTAATAGGAATAGGAGGTCTTCAGGTGTTTGGTAATAATCAATCGCATCATATTCTAATATTTGCACATCAGTAAAGCCTGCAGACTTCAACTCTCGAACATACTTTTCTTTTAATGTGCCGTCTTTTTCCCCTAAGCATTGTCCTCTTCCAAACGCTGCTTTTAAGTTCCATTTATCATGTTCGCTGACTTGCTGCGTCAAAAAGATACCACCCTTTTTTATTACTTTTGCTACTTCTGCTGCAACAAAAGGCGCATGACAACAAGACACAATGTCAAAAAAAGAATGTGGAAACATCAAGCTTTCGGACTCCATTTTGAAAAATCTAACGTTTGATACACTTGCTTTTTCCAAATTAGACTGTGCTGTTTCTATCATTCCACTTGAATTATCAATCCCAATCATGAATAAGGCTGCCGGTGCAATTCTTAATACATTCTCTCCCCCGCCTGTACCAATATCTAGCAAAACATCTGAGGATTTGCATCTCTCTATGACTTCTTCATAAAACTCCCACGTAGCACCTTCTGTTACGTATTTCAGTTTACTAAAATCCCAACCGTTTGATCTTCCGACTTTATCATAAAAATTTTTGTAATCTAATTCATTCATTTTGTGTATCCACCTTCCAAAAGAGTGTAAAAACTAAGTTTTTGAGACTTGTTAACGAAATAGTCCAGTGCCTTAGTTTGATAAGAACAGTGACTACCGCAACGGATTCAAAGCTTATATTTCCGAAAAAGGACAGACTTCTCCCTTGATGGCTGGTACGCGTTTTTTCCAGCCCGAAAACTAGTTACTTCGAACAATACGGAAAGTCATCTACTTCACCTCATTTGAAAGATTATACTTCATTATACGCCGTAACAATTTTTGTATACATTGTAGAATTCAGACTATTAGTTGAATTCTATTGAAATGTATTTTTAATTCTATTTCGCACTATTAATATAATTCCACCTAAAATCGATAACATCCCTAAAGGCATTGTATTGGATTCTGTACCTCCGGCGTTAGGAAGTTCCCTGTTATCGTTTTTCATTTTAAGAGGAGTGTTAGTTTGTTTCGTCTGTGTTAATTCAGATACTTTCTTTTCTACATTTTGCTTTGTCTGTGTTAATTCAGCTATTTTCTCTTCTACATTTTGCTTCGTACGTGTTAATTCAGTTAATTTATTTTCTATAGTTTGCTTCGTCTGTTTCAATTCAGATACTTTCTCTTCTTCTACATTTTGCTTCGTACGTGTTAATTCAGTTAATTTATTTTCTATAGTTTGCTTGATCTGTTTTAACTCAGATACTTTTTCTTCTATAGTTTGCTTCGTACGTGTTAATTCAGTTAATTTATTTTCTATAGTTTGCTTGATCTGTTTTAACTCAGATACTTTCTCTTCTGCATTTTGTTTCGTCTGTGTTAATTCAGTTAATTTCTCTTCTGCATCTTGCTTGATCTGCTTTAATTCTGATAACTTCTCTTCTGCATTTTGTTTCGTCTGTTTTAATTCAGTTAATTTCTCTTCTGCATTTTGCTTGATCTGCTTTAATTCTGATACTTTCTCTTCTGCATTTTGCTTCGTCTGTTTTAATTCTGATACTTTCTCTTCTGCATTTTGCTTCGTCTGTTTTAATTCTGATACTTTCTCTTCTGCATTTTGCTTCGTCTGTTTTAATTCTGATACTTTCTCTTCTGCATTTTGCTTCGTTTGTTTTAATTCTGCTACTTTCTCTTCTGCGCTTTGCTTCGTCTGTTTTAATTCTGCTACTTTCTCTTCTGCGCTTTGCTTCGTCTGTTTTAATTCTGATACTTTCTCTTCCGCATTTTGCTTCGCCTGTTTTAATTCAGATGCTCTCTCTTCTGCATTTTGTTTCGCCTGCTTTAGTTCGGATAACTTCTCTTCTGCATGTTGTTTGATAGAATTGTGTATTTTGACGGTATCAGGAACTTCAGCATTAATGGTGTCAGCTCCTGTTATCATTGCTAAAGCTAGTGTGGATATTGCTACTGTTTTTTTCGTACTCATCATTTTGGACCTCTTTTCTTTCATGAGTAATGAACTATTATGTACAAATCTGAAGATGAAAATATCATAATACCAGTATAACATTATACCAAATGTTTACAAATAAAACTAGAATAGTAGGTCTATGTGCAATTGGAACCAGTATAGTTATGTGGACATAATGTAGTTCAGTCCTTACAATGGATTTCAAAGAGGAAATGTACCTATGATAAATACGAAACTTCAGGAAGAATTTAACGCATTAACTCTCCCGTAAGAAAGGAAGGTATATATATGACAGAGATATTGAATTTATCTTTATACTTCATTTTGTTTATCCTAATAATATCCATAGTCTGTTTCATCTTATTAGTACTCATGAAGATTTTCGGAAAACAAATGAATAATCGTCGTTCTGTTGAAAAAGAACTAAATAAACATTCTTCAATAACAGATACAGCAGGACATAAAGACTCAAACATAACTACCAAAGATGCTGAAGCAGATTGGATGAATGCAGTGATGACAACATCTTTTCTTGCTGCAGCTATGAAAAGTGCCAGTGAAAATTCAAATATCGATCATGATTCAGGAACTAGCAGCGATAGTTCCAATGCAGCAAGCCATACTGATTCATTCGATAGTGGGGACTCATAGGGTGAATCAGTATGAAGAATACTTAGCTGTGAATGATAACATTCGCTAGTTTTGTATACACTTCATCACCAGGCTTATATTTTGTTATATTTGTACCTACTTTCACTACAATACCTGAAGCATCTAATCCTAAAATAATAGGAAATGAAAAAGGCAATTTCTCTTGCAATTCTTCCTTTCTCGTTTTCCAATCAACTGGATTTATCCCGCATTAACGGACAGTAACACTCCCACCTCAAAATTCAGCGGAAGCGAAGAAGTTAGGTGGGAGATGAACTGTCCGTAAAAGCCCGATTGGTTCAACTAATAATCAGTGGGGGATGGAAAAAACCCCCACCAATTAAAGTTTCACTTTATAGCTGCCGCACAGAATATCAAGAAAATTGCCAACCACTTAGCCTAACTAGGCTAAGTGGTTGGCAAGCCTTTTTGATTCTTTTTTAGTTTAGCGAGAATGCTTTGTGAATAGATGAATTGCTTTTTCAGGTACATAGAATTTTCCATTGCTTTCTACAACGACGCTTCCTAATTCATAATCTTTTCCATCGATACGGATCATATTTTTATTAACAAACAATTGAGCCTTCGCTTTATTGTGTTTTACTACAAGCACCGGGTTTGCTACATCTTTTTTGTCAATCGTTACAGTTGCACCAATTTGTTTAAAGGCTATTTCAGCATCTAAGAATAATTTGTTTGTTAATTCTCCTAAGTGAAAACCCATTGCTTTGGCCATTGTCTTCGCAATGTCCGTATTTTGGACGAAACCGTATGGCTTCCCGGGGCCGTAAGAGTATAAGAATACATCTTCACCCGTATGACCACCTGTTGTAAAACCGATGTTCGCACGGTTGGCCAATAATTTAGTAAGGATTGGACCTACATCGGCTTTCTTTTGTGCAGCTTTTAACTTTTCTTTTTCATCATCAGTTAGGTTATCTAAACCGTAAAGTGCAGCTACCTCTTTTATATTAGATAAATCATCTTTTAGTTTATTTGTAGCACCTTCAAGTGTCATTTTTGCCTTTTTCAGTGGAGCAATGTAGGCAGATACCGGTGTGGTATCATATCCTTTTGTAGTATTGCTGTTCCCAATGGAAATACCGCTATTACCATGATCCGCTAAAGCAATGACCATCGTGTTCCCATCTTTTTTCGCAAACTGTAACGCTTCTGCAACTGCAGCATCAAATGCCAATACATCGCTAATCATCCCGATTGGATCATTGGCATGTGCTGCCCAATCTGGCTTACTGCCTTCTACAAATAAGAAGAAACCATCTTTATCTTTTGATAATGTTTGAATTGCTTTTCTCGTCATTTGGGAAAGTGTTGGCTGCTCCGGGTTGGTCGCTTCACGATCCATATCGAACGCAAGTGCAGCATTTGAGAACGAGCCCCAAATTTTATCGGATTTGGAGTTTAACAGGGCATCCTTTGTTTCCACAAAGTCGTACCCTTTGTCTTGAATCACTTTTATTAAATCTTCGTTGTCTTGCCGGATTCCACTGCTTGCCGCAGGCTGAAGTACTGCCTTTCCCCCGCCTAACACGACTTCTATATTTTGATACACTTGCTGCTCACCAATCACCTCAAAATTTTTGCGAATAACATGGTGAGCAGAAAAACCAGCCGGAGTAGCATGCTGAATTTCCGATGTAGCAATGATTCCTGTTGCGCGGCCGGAACGTTCTGCTCCTTCTAAGACGTTGGCAACTGGACGACACTTGTCTTCTTCTTTGATTTGTTCTAAGCCAGGTGAATTCACAACAGAAGGTAATACGCCCACGTAGCTTGAATTTGATTTATTTCCTGTCGCTAAAGCTGTTGCTGCTGGCGCTGAATCGGTAATAGCTGATTCTGCCGAATAAGTACGAACACCTCCTGATACGATTTGATCTAGTGCAAGAGGTGCACCTTTATACCATCGAGCCAATGTTGTGGCTGAAGAGCTTGTCCCATCCATAACCATCATAATGACATTTTTGGGTTGTTGTCCTGCTTTTTTCGCCTCAGCTTTTACCTCGTTATCGTTCATCATGCTTCCTGCACCTAACGAACCTAGTGCTACCGTTCCCGCTAATGTTAGTCCCATCATCTTTTTACGAAGAGTAGTCATTGTTGTCCCTCCAAAATTTTTCAGCATCCCCAATCTAACATTCGTATGTAAACAAGCTGTTTCTTCTTATTTAGTAGTACCCTATTGTCACGAAGCTAACAATAACTCGTTCCCTTTGCAGCCAAGTAGTTGCAAAAGTTTTTGCAGGAATTACTGTTACTGTTTTAACCGAATCTTAATTTTTAATATTATAATGAATACAGGATTACCAGAAAATACAAACAAAGGAGAGACCATATGAATGATATGAAGGATCATTTAATCCCCCTTTTAGAAGAGTTAAAAAAAGAACCTACGAAAGAAAATGTAACCCAAATATTAAAAGAATTCGGTGTACAGTCTCCGGAATATTGGGCTAAGGATGAGATAGAAGGTAATGAAGCTGTTCTTGCTAGCTTTCGTTTTTTAAGACCCTTGCAAGAAATATTAGATATGTATTTATATGACAGTGAAGGTTGGGTTCAACGCTCTAATGAACGTGCTAATGAACAAGCAACTCCCGCTTCAGACGATTTGATTATAAAAGAAATGGTGCAAGCAGGAATCTCGCCTGAAAAGATAGGATTGTTTGCGTACTGGATAGCTAGATCAGCTATTAACGAGATTCTATATCGTCTATCTGATCCATGCGGTGGAGATTATGATTTACCAAATGAAGGAGAAGAGCTACCCTCTTGGAGACTAGAGGAATATACAGCGCAAAGTGGAAATCCAATGAACGTAGAACGTACAGGACGACTTTTACTTGAATTACATAATATTTTTCCATTCCATAATCCAGGTGAAAAATAAGAAAAAAGACAAACAATTGAATTCTCCCCCCTCTAGCATAATAGCAGGGAATTTTTTGATCATGTAGAAAAAGGTCATATGCTATATTCTTCAACTATGTGAATCGTATAGTGAATCGAATGATATAAGGGTGGGAGTTAATGTGTTAAGAAAACCAAAGAGATTACAACCGGGAGATCGCGTCGCGACAATTAGTCCTTCTTGGGGAGGCGCAGGCGATCCGGAACTGAGATGGCGTTATGAGCAAGGGGTAAAAAGATTAGAAGAAGTTTTTGGTCTTGTGGTTGTACCTATGCCAAATAGTTTGAAAGGCTCTGATTATATTTACGAGAATCCACAAGCCCGTGCGATAGATCTAATGACGGCATTTCAAGATAAAAGTATTAAAGGGATCTTTGCCAATATTGGCGGAGAAGATAGTATTCGCCTGCTTCCTTATATTGATTTTGATGTTATACGTGAGAATCCAAAAATTTTTATGGGCTATTCAGATGTGACCATTCCACATTTATTTTGTCATAAAGCAGGCATTTCTTCTTTTTACGGTCCAGCTATTTTAACCGATTTTGCCGAAAATGTTGAAATGGATCCGTATACAATTGAAATGGTAAATCGAACGCTCTTTTCCGATGAGACGATTGGCAACATTCAACCCGCTACAGAATGGACAAGTGAGCGTTTAGAATGGATTGAATCGAACAAACATACACGTCGCACTATGCAACAAAATACTGGATATGAACTCCTTCAAGGATCCGGCATCGTACAAGGCCGTTTAATCGGAGGTTGTATAGAAGTACTAGAATTCGCAAAAGGAACAGAACTTTGGCCTGAGAAAAAATATTGGGAAAACAGCATTCTATTCTTTGAAACATCTGAAGACAAGCCAGATCCAACTTATATAAGATATTGGTTACGAAATTATGCGGCGCAAGGCATTTTACAAAACACGAATGGAATCATTTTCGGCAAACCGAAAGACGAGAAATATTATGAAGAATATAAACATGAAATTCTAACAGTTATGAAAGAATATAGTTTAGAAGATTTACCGATTCTTTATAACTTAAATTTTGGTCATACCGAACCTAAGTTTATTTTATCTTATGGTGCAATGGCAGAGATTGATTGTGAGAAAAAGACATTCTCGATTTTAGAGAGTGGCGTGCAATAACGTAAAATTACCATCAGTAAGGGGGTCACTCCTCCCCTGCTGATGGCTCTCAGGATGTATTCCTATCGAGTTCTATACATGTGAACGAGCACGTTGTCACAGAAGAAACTTTTCTTCCGATAACGTGCTTTTTTATTTACATAATGTTCCTTGGCTTCAGAAAAAGATATAATATAAATCTCGAATATACATTGAATTCTTTATACTATCACGAAAAAAGGAGAGTGTATGTTGAAAAAACAAACAATAATAATAGGTATTACTGTATACAGCTTATTATGTATGGCATCTATATATACATATACAAAACAAATAGCCAATCCTGTTATGAGTGATGTGGGCAGATTGCTTCCTACAAAGATTAAACGGGTTGAAAATGTGGAGAATGAGCAGACCTTAAAGAAGCTAGTTAAAGATACAAATGCTTCAGGTGAGAAGATTTCAATTGCGGGAATGCAGCATAGCCAAGGCGGACAGACCTATTATCCAAATGGTACAGTGCTAGATATGAAAGGTTATAACAAAATATTAGAGTTTGATCCAGAGAAGAAGAGAATTCGCGTGCAAAGCGGCGTGACATGGGATGATATTCAAAAGAAAGTAAATCCATATGGTCTTGCTGCTCAAGTGATGCAGTCTCAAAATATTTTTACAGTTGGTGGTTCGTTAAGTGTAAATGTACATGGACGTGATATTCGTCATGAAGCACTCATTGATACAGTAGAATCATTTCGATTGTTAATGGCAGATGGTACGGTTAAGAATGTAAGCAGAGAAGAAAATGCTGATTTGTTTCCTTATGTTATTGGAGGCTATGGATTATTCGGTGTGATCTTAGATGTGACGCTTAAGTTAACGGAAGACGAACTATATGAAATGCAGACGAGAACGCTAGATTATAAGGAGTATACAGCATATTTTAAAGAGAAGATAAAAAAGGACGAGAATGTTCGAATGCACCTAGCGCGTATTTCCGTAGCTCCAACCTCATTTTTAAAAGAAATGTATGTAACAGATTATGTTTTAGCAGAGAACCAAAATAAACGGGAAGAATACAGCAAACTAAAGGAAGAAAATATTATTGCTGCACCGAAATTATTCCTTGGATTATCAAGGTATAGTGACTGGGGAAAGAATACGTTTTGGGATATGCAAAGGAACTACATTGAACGCATAAATGGAACATATGAAACTCGAAATAATGTGATGCGATCAGATAGTACTTTTATGGAATACGAAAATCCAAATCGAACAGAGGTTTTACAAGAATATTTCGTACCTATCGATCACTTTACAGCGTATATAGATGATTTGCGAAATGTATTAAACAAAGAAGAGTTGAACCTTCTTAATATTACTATCCGTTATGTAGAAAAAAATGAGAATGCGGTTTTATCCTATGCAAAGGATGATATGTTTGCACTTGTACTCCTTATTAATCAAGGACGTTCTGAGGGTGAAATAAAGAAAACGAAAGCAGTGTTAGGGAAGATGATAGATGTTACTTTAAAGCACAATGGCAGTTATTATTTACCCTATTATTCTTATCCAACAAAGCAGCAACTTAAGAAGGCATATCCACGTATAGAGGAATTCTTTCAAAAAAAGAAAGAGAGTGATCCGCAAGAACGATTTGTAAATCTATTTTATAAGGAGTACAGTGAATGACATATAGAAGATTTGTAACTTCGCAAAGCATAATTATGATGGCCGGTAGTATGGTATTCCCATTTTACATACTGCTGCTTCGAAATGTTGGAGATAGTTTCTCTCAATTTGGCTGGGCATATGGCTTATTTGCGTTAACTTCCGCTTTAGTCTATCCACTAATAGGAAAGATCTCTGACAAATTTGGAGATAAAAAACTATTAATTGTATATGCTTGGTCTATGGCGGTATTAATGCTCTTTTTTCCCATTGCTACAGAAGTTTGGCATGTTTACATTCTGCAAATTATTATGGGTTGCTTAGGTGCCGTGCAACGAAACACCGAAAAAACATCACTTGCACGAAAAGTAGAAAGCAAAGAAGCGGGCTATGAAATAGGAAAATACCACGTATGGACTTCAGTTGGCGGTGCAGTAGCTGTCATTGCAACAGGGTATCTAGTCGACTTTTTAACGATTGGTACCATTTTTTATATTGCTTCCGTTTTATATATGGTGAGCGGTATTGTAATAGGAAGGCAGCATAAGTAGACAGTAATCTATCTACTAAATAGTGCTTTTTTAGTATTCACTTGGACAATTAATAAAAAAGAGCATTAGCACTGCTCTTTTTTGTGGTTCTAGTGCAAGAATTTTATCAGTTTGAACTAGTCTGTTTTTAACCCCTCCACAAAATTCCCAAACTCCTTCAAAAACCTTAGCTTCATCCCTCCAACAGATCCGTTCCGATGCTTTGCTATCTGAATTTCTGTTATATCTTTATGCTCCGTCTCCTTATCATAATAATCATCCCGATACATAATCACACCCGCATTCTGCTCAATCTGCCCTTTCTCCCTTAGATCAGACCAAAGCAGACGCTTATCTTGACGCGACTCTACCCCGCGGGACAATTACGACAGCACTACGACGCACACGTTTAAATCACGTGCTAGCAGTTTACGGGAAACCTCACCCATTTCTTGAAACACGTTTCCTCTATTGGTCGAATCACCTGTAATAAGCTGCAAATAATCAATACTAATAACTAAAAATTGAAGAACTTAAAGTACTTTCAATAATAGCGAATTGTTATGGTAATATTTCCAATGTATAATTATGGTATTGTTTGTTTTTATGAAAAAAATATGGGGGAATTTTTAATGAAAAAAATCATACTAGGGACACTTACAACTTTCTTTTTATTGGCTGGATGTAATAATTCTACTGAAAGTAAACCAGTCGATACAAAAAAGACTGCGGCAGAAGAAACAACTAAATCTACAAAAAATGAGGATAAACAGGATACCAATCCGAAAAAAACTGAAGAAGTTTTATCACCTACCAATCAGAGTACAAAAGATATCATCACACCATTATTAGTAAAATCAGAAACACCTGCTGATATTATGACAGTACAAATGCAAGAAGATAAAAAACAAAAGTTTGAGGAAATTACGAAAAAAACGCAAGCGAGTATTCAGAAAAATTATGATTGGTACATAGAATATTTAAAAACAGTACAACCTGGAGAAAGATTACCTTACCATGAAAACATGGGAATTACACAAGAAGAATATGAATTCTTCTTATCATCTGATCAATATATGAAACTTGTTAAAGGACAAGAAGGAAAAATTCATTTCAAAAAGATCAGTGACAATGTATACGAGATTCAAACGAGTTCTCCAATCAAATTATTAAACAAAGTTCAAATTGATTTTGCTAGCAATACATTAAAAACAGAGTTTGGTACACTAAATTACGATGATAAAATCGAAGCTGCTGATGGTCAAAAAATAACTGGTAGATGGAATGGTGAACAGTGGCGACTAAGCAATGATAACTTCAATGTAAAGTATGCAATTGGTCAGCTGGAAGACTCTAAGAAAACAATTATTTACATAACAGCAAAAGGTCTTTTAGATGGTAAAACAATCAATCAAGAGCAAGTAATCGAATTTAAAGCACAATAATTCATACGATAAAAAGGATAGATAGTGGTAGAACATTCTACTGCATCTATCTTTTTTATCTTATAAATTAAAAAATATTAATCAAAGCATACCTTTTATTCAGGATATCCACAGCAACAATACTTTTAATCTGTATTTATAGGGGGAGCACTCCATGCCTATCAAACTAAGAAAATAAGTTACCTCAAAACAAAAATTCACTCCATCACAGTGGTCTATGAGAACTATATAAATATGATAGATATAGGGATAACGACGCTTATGCGCCTATGGATAAATAATCAGAATAATCAAATAATTATCACCTATACAAAAGACGATTCCGTAATCAGAAAGGTTTCAGACTTATCCCTCCATATGAAGAAAGGACTAGGTTCATGACAACCCCGTCCCAAATTCCCTCTCATTTACTTTTGTTTTGTATATCGAATCGTTTGAAAAGATTCTGGATCAAACAACTAGATTTTCCCCTCACCAAAGTTCTGAATTTTTAAGTTGTCATTCTATGATAATGATAGTGCCATTCAAAATATTTTCTTATTTTCCTGATTCCAATAAAAACACTTTCTACCGTTTATTTTCGTAAGTTCATTTAGTAAATCTGTTTTACAATTTTTTCAGAGTTCATATCCTCTATGCAATCTACATATCCTAACGAATTCACAGTAATATATCCTTCTTCGAACCATACATCACAAGCCTTGCACATAGGTACAACAACGTTTACATCCTGTCTCTCTCGAATGTCACATTCTGAATGTTTCTTTATATAGGTTGCTGTCAATCCTTTTAAGGGAAAATGCCTTCCACAAATGCCCAGCTCGTTTTCCCCCAGTCCTCTATCGTATAATGAAGCGGCTTTTACGAATGTTTTTCTATAAGATGAATTTGAAAATATCCGATTCTGTTATATCTAACATCCTCGTTTTTTCTTTACATGTTCGAGAAGATTCAACTTTGCTCTCTTACTATATAAACTCCTATGAAATACGATCCCTTATTTTCATTTCCTTCCAGAATATATTTCTCCATCTCCTAGTTAAATACCGTCCAAGGTTTATGCAGGGTTTTTCAATAAATAGATACCCCAATGAAGATAGTAAAAAAGAAAGAGAAAAGGAAAGAAACACTATTAATATGGTAGGTAGTTTATCATAAAATAAATACATAACTGAGAATAAAGAAACAAGATGATATAAATAAAGACTATAAGAAATCTTTCCAAGAAAAACAAATACTTTTCTTCTTAATAACGCACTAAATGTCCATGAAGAGATACTCATAATCATTACCATACAAACCCCAAATGAGACAACGTAGTTTCTCAATACATAATTGTTCAAAAAATCCACTTCGCCAATTATTCCTTCGTACATAAAACAAATAATTGCAATTAGCAGTAATGCAATTTTCATTATTTTATTCATATTTAAAACATAATGGAAAATAAAATAACGATACTTCGCTAATAGAGCTCCCATAAAAAAAAGAGTGATGTAGTGAAAACTTAAAAAACTACTAGTTATGCTTCCACTAGGATTAAACAAATACAAACCCATAGTCGAAGAAAAACTTAGAACAATAAACCATAATAAGGAATATTTGAGCCTTTTGCGTATAAAAAAGAAAGTCAGAAATGGAAATATAATCGAAATTCTCATTTCATGAACAAGAGACCATATAACATTGTTATATGCGTCTGTGTTATACTCACCGATAAAAACAAGATGTTGTAATAATAAAGCTGGTGTATCTGCAGTGGTCCATGATTTACTAAACCAATCACTAATAAATGGCATATCATTACGACTAAAAAGCATTTTAGCAATAATAGAAATGCTGATTGCTACTAAATATGGTATATAAATTCGGCAAATCCGTTTTATTATGTATGTATCATAATGAAATTTCTCATTATTAATAGATAAATACAAAACAAAACCACTCAATACAAAAAAGAGAATAACAGATTCGTTGCCGCTACTAAAAAAAAGACGTAAAGGAGTTTCCTTGAATAAATAAATTATGAAGGGACTGTTTAACTCATACTGATAATTTTCATACGCAGGCAATAGCATCATATGATGCCCGATTATTACAAGAAGTGCTGCTAATCCTCTTAGAGAGTCAAACTCCTCATATCTTTTCATCATATTACACCTACTAAAAAGATTTTTATTAAAATACAAGGTGACTTCAATCTTGTTGTTTACAGAATTATAATGTTACTTACAGTTGCAGGAGAATAATGGCGTTCTAAAATGCGTTCTATATATACTCATTTCACTTTGATACATACGAATACTAGCCATCCATTTCTACGATGATATGGAGCGAATGATTGCGTTTGAAAGGCCCCGTTTTGATCACAAGGAACAGATAAAGCTTATATTTCCCCATATTTTGTATCGATTGTTCGTTGGTAGCAATCATTTCGACTATTCGCTACGTCTTCCTACTAACGCGAAAGAAATTGGCAAATCTACTCTTTCTTTTAAGAATTGTGATACTTTTCTCTAGTTGCTTATATAAATGCGCCTTCATTCATTAAGGGGGTACTCCTCTCTTAATTTGTTTAGTCGCAAACTTAAAAACCTCTTGTATTTTCCCTATTCACAAGACAAGTATATTTACACAAAATATTTTACGCTACCAAATATAACATGTATTGGTAAAAAATGAAAATACGGAATGATTATTCTTTAATAGGCAGCTAAAAAAGAATTCCATAAAGAATACGGGATTCTTTTTTATTTCGAACATTCATTTAATCCACGCTAAAAAGGTAAACATGGAAAAGCAAAAGTTTCTTAGCTATCGCATTCTATTCCTATATTAATTCAAATGGATTTTTTACTATTCTTTCTGCACTATTACATACTGAAAGTAAAGGTGGAAATCTTAAAGTATTAAAATCCATTTCCTTATTATGTTCATGTAGTGAGCAGAATTATAAGGAAATGGATTCTACATATTTTCAAATAAAGTGAAACTTTAATCAGTGGGGGTTTTCTTCATCCTCACTGATTATTAGCCCGACCAATCGGGCTTTTACGGGCAGGATCCCCCACCTATCTTCTTTGCTTTTGCTGAATTTTGAGGTGGGGGTCTTACTGCCTGTTAATGCGGGATAAACAGAGAAAATTTTTGAGGTAAGAGTATTATTTCTTATAAATAGCGAGGTAAATTGAGTTGATGCATTATATATATGTGATCAAGTATTACACATATCTCACCTAGCTGTTAAGATATCAAGCCTATATCACGGTATGCTTTTCACGATATTGTCTAGGAGTCATGTTACATATTTTTTTGAAAACTCTTGTGAAATAACTTTGATCATAAAAGTTAAGCCAAGCACAAATATCTGATAATGGATATGTAGTTAATGTTAATAGTTTTTTTGCTTCTTCTACTCGTTCCCTTTGAATATATTCACTTAAAGGAATTCCTACTTCTTTTTTAAACAATTTAGATAAATAAGTAGGATTAATGTCAAGTAGCGTAGCGAGATTATTGAGAGATATTTCATGGTAAATGTTTTTTCTAATATGATTTAAACATGTAGTAATTGTATTCGAATATCTTTGAATACTATATTCTTTAACACGATCAGCAAAAGCACATAAAGCGTCCTCAATTAATCTATTGACCGAATACATGTTATCTAGTTGTTCAATGGTCTCCATATAGAGAGAACTAAGCGAAAAAGCAATTTCTGGCGGGAGATTCCCCTCTATTGCATAACGAGTAGCTAAAGTAATGGCCATTATTCCATTATTTTTTTGATTTCTTAGTTGATTTCTTTTTGATGAAATTACAGCATCTTCTTGCGGAAATGCATATGCATATTTTATTAATTTTTCTTTGTCCCCTTCTTTAATGCTTGTGAAAATTTTCCGTTCCAATGATATATCGTAATGATCAGAATTATTTTGACGCCGGGCTGAAATATATAAATCAGGATTCGCAATTTCATAGGAGGTTTTCTCCAATAATTTATTTTCTCTCCAAACAGCACCTACATCTAACTTTTCTTTAAAAATTATGTAATGTAATAAAATTCCTATATCAATTAAAGTTATTTTTTTTATCACAGGTATGGAATGATAGTATTCAATTCCATCTTGTATTCTAACATTTCTCCCAAATTCATTCATAAGTCTAATGGCCATATCTTCTGATACCTTGGGATATGTAGAGGGTCCAATAACAAAGGTTCCTTTTATATATTCATGATCTACTATGTGAATAAAAACGAAATTTTCTAGATAACTGTTCCCTCTCATAAGCGGAAAATCATAGAGATCATTTTCCTGAAAAATTTCACTAAGTTGTTCTTCCTTAGAAGAATAAAAAGGACTGCAAATATCATTAGAAGTAGATTTATATAAGATTTTTTCATCTGTAGATAAAAATTGAATAGATACTTGAAATGTTTTATATAAAATATCACACAAATATTGTATATCCATAGAATGATTCATTATATTCTCCTTTTAACTAGATAAGATTATAAAGCTTCATATAAAAACCAAACATTTTAATTCATACATTTATGGATTTATAAATAAATTTGCAAAAAGTTAAATATACCCAAAAATTACTAGTATTTTCAATAAAATACAATTTACATCAAAATATTACCATAAATATTCAGAAAAAACACTTATTATTTAGATTTATAAGAACAATAGCATAATGATCGACTTCTTTATTTAAGTAGCCATTTGATTAATTTATTTGTTATGTACACCTTTTTTGTAGTCATAGAAATTTCAAAAAACATACTCACATATACCCTCTTGGCATTCTTAGCTTGATGACGATGTGGCTATGCCCTACATAGTAAAAATTTAGGAGGAAGCATTCTGTTCAATTTTTGTTCAGATGCTAGGTTTATAATTTTTTCACCCTAGTATAAATGTTATAAGGACCTTTTCAAAATCAAAAGTGATAATTCCCATTCGGAAAATCACGCCAAAACTCTACTATTAAATTGAAAAAGTGGTGAACTAGATGAATGAAAAAGTAAAAATAAAAGAGTTTATGCAAGTTTTAAAAAGGCGATTCTTAATTATTATACTTACGACAATTTGTACTAGCGGGTTCATTATTATTTCATCCATGTACCTTATGAAACCGATTTATCAGTACTCCACCCAAGTTCTTGCTGGATCTTTAGGCGTAGAAAAAGAAGAAAATCCAGTAAATAGAGTACAAGATAACAAACAGCTAGCTCTTTCATATATGGATATCATAAAAAGCCCATATATCATGATAGGTGTAAAAGAAGAGTTAAAGCTAACTCGTTCAAGCTATGATTTGCTTAAACAGGTTTCCGTTACTAATAGAAATGATTCACAGATTATTACAATTTCAGTGAAAGACTCTAATCCACAATTAGCTAAGAAAATTGCACAATCCGTCGCAAAGCAATCCATATCTAAATTTAAAGACTATGCAAATGTAAACCGCCTTAATATTCTTAGTGATTCCGGGGTGACGGAAGAAGCCGAACTGCTTTTTCCAAAACCCAAATTCATTATAGCCATTTCAATCATAATTAGCTTTTTTGTCGGAATTGGCTTGGCAATTCTACGAGAACACTTTGATGATTCAACTTACAACAATCGAGAACTCGAACATCTTGGACTCCCATTATTAGGAAGAGTGAACTTAAATACCAAAAAAAGAAACAACAAGCAAAAAACAGCTTATAAAAGCTTATCTTCAATGAAACAAGGTGAACATAATGACCATCAAATTTAAGAGGAAATATTTCTTTAATCCATACGATATCACCATCAAAGAACGATTTTATAGCATATGTAACCATATTGAACCGAACCTTCAAAAGGAAAAACCAATATTAATGATTACTTCACTTGCACAAACACAAAATATAACCAATGCTACTGCTTATTTGGCCCTAGCTTTTTCAGAACAACGAAAACGAGTGTTGGTAGTGGATGCGAATCTGCGTCAACCTTCTTTACATCATGTGTTTAACATCGATCATTCATTTGGCCTAACCACCTTACTCCTAAGAGAGCAAAATAAGGATACTACAATAAAAATAACGGATTATCTATCTTGTTTATCTACAGGTGAAGATCTTTATGAGCCAGTGGCATTGTTAACATTAGAGACCTTCCCAATCCTAATTGAGGAGTGGAAAGAGCATTTTGATATCATTCTGTTTCACACATCCGATTTCCTAAACACACCAGATGCACAAATCCTCGCAAAACATTGTGATGGCATTGTTTTAGTGATACAGGAAGGCCGTGATAAGTTAGATAAGATTGCGAATGTAAAAAAACAACTAGAACATAGCAAACATGAAATAATCGGTACAGTCATTATTTCATAAAGGGGGGTAACTTTTGGACCCAAAAATAAAGATTGATAGACAGGTAGAAATACAAGTACAATCTCTATCAACTTCATCCTACCTTCTTGTTAAACGACTAATAGATTTTGTTTTTTCGCTTTTCATGCTGTTACTTTTATCACCCATTTTAGTTCTGTTTTGCATTCTTATCCCAATCGAATCAACTGGTTCTCCCTTCTTTTATCAACGGCGTCTAGGAAAAAACGGAAAAGATTTCAAATTAATAAAGTTACGCTCCATGTTTTTAGATGCTGAAAAAAACGGTCCTCAGTGGGCAAGTAAAGAGGACCCTAGGGTTACAAGAATAGGTGCGTTTATAAGAAAAACTAGAATTGATGAAATCCCTCAAGTTATTAACGTGTTAAAAGGAGATATGTCACTCATTGGCCCTAGACCTGAAAGAGAATATTTCTATAAAAGGTTTGATAAGTCATTGCCTAATTTTAAACATCGTTTACTTGTAACGCCTGGAATAACAGGATTGGCGCAAGTGAATGGTGGATATGATCTAACTCCCGAAGAAAAATTAGCATTCGACTTATACTATATCCAGCATAGATCATTCGCTATGGAAATCAAGATTTTATGTCGAACATTGGCCATTGTATTTACTGGAAATGGAGCTAGATAAATATTGAAGGAAAGAATAAAAAATGAAGAAAGTGCTAGTAACGGGGGGCTTCGGATTTATCGGATCCCATATTGTAGACAAATTAATTCATAATCATTATGAATTGGCTGTGTATGATAACTTATCCACCTGATCCGTAAATAATGTTCATTCGAAAAGTATAGCTTTCTTTGATAATGTAGAAGATGAAAGATCATTAGAAAAAGCGATAGAGGCGTTTAAACCTGACTTTGTAGTTCACCAAGCTGCACAAATTAGTGTACAAAATGTTTCCCCCATTTACCAACCTGCAAAAGACGGTGACGTCAAAGAAAGTTTACTCTGCAATAAAAAGAGCATTCAAAAATTAGGCTGGCAACCTATATATGCATTGGAAAAAGGTCTTGCGAATACATATGATTATTACCTTAAGCAAAAAGACGCTATTTTACCTAGTGGAAAAGAACCTACATCTGTACTTAAGTGACTTTACAGTTGTGAATTGGGAGAGAAATAAGTGAATAAGAAAACAAACTCCATTATTAAAAATATATTCCACTTACTTTACAGCACGATTTTAGCTAATGTTTTAAATGCAAGTACGCTCATACTATTGGCAAATTACTTTAACTCAAAGAACTATGGAATATTTAGTGTAGCACTAGCTCTTTCCATGGTCATGCATTTTTTTACAGATTTAGGAGTCAGTAATACGTTCCTTCGAGAAGGAGCAAAAAAGGAAAACCCAGGCACTACATTTTTTTCTTATATAAAAGTTCGAGTAGTATGTTTACTTTTAACATTTGTTATTTTTTCTTTCGGTATCCACGTCTTTTATCATGAACAACAAATTCTTTATATGATGTATAGTTTAATGATTCCTTTAATCATCGGCCTAGTGCTGCAAAGCATAGGCATAACCTACTTTCAATTATCTGAAAGAATGCAATTTATTGCATCCATAAAAATCTTCTCAGCCATTGTATTAGTCACATTAACCATTTTGTGTATAAGCTTAAAAGTGGATATACATGTAACAGCTTTTTTATATGGTTTTTCTTATTTAGCTGGAGGCATTTACTGCCTGTATTTACTCAGAAAAAACATGGAATTTAAGTGGAAAATCCCTTTTCAAAAAGAATTATTGATCAATATTAGCCCGTTCTTAATTAGTGGGTTATTTATTATATTAACTCCTCAACTAGGTCCATTAGTATTAGAAAAAACACTTCCCTTAGGGCTTGTTGGGCTCTTTGCAGTAGCTTACCGAATCCCCTCAGCTCTCTATCAAATACCAGGGGTTATTGCAGGTGCATTTTTCCCACTGTTATTTAAGCATCATAGTCATGGGGAGGTAAAGAAACATACAGAATTAAATATCCTGCAAATGAAATTCATGTCCTTGATTGGGATGTATATGACAATAACTTTATTCTATTTATCCCCCTATCTGATCACGATTTTATTTGGAGATAAATGGGGATCTGCGGTTCAACCTTTAAAAATATTGTCCTTTATTATTGTCTTACAAGGATTTAACATCGCCATTGCTGATGGTCTCACAACAAGAGGACTGCAAAATCGCCGTACTATTGTTCAGTTTATAACCATCTCTATTGGCTTAGTATCTTTTTATTATCTGAGTGTTACTTATGCAATAACGGGGGCAGCTTTTTCTGTTTTAACGATGGAAATTGTATCATTTATTGGTTATATATTAGCTAATCCAATCAGAAAAACAGTATTAACCAAAGTCGTTATTCCATACGGATCCTACTTTTCGGTAAGTTTTATCCTATTACACTACTTATTATATAAGTTTCCTTTTATAGCCATGTTCTCTACCATTATCTTAATGTCTACGATGGTTTTACTATTTGATCAAGCTACTCGGAACTTGATTAAAGATTTTATAAGAAAGAAAAAACAACAGAATATCAACCATTTAAAAGACGGGAGACAACGAGGGAATGGAAAGATTACAAATTAAAAGAAATACTTCTACTTTAGAAGTCTTTCTTTTGTTATTTTTTATTACACTTAGTAAATATAATTTGTCCATCGGTTTTTCATTAAAAATTTACATGATTTTTTTAGCCATTTTTTTCTGTATTTATTTTCGAGACTTTTACTTTCGTCCCCTTTATCATTATGAAATTTTATTGCTTTTATTTTATTTTACCTATTGTCTAAGTGGTGCTTTTTCACAGTATCCAGAATCAAGTATTCGCGTCATTCTAGGAGTAATCCTTGTCCTTATCTGCTATTTCATCATGAGATATATGCTGGAGCAAGCTTCAATTCGTGCTATTGAAGCTTCCATTGCAAATGTCGGGATACTATTTAACATGATTAGTTTGTTATTGTACATAATTGGACTACAAATAACCGGGGGATCCCCAACAGGCGTTGAGATTACTTCTTACGGATTATTATTAGATAGAGATTATCCAAGGTTAATTGGACTACTTGATGACCCGAACATCTTCATTTTTTATAATACATTGTTTTTTTCGTTTTATTTAACACACTTAAAAGGATTTAAAAACTCTTTTGGATTTATCTTATGTATCATTACCAACCTGCTTACTTTTTCTCGAGGCGGTATTGTTGCCCTAATACTCGTTATCATTTTGTATATAATATTAGCGGATTTTCTAAAAAAGGTAAAAATGATACTTGTTGCTCTGTTATGCCTAGTTGTAATCTACGCCGCATGTTCTTTTATGCAAATCGATTTGAATCAGATCATTTCCAGCCGTATCAATGACTTTTCTTCTGATAATGGAAGTGGTCGATTCGAATTATGGAAACAGGCGATTAACTATTTTATGTCTCATCCCCTTTTGGGAATCGGTGCCTTTAATTTCTCGGATTATTACGCATTTGAACATAATGAAAAACTATATGTTCATAATACATATCTAGAAATCTTAGTAGAGGCTGGAATTATTGGTTTTCTTTTTTACTTTTCTTTTTTATTACTGTTCATTATCAAGCTCTTTAGAACTAAATTGCATATTGAAAAACCCTTTATTATTCTTACACTTTTTGCTTTTTTATTACAGATGGTATCCCTTTCTCTCATGATTAATGAAGCGCTGTTCTCCTTTTTAGCAATTACTTTAAAATATATTTCTGTATATGAAAGAAAAGAGGCTGATTTTTATGATATACACCAAAAAAGATAGCGAATCATTGGTTTCCGTTATAACCCCCTCGTATAACAGTTCTCCATTTATAAAAGAAACCATTGAATCCGTTCAGGCCCAATCATATGCTAACTGGGAAATGATTATCGTTGATGATAAGTCGAAAGATGACTCCGTTCATGTCATCAAACAATATATAGAAAAAGACCCCCGAATTAAACTTATTACTTTAACTCAAAACGCTGGTGCTGCTAGAGCTAGAAATATAGCATTAAAAGAAGCTCAAGGAGATTATATTGCCTTTTTAGACAGCGATGATCTCTGGTTACCTACCAAACTAGAAGAACAAGTCGCTTTTATGCAAAAAGATAATCTTGCTTTTTCTTTTACCTCTTATTCTTTAATTGACGAACAAGGAAATTCAATGAATATTAAAGTTAATGCACCGAAAGTTGTAGATTATAAATATCTGCTGGGAAATACGACGATTGGCTGTTTAACCGTGATGTTAGATAGACATCAATTTAAACAAATTGAAATGCCCGTTATCCAGCCTGAAGATACTGCCCTATGGTTAGCATTATTACGGCTAGGATATCAAGCCTATGGCTTACAAAAGATTTTATCTAAATATCGTATTGTAAGTAACTCTACTTCAAGGAATAAATTAAAAGCTGCCTACCGATATTGGAAACTCTTACGAAACCAAGAAAAGTTAAACTTTGTAAAAACCAACTTTTATTTTAGTCAATATGCCTATCATGCATACAAGAAAAACAGAGGAGACCGACCTCCTTCTATGACCAGTGGGGGGAAATAAAAAATGAACAATATTCTACTATTAACCGATAAACTCATAACAGGTGGCGCTGAGATGTATTTTTGCAAATTAGAAAACCATCTCAAAGATGAAAATATGACGTTTTATTCAGCAGCTGCCACAGGTGAGTTGTATCATCAAATTCATAATAAGCATCATTTTATTCCTTTAAGTTTAAAAAATCATCCTGCTAACCTCTATATATTAAGTAAACAAGTGATGAAATTGGACATTGATGTTATCCATGCAAATAGTTTCAGAATGTTACTGTATTCTATCGTAATTAAAAAAATCACGAAAAAAAGAATTAAGCTCATTTATACAAAACATAATGTTACAATACTTGAAAAAAAGTTTCCCGCGCTATTTAAAAAAGTGTTAAATCAACATGTTAATCAAATTATCGCCGTGAGTAACTTCGAGAAAGAGAGATTACTGCAATTAGGTATAAGAAAAGACCTTATCCGAACGATTTACAATGGTGTTGATGTAAAACATTTTTCTTTTCAACAAATACAACCTAAAGAAACCCTCAATATCGGAATTTTAGCCCGATTATCAAAAGAGAAAAACCATGAACTTTTTTTAAAAATTGCAAATGAGTTAAAAGATGTACGTAACGTAATGTTTTATATTGCTGGAGATGGACCTGAACGGAACTTTATTGAAAAAATGATTCGTGATTTCAAGTTAAATCATAAGGTGACGCTTTTAGGTAATACATCTAATCCATATGAATTTATTTGCAGTATGGACTTGTTGCTTCTAACGTCCCTAAGAGAAGTGTTTCCAATGGTAGTCCTTGAAGCAATGGCTTCTGGAACGCCTATTATTTCTGTAGATGTTGGCGGTATCCAAGAAGCCATTATAGATGATGAAACCGGAATTCTCATTTCCCATCATTCTGAAAAAGAATTTGCAAAGAAAATCCAGTTACTTCATGACAATCAAGACTTAAGAAAATGTTTAGGAAAAGCGGCAAGAGAAAAAGTAGAAAAATCCTTTTCCCTCTCAAACATGATTCATTCTACGCTTGAAACCTATCAATATTAAAAAACAAACGAGGTCATCGTTTGTTTTTTTCTTTTATACATGTGCATTTTTTTAAACATACATATTATATAATATCCCACATATAAGGAGTGTTATAAGTTGACAGAACCTCTTAATTTTGCTGAAGACTGCCAAAATCAAAGTGTTGTTAATATTGATTGTTTTGGTGCCATTCCAGATTTACTCGATAATTCCCAAGCTATTCAAGAAGCCATTAATTATTGCGCGGCCAACAATTATTCCAAAGTTGTTATCACCGGGAAGAAACAATATACTATATCCTCTCCTATTGTTATTAAGTCAAATGTACATCTTGAAATGGATCCCACTGTGACATTAATCGTCAAAGGGAATTTCCAAGTGTTTGAACTTCAAAAAAACACTTCAATCTCTGGTGGTTCCATTGAAATCGTGGATAATAGCTTTAACTCATCCGTTCTTTATCTTTCTGGTGCCCAACAAATAGAAATTCCTAATCATACTTCTATATCAAATATCAATATTATAAACCGTACAACAACTTACCAAGGTATCGCAATTCATTTATCCTGTAAAAAGGCATGGGATTTCATAAGTTTCTTTCAGGCATACTCAATCCAAATCACAAACTTTAATACGGCTATCTATTTAAAAACAGAAAAGCTTGCGGATATAAACAATCCTTGTTGGATTAATGCAAACTCCTTCCATTCTATTTTTATAGATGGTTGTCAGTATGGGATCGAGATTATAGGAAATAGTGCATTACCTTACGAAATTTCAGGGAACACCTTTACGGGAATCCAAGTTCAATGCCGGAAACAAACAAAAAAGGTAATCCGATGTTCAGGCGCCTATAATATGTTTGAAGGAGTGATATGGGACGTCTTTCGTATGGATGCTCCTCCCCTCGTTATCGAATTCTCTTCCATTTCTCATCATAACTACCTATTCTCAAATCAAGTTTCCACATCTATTCTCGATCGTGGCCTATACAATCGGTGTACCTCACCACATGAAGAATCCCTTCCTATATATCCTCCTCTTGCATTAGGAAAAGCACATCTAGTTGGGAATCAAGATGATATATTAGTAAATGCAAATGTCCGCTACGCAGTGCGCCAACTTTCTGGAAAAGCCCCCTATGGAGGACATATTAATAATTGTTTTAACTTACTCGATGAGCAAAGTGTAAATTACGTGGATGTTCCTAGCACTCAGCCAATTGTAATCGAGTTAGATTTTTCTAAGAAGCCTATTAACATGCTTAATTGCATCGGTATCTATTTTGGATGGAATGAAAGCCCAAGCCGTATTTTAATTGAATATCAACAGAGCCTAAATGGACCATGGGAGGTGGCTAAAGATCTCCAGTTTAATGTCGGAGACACTGTGATTTCAGAAGTAAGGTCAGCTATGTTGTATAAAGTTAAACTAACACTAAGCGGATATACACAAGATCACAAACGTTTTCGGATAAATCGAATATTCGCAAAATCATCTTTACAGCATGGCTCCTCATGGTTGCCAACTACTGGTGGCACATTATATGGAGATTTAGAATTTCAAAAAGGGAATGCTGTGACGTTGACTTCTCCAAATGGAACAAAATGGAGATTGAGTATAAATGATCAAGGGCAAATTAGCACATCTAAACTATGAAAATAATACAAACTAAGATTCATTTACTTCCATTAATAAATATTAAAATGCTCCCCTTCGATATCTTCAAATGTTAACGACTCAAAAAACTTTGCGTAACCATCACCTCTTATACCAAAGACACAAAATACTCTAACAATTCAACTTATACGTAATAATTGTCCCCGTCTCTACATGAATCTAGAGGGCTCCTCCTAAGAAAGCCATGTTCGATTGAGAGAACCTTACAGTTACTGTTTCACTTTATTTGCTTGTCCCCTATCAGAGATTCTGCTCGTAGGCACAGAAGAAATGTCAATGGTCGTATCCATACTCTTATCCGTAAGCTCAACAATCGTGTTTCCATGATTGATTTGGTTCAAATCCCACAACATCCCATGAAACTCATTATGTTGCCCACTCACCTTCAAAACACTTTTTGTTTTACTTGAAGGTTGTATCTGTAAATTGGTAAATTGATTCCCACTAGCCTCATTCGGTATCGTTGAATGACTATCCATGTAAATCATGTTTACACAATCCTCTAAAGAAAAATTCAGAAACCGATTAGCATTTATCCAAGCATATCCAGAATTCGGTTTATCCACTTTTAACTTTACTCCATTCCTCATTCCTACTACCTTAACGTTTTCGAAGTTAACAAAAGAAATCTCATGTTCTCTTCCACCAGCGTATAACGATATCCCTGTCCCCTTGTTCGTTTCAGACCAATTGATGATATTTATATCCTTTATATGTGTTTTGTTCCAAGTGTTATAATATTTATGTTTACCATCTAAATAGATCACTTCCGAGTTAAAATTCGCATCATCAATGGCAATATAAGCCCCTTCAATTGAAGCATTCTTCTCAAGTTCAATCACCCTGAAGTCACCATCAACAATAAACTGTGTTCCATACCCGAACAACAACTTAACACCTTGCTTCACAACGATAGGTGAAGTAATCTTGTACTTTTTGTCATCAAGCAAAACAGTCTTTATTTTAGTATCCTTTGCTTTATTAATAGCTGATTGAATTTTATCAGAATCATTTGTCCCTTTAAAATCCTCAACATATATCTTCTCTTTTCGATCTGAATTAGAATGATTCTGATAGTAAAAAAGAAAAATAATTAGCACTATACCTACGATTAAACCAATCATTTTTTTCATCGTACTCATCCCCATATTTAGCTTCCTTTCTTCGGTTCGTTATATATGAATACTCTATTGTTGTCTTCAATAGCTTCCAGTATTAACACTGTCACGAAACGAGATTAAAAGATAAAAAGACCACCATACATTCTTTATGAACTGATATGATCTCACCTAAGCAGGAAGTATAAAAATCCACCTTTTTATAAAGTAGCTTTTAAACTTTATCTATAAGGTATATTTTACCGAAAAGATAATAATTGGGTTTTAAACCATTATTTACAACTCTTACCTCTTTTATTTTCTTGCAGATAGATGTTTTTTGCAAGCAAAAGGTGTATAGGCTTACCATTTTCTTTTCCTTAAAGATTTACGTCCGAAGTATCAGCAGAAAACATATAGCTCAACCGATCACTTTCTCTTGTAAATGCAATAATCTGAGCATGGTGGACCAACTAGTTCACCATATATGCTAGATAAAGTGAAACTTTAATCAGCCCGACCAATCAGGCTTTTACGGGCAGTTAATGCGGGATAAAAGATATCATTTCAATAAAAAGACACTCGATGAAGTGTCTTTTTTGTATTCCTAATATAGACCTCAATTCGATTACATTACCTACTGCTTGAAGAAATTTTAATTAGCAATCTCTTAATCTTATCTAAACTGTTTGAAAAAAGAATCAAGATTATTTTAGGTGTGGAACTCACCAGACTATTTTTAACCATCCTCCAAAAACCTCCCAAACTCCTTCAAAAACCGTAACTTCAGCATCCCCACAGGACCATTCCGATGCTTCGCTATCTGAATTTCTGTTATATCTTTATGCTCCGTCTCCTTTTCATAATAATCCTCCCGATACATAAGCATAATCACATCCGCATCCTGCTCAATCTGCCCTGTCTCTCTTAGGTCAGACAACAGTGGGCGCTTATCTTGACGCGACTCCACCCCACGGGACAATTGCGACAGTGCTACGACGCACACATTTAAATCGCGTGCTAGTAACTTCAGCTTACGGGAGATTTCACTCATTTCTTGAAACCTGTTTCCCCGATATTTTGAATCTCCTGTAATGAGCTGTAAATAATCAACAATAACAAGCAATTTTTTATCTGCATACTTCCGTTTCAGCTTCCGCACTTGCACCCAAATCTCCTGCGTTGTAACGCCTGCCTTATCATAAATCTCTAGAGGCAAATCCCCAATTTCTGCGAATGCCCGACTCGTTTTCCCCCAGTCCTCTATCGTAAAACGATGCTTCGGATTTTTTAGCCTTTTCCCAGATACTTCACCCAAGCAAGAAACCATTCGTTTCAGCAGTTGCTTGTTGCTCATCTCCAGAGAAAACAACCCAACTGCCGTACCCGATTTTGCCGCATGAAGCGCAATGTTTAAGGCAAATGCCGTCTTTCCCATCGAAGGCCGTGCCCCAATCACAACAAAATCCCCTTCCTGCAGACCACACGTCATCTTATTTAAAGCTGAAAAACCTGTCTCAATACCAGTAAGTTCTTCTGTATCTTGATGAAGCTCTTCATAAAGATCGACTAACGTATCCTTCAAATCAAAATCAAGTGTGCAATCCACCTCTTCCAGTTCACAAAGTCTTGTAATCGTCTCTCCGATTACTTTCTCATCCTTCTCCGCAAGAAGCCGTTCACACATGCTGTGCGCCATACTTCCCGCCTGATTCATTTTCCAGGCATTCCGAACAAGCCCCTCATAATAGGAGAAATTAGCAGTAGTAGGCACACTCTCGATTATATTTACAAGGTACTCCATACCACCAATTTGCGCCAAAAAAGCAGGTTCCATTTTTGAAACAAGCGCAACAAGATCCAGCGGCTGTCCTTCCTCCTCTATTTTCCGAATCAACTTAAAGATAGCTTGATGCACAGCCGTAGAAAAGTGTTGCTCGGTCAGCCTACACTCCTTAATTAGTTCACCATCAAGAAGCAAAGACCCTAACACCGTCTGTTCAGCCTCAACATTCTGAATGCTCATGGCCGCCATCCCTCTTCTTTCAAGAACCTCTGCAACTCTTCTTCAGACGGCACGTTTTTCTCCCACTCTTCACACTCCTCTAGAAATTTCTCAGTCTCATGCATAGCAGTCGGCTCCTTCTTCCGAAACTTCGCTGCCGCTTCCTCTACTTCAATAACCTTCGTATATCCCTTACCGTGCCAATCCCGCAGAATCCCCTTCACATAAGCAAGCGTCCGCTTATTATTTTCAAAAGCGATCTGGAGCGCTTTTAAGACAAGCTCCTCCGATAAATCTGCCATCCATTCACTTAATTCCTCCGCTGCATACGACGACAAACTACCAAAGTTTTGTTCATAAAACATGAACACACCACCACCTGGCTCCGTCTCTTCTACTTCCTCATCCTCTTCATAGCTTTCAATAGATGCTTGCGGAATAATCTCAGACAACTCACCCGGCATACCGAAATGCTCTAAAAGTAGCGGAATATTCATCCCTTCCTCCAAACATTTCTGCAAAAACATATATACAAACTCTTTACTTTTCACCGTCTTCAGCTCACGTAACACACACTTCTCCATATTCGTATTCGTAACCGGGTTATAACGCAGCCAATTTAAAATATATAACTCCTTCGTTTCCGCATCATACAATATCTTTCCATACTCAACAAAGCGCTGCAGCAACTTCTCAACAGTCTCCCGGTTATAACCCGTCTCCATCTCCGCCAAACGCTTCGGTAACGGATAAATCCCGCATTGCGTCGTCTTCGAACAAGTCAGCAAATATATGTAAAAGTACCGCTCCTCTGGTGTTAAATCGAGTACAAAATCATCCTGCCAAAAGTTCACCTGTACATTACGGTATACTGCCATGTTTATTCCTCCTATCCCTTAATGAAACATATGTAATTGACGGTTCCATAATGTATATAGGGATAAGGGAGGAAGTTTGGCGGGGTTCTTTTATATTTTTTACGATTACTACGACTACTGTTTTTTGAATGCGTGCTTGTAGTAGTTTTTTGTTTTTTATTTTATTTCTTTTTAGTGATTTATTTGTTGGTAGGGGGTTGTAAGGGGCTTGGGAGGGGTTCTTTTAATCTGTACATGGCCGACTTCCGCACTTATGAACAAGAAGTACAATGTATCATTGAATGTAGCAAAGAGCATAAATTTTTAAATTGTGTTAACTTAACAAAATTTTGGTGTGGGAATAGTTAGTTTGAATAGGTAACTACATGTCCTCTTTTTCAATCATTACTCTATTTTTTTGTAAAGAATGAATAGCGAGAAAAATGTGATATATTAATGCTATCTAATCATTTTTTTAGGGAGATGGGGCAAATGTCAACGAAAAATGAAACAGTTAAAAATACAGAACTAACGATTTTTAACCACACAGGGAACACCATTGTGACAGAAGACAGAGAAATACAAATTATTTCAAGACTAGAAGAGCCTCTTATTGTCGTTTTAGCAAATGTATTAAGTGATGAAGAGTGTGAAACGTTAATTGAAATGTCTAAAAATAAAATGAAACGTTCTAAAATTGGTATTTCGCGCAAAACAAATGACATTCGGACGAGCAGTGGTGCATTTTTAGAAGAAAGCGAGATTACTACTAGAATCGAAAGACGAATCGCTTCGATCATGAATGTTCCTGCCCCACATGGAGAAGGATTGCAGATTTTAAAATATACAGTTGGCCAAGAATATCAAGCGCATTATGATTTTTTTGTAGAAAATAGTGCGGCAGCAAGTAACAATCGTATGAGTACACTTGTGATGTATTTAAATCATGTAAAAGAAGGTGGAGAGACCTTCTTTCCAAAACTCAATCTTTCCGTATCTCCGAAAAAAGGAATGGCGGTATATTTCGAGTATTTTTATCAGGATGAATCAATAAACAAACTTACTTTACATGGCGGTGCACCTGTTATCAAAGGTGAAAAATGGGTTGCGACGCAATGGATGAGAAGAAGAGCATTGTTGTAACAAGTAAATGTACCGACTTTATTTTCTTTTGTAAAATTCATTGAAAACATACAAACAGCCATCGTTTCATGGAATGATGGCTGTTTCTGTTTACCATTATACATAATCTTGACTTGATGGCTGCGTTATTTATAACAGCCAATCAATCTCCCTCCTATACAATAGAAAACATCAGATACACGCCAACAACGAAGAAAACAGCAGCCGTCTTAATTAAAGTAATACCAAAAATCTCTTTATAAGCTTCTCGGTGCGTTAACCCTGTAACTGCAAGCAAAGTGATAACTGCTCCGTTATGAGGAAGAGTATCCATACCTCCTGCTGCCATTGCAATTACGCGATGTAGCACATCTAATGGAATACCAAAGTTCGCTGCTGCTTCAATATATTGTTCTGCCATTAAGCCTAATGTAATACTCATTCCGCCTGATCCTGATCCCGTCAGCCCGCACAATATATTCGTCATGACCGCTCCGCCGATTAAAGGGTTTGAAAATGTCCCAGTCAAGTAATTTTGAATCATAACAAATCCAGGTAGAGCCGCTATAACAGCACCAAATCCATACTCGGCTGCGGTGTTCATGGCAGCTAAGATCGAACCACTTACACCCACGCTTGTAATAGATTGAAACTGTTCTTTTACCGCTTGGAAGTTTAATACTATAGCAGACAGTATTCCGATAAGAAGTGCCATTTCCACTGACCAAATACCCACGACTTGTCCCATATCAATCGTTCCGTATTCCTTCAAACCGATGGATGCAAAATCAAATCCCTTTGTATACCAAACGGGGATGAATTCTGTAAAGACTTTATTCATCACTCCAACCAGTACAAGCGGAAGAAAAGCTATCCAGTAACTAGCTGGAATGACATCGCTGGAAACAATCGGCGTTGGCGCCGCTTGTGCGCTAGTTGTGGCAGCCAGTTCAGAAGTGGCACCGCCTTTTCCGAAATACCCCTCCCCTTTAGCCGCTGCCTTCTTCCTACACCTTTCCAAATACAGCATGCCACATATAAAAATAAACAATGCTCCGATGATTCCTAATGTAGGAGCTGCATAAATATCTGTTTTAAAGAACGTAGTTGGAATAACATTTTGGATTTGAGGTGATCCAGGAAGCGAATCCATCGAAAACGTGAATGCACTGAATGCAATTGTCGCTGGAATGAGACGTTTCGGAATATCCGCTTCGCGAAATAATTGCGCTGCAAATGGATAAATCGCAAATACTGCGACAAATAAACTAACACCACTGTATGTAAGAATCGCTCCCATTAACACGATGGAAAGAATCGCTCTTTTCACACCTATAAAACGGATGATAATTTTCGCAATTTTTTCTGCGATTCCAGTGATTTCTACCACCTTACCGAATATCGCTCCAAGCAAAAACACAGGAAAATATAATTTTATGAATCCAACCATCTTCGCCATAAAAACATTGGAAAAGAACGGTAAAACGTGCTCCAGATCCGTCAAAAACACTGCCAACAAAGCACATAATGGAGCGAATAAAATGACCGAGAACCCCCGGTAAGCCACAAATATAAGTAAGCCGAGCGATAACAACACAATCAATAGATCCATAACTGTAATCCCCCCTAATAAAATGGACTTTCCCAAACTCGCTTCACATTCTTCTATGCTTGCATATATTGTTACGATGCCTGCCCCTGACAGGCATCCAGTTATGAGATTGCTTTTTGCTCGTTTATGGTCATAGCTTTTTATTTATGATGAAAAAGCGGTACCCTCTTTTCTATAAAAGCCTCCACTCCCTCTTTTACATCACTCGTTTGAAATACACGGCCAAAATTTTCAGCTTCTATTTTCAGCCCTTCCTCAAGAGAAAAAGATAACCCCTTATTGATAGATTGCTTCATCAAAGATAAAGCAGGAAGAGAAAACCGAGCCATCTTCGCGGCTAATTCCTTCGCCTTATTCAATGCTTCACCACGCGGAACAACATGATTCACCAAGCCAACTCGCCAAGCTTCTTCGGCAGTGAGCGGTTCACCAGTGAACATCATTTCTTTCGCACTTGCAGCTCCTATTAAGTGCGGCAAACGTTGCGTTCCTCCTGCACCTGGAAACAAGCCTAACTTCACTTCCGGAAGCCCGATTTGGGCATGTTCTTCTATAATCCGTAAATCACATGATAAAGCTAACTCACACCCGCCACCAAGCGCTAATCCGTTAATCGCAGCGATTGTAGGCTTCGGCAATCTTTCAATTTTATTTAATGGGTTCTGAAGCCACAATGATTTTTCCTCTGCATATTCACTCCCTTTCCCAATCCATTCCGGAAATGACTTGATGTCCCCTCCTGCAACGAAAGCTTTTTCCCCAGCGCCAGTTAGAAGTACAGCAATTACTTCATCATCCCGTTCGATTTCATCGACCGCCGCCGTCAGTTGCTCAATCACCGCATAACTCAATACATTCACAGGAGGATTATCAATGATAATCGTCGCGATTCCTTTTTCTTTGGACCATGAAACAACTCGCTTATTTTCCAATGCAATCCCTACTTTCTAATATGTAATGAGATAATCTTCAACTCGTTCTTTTAATGACATATCCAGCCTGCTCGCGATCCCAAGCAGTACCGATTCCTTCCTCCTGCAGCTTGAACTTCTGAATCCGTTCCGTTGCAGTTTTTGGGAAAGTTTCACTGAACTGAACGTATCGCGGTACCATAAAATAAGCCATTCGTTCTTGACACCAATCTATAATCTCTTCATGAGACATCGTTTCTCCTTGCTTCAAAATCACATATAATTTGACATCCTCTTCTCCTACTTCTGACGGGACGCCGATAGCCGCTGATTCAAGCACTTTCGGATGATTATTCACGACCTTTTCAATTTCCCAAGAAGAGATGTTTTCTCCCCGTCTCCGGATACACTGTTTGATCCGATCGCAAAAATATAAGTAACCTTCCTCATCTCGATAACCGCGATCACCCGTATGGAACCATCCCCCCTCCATCGCTTCCTCTGTTTTATCCGGCATTTTATAGTAGCCTTCCATAAATGTTTGTCCCTGTAGGGAACGGATGAAAATCTCTCCAATTTCACCAGTCCGCACTTCATTTCCCTTCCCATTAACAACCCTCGTCTCTACGTAGGAATACGGTTTTCCAATAGAAGGCGGCTTATTAGCGTTCAATGGATTCGTTACACAAAAGCCAGTCGTTTCCGTTAATCCGTAGCCTTCTACAATCCGGACGCCAAACCTCTCCTCAAACGGCTTCCAAAATTCCTTAGGCGTAGCGGCACAAGCCGTTACCCTTGCAGGATTTTCATAATCATTTTCCTTCTCCGGCTGCTTGCATAGAATTGGAATCATCGATCCTAAAGAATTGAAAATTGTTGCGCCATGACCGCGAATTTCATCCCAAAAACGAGAAGCACTAAACCGCTTTCCAAGAGCAATCGTCGCATTGGAATAAATAGCACCGAGCACTGTATGGGCCTGGGCGTTAATATGAAATAAAGGCAGCGCTGTAAATAAAATATCTTGCGAATTCGCGCCAACCATATAGGTAGCGAATGACTGTGCAGAATTGACATAAGCAGAATGACTTAACATGACCCCTTTAGGCAATCCTGTCGTTCCAGAGGTGTAAAGGATACTGTTAATAGAAGAAGAGGAAACAACTTCAGTTGGAAGGTGATGATCATTTGTATTCAGTACATCTTTCAATCCGATTACCGGCCGTTCTTTACCATCATCCATAATGATTGCGCTTTCATTATTGCCGTAGACAACAATCTGGATTTCCCTTTTTATAAATGGTAAACAAGAAGCAATTTGAGAAACAAATTCCTTATCAACGATCATTAGCTTACAATCGGAGTGAGATAAAATATACTGCAGACCTTCCCCTTTTAAATGCACATTCAGAGGCACCGCAATTGCTCCCATAAAAGATAAAGAAAACCACACATCCAGATATTCGGGCGTGTTATGAAGCATAATACAAACCTTGTCACCTTTTTGAATACCGAGTTCACAGAATCCCGCTATGGCCCTTGTAATTCGGTAATAGAGCTCTTCATAAGTAACCCTTTGTTTTTCAAATTGTAAATACACCTTATCAGGCGACTTTTCGATACTTTGCATAAGAAAATGCGGCAAACTATGATTCTCCAGCACTAGATTCCATCCCCTTCCTGCTAAAATCCTTTTTATTTATATAGCAAGAGTTATGCCAAAAATCGACTCATTCCCCATTTCCTTATTCCGTCAGGGACGCGCCTCCTATTTCTCTTACATGTCCACCTTCACATGTCGCATTTGTGCTACAAATGATCACAACCATGTCGCATATATAAGAAAACGTCGCAAAAACGCGACAGCATGTATTACTGCAAACCAAACAAAAAAAGGGCCTGTTTGCCCTTTACGTTCCTTCATGACATTCCGTATCTTTCTATTTTCCGATATAAACTGGCCCGGTGAATCCCTAAAAGCTCGGCTGCCTCTTTTCTATTTCCAGCTGTCTTTTCCAAAGCTCTCGCAATCACCCGTTTTTCAGCGGATTCCACTTCAGTCTGTAGTGAATAGCTTATCTCATTCTCCCCTTGATATCCCGCAAAAGTTTCATGATACAACTCTTCTTCCAAATCCTTTTTCCGTAAATAAACAGGAAGGTGATGCACTTGAATCATCGTTCCTTCCACAACATTCATCGCTCGTTCTAGCACATTCTCCAGTTCCCTAATATTCCCCGGCCAATCGTGCTCCATAAAAATGTTTCTTACTCTCTCGTCTAATGAAAGAACGCTACTACCAAGCTCCTCATTCAATTTCCGAATTAAAAATTCCGTTAAATGTACGATATCTTCCTTTCGCTCTCTTAGCGGAGGAATATCAATCGCAAACACATTTAGCCTATAATATAAATCCTCTCTAAACTCTCCTCTTTGCACCATTTCACGGAGATTTCGATGCGTTGCCGAAATAAAGCGGACATCAATCTTATGAGTTTTTGTGCCGCCGATTCTTTCAATCTCTTTCTCTTGCAGCACCCGAAGCAACTTCACCTGCATGTCCAAAGACATATCGCCAATCTCGTCCAAAAACAACGTTCCCTTATGAGCCAGCTCAATCTTTCCAGGCTTACCACCTTTTTTCGCTCCAGTAAAAGCACCCTCTTCATACCCAAACAATTCAGCTTCTAAAAGATCCCTCGGAATCGCAGCACAATTCAACCGAATAAATGCACCATCAGCACGCGGGCTCGCATGATGAACTGCATTGGCAAAAAGCTCCTTCCCCGTTCCACTTTCTCCTCTTATCAAAACCGTAGACCGACTTTTCGAAACCTTCAAAGCCATCGTTTTCACTTCTTCCATTTTCGCACTTTCTCCTACAATACTTTGAAACGAAAATCTTCCTTCTTGCAGTCGCTTTAATTCAGTTTGATAGTATGATAACTTTGATTCCATTGTACGAATCTGATCCCCCAAAGCTTTAAACTGCTGGATATCATGGAACATGATTTTACCGATCGCACCAATAATTTTTCCTTCCTTCATAATAGGGAAACGAGTTGCAACAATATTCTGATTATTTATACACTGGATATGCCCAATTTCCACCTGCCCCGTTTTCACGATAATATGCATCCTCGTATTCTCGACAACCTCCGTACAATGCTTCCCAATCGCTTCCTTCGGATCATCAATTCCCAAAAATTGCGCATAAGCACCACTTAAAAAATTGACAATCCCTTGCTCATTCACCCCTAGAATACACTCCGACAGTAAATTCAAAGCATTTTCATACCGACTGATGGTGCTTTCTAAGGACTGTATACTTTTTTCCTTGTTTTCCAGAATGACAATCGATCCGTCTTCTTTCCCATCCTGATATACAGGGGATTCATTCACAATGAATACTTGGTTGCCAATCTGAAACTCATACTTGTGCAAATGATCATTTTGATTCATTACTAATTTTTTACTATTGGGAATGATTGTTGATATACGCTTACCTATTATTTCGTTTTCTGTTTTGTTTAACATGCTGCAGAATGGTTGGTTGCTGAACGTGATGATTCCATCATGACTTGTAACAGCGATTCCATTATTCATTACTTGAAGAGCCTGACTTGTTAACTGCAAATTTATCCTTTCATCCATATGCATTTGGAAGCCTCCCTATCAAATCGTGCTCTTTCTCGCATGTAATATATATCCATTTTATAACACCTTGTGAAGTACTTGGAACTTCTAAAACTATTTAAAGCCAATATATGCTTTCGAGGTTAAGCTGAACTTTAGTCATCATGTACCTCACCTAAAAAGATTCGCTCCTGAAAACCACCGCGTTTTTTTGCTTTTTGTTTCCGTACTCTTTCCACATCTTTAAGCGTTACACCTTCATACTGTGCTAGCGCGTTTATGAGTTCTAGTAAATCTGCTAGTTCTTCAACCTTATGCTCTTTATTTTCCGCTTCTAAATACTCTGTTAGCTCTTCTCCTATTTTCTTGCCTATTTCTTCTATGTATTCTTTTTCATCCAGTGTTCTTGTTATTGGTGTTTTTCCGTTATGTTTGATTATTTCTGGGATGCGGTCACGTACTAATTTATTGTAGGTTGGCATTTAAACTCCCTCCGATTTTTTCAGTTTTATTCTTATATTACATGAAAATCATCTATTCTAAGGAAGGATAAAAAAAAGATAAGGAATTCTTGTAATGTACTGAAAAGAGAAATCGAATGTATACTACAAAACGCAAATATTAATCTACTTTATAAAAATTATGGCTCGGTGTCTGAACAAGGAGGATTCAAAACATGAAGAAATGGACAAAACCCCTCATAATCACAATCAATATCATGCTATTTGGTGTATTTGTAGGTGGCATAATTAGAGATTTTTTCAATCACGAAAATGACCACAAACAAGTCGCAAGAGGTAAAGAAATTGATGATATAACTAACGCTGAGGGAGTTATCATTGACTCTATGCACAAAATGACTCACCAAAAGGTAATGGCTAACGAGAAAAACGGTTTTATCGCAATGTCTCCCGATAATATAAAAAAACTCCGCCAACTAGTAAATGACAGTGGTATGTTAGCAGACAAAGAAAAATACAGCCAGATCTTAGATCGTTGGGAAAAAGGGGATTTCTCACAAGCTGTTGAGGAGCATAATGACATGTGGGAACGAGCAGGTGGAAGCACGAATGGGAAGGCGTACCGTTTAGCTACTTCAGAGAAAATTTATCAGGTTACTTTTTCAACATTATATACCAAAAACAAACTCTAATTAACCCTATATTTTTTGAATATTTTGTATTTTGTTGAAACATTTTATGAATTCCCTCCTATTTCCATTAAATTCTGCTATCCTATTATTAAAAGAGAGTGCACGATAAATATAGGATGAGGAGGAGTATTATGGATGTTTCGGTTAAAGGTAACAAGATGATACTAGATTTACTGAATAATTGGTACGTCGCAATTCTTACAAGGCGTATTGAAGATGCACATCAGCTAAAAGAAGAAGTTGATTCTACAATCAATGGTACAACACATGATCAAAACGTACTACTTTATTATGCACTTCTAGATTTCCGATATCAATATATCGTTGATAATCTGGGAGTTTCTAAGGACAGTTTTGATAAAGTTGAAGCTTTTGAGATTCCTAATAATAGTCTTTTAACGTACTATTATCATTTCTTCAAAGCTATTCATGCTAGTACAATTGGGAATTACAATATTGCTAGGGAACATTATGAAAAAGCTGAGATTCTACTTGATACTGTATCAGATGAAGTTGAACGAGCTGAATTTTATTATAAGCTTGGTGCATTTTATTATGATATTTACGAGTCCCTTCAATCCATTAAATATACAGCCAAAGCAAGAGAAATATTCTTACAAGAAACTGAAAAAGAAGGTAATAAATTCGAACGAAATATAGGATTTTGTGAGAATCTTTATGGAATGGCATGTACAAACTTAAGAGAGTGGGTATTAGCAGAAGAACATCTTGTTAAAGCGATGGATATATTCCAAAAACTTAAGGAAGAGAAGTTCATCTTAATGGTTCGTCATAATCTAGGATTGTTATATGCAAGTCAAAACTTATCAGAACTTGCTATTCGATACTTATCAGAAGTCTCCGAAAAGAAACCTAACCATTACAAGGCAATGTATGTTGAAGCAAAAGAGCACTTGAAATTAAAAGAATATGATCCAACAGCGTCATTAATTGCCAAAGGGCATAAAATATGTACTGAATTAGGAAACAAAGAATATCATCACCATTTTGAGATTTTAAATGCTTTTAATGAAGGTATACCAGCTGACAAGCTTGAAAAAATTATTTCAGCAGGAATTTCATATTTCGAAAAAGAAACACTATATGAGTACATTCAAGAATGTCAGGAGCAATTAGCGAAAAAGTTCTATGAAGAAGGTAATCATATAAAATCAAGCGAGTACTTTTATTTGAGTACACAAGCAAGGCAAAAAGCTTTTGATAAGGAGGCATTAAAATGAAGAAAATAATATCTAGTTTAATCGGAATTATTACAGTTTTAACTTTAACGTTTGGTGTGCAATCTCCTACCCATATTCAGGAAGCCCCTAACCTTGTTCAATATGCACACGGAGACCACGGTGGTTGATATTAACTCTGACCCAGAATATATTTCTGGGTTTTTTATTTATAAATAAGGGGAGATTCAAAACATGAAGAGACGGACAAAATTCTCAATGGTCATAATTGGTATCGTGCTATTTGGTGTATTTGTAGGAGGCATGGTTGGGACCTTTTTAAATCCTGGAAACGACAACAAGCAAGTTGCGAAAGGTGAGAAAATCGATGATATAACTAACGCTGAAGGGGTTATCATCGACTCTATGCACAAAAGGACTCACCAAAAAATAATGGCTAACGAGAAAACCGGTTTTATCGCAATGTCTCCTGATAATATAAAAAAACTCCGTCAACTAGTAAATGAAAGTGATATGTTAATGAACAAAGAAAAATACAGCCAGATTTTAGACCGTTGGGAAAAAGTTGACTTCTCTCAAGCTGTTGAAGAACATAATGATATGTGGGAACGAGCAGGTGGAATAACGAATAGGAAAGCATACCGTCTAGCTACTCCAGAAGAAGAGAAAGCATATCTCGAAGAACAAAGTAAAAAAGAGCAAACTAAAGAAAATCATTAAAATATCTATCCACGCTCTCAAAAACTCGTAAAGGCACCCTAACAAATTGAATACGAATTCGCTAGGATGCCTTTTCATCACTACATATTCTTCATCGCTTCCTTCAAATACCGCTCTTCTTCCCTCGTCAACAAAGCAGGAAATTCAGTTAACGGAATATCACCCTGCTTTGTAATATTCCTAAAGTCAGCTTGTGGTATACCAGCACTCTGAATGATTTCTTCTATTAAATAATAAAGTTCTTTCACAACCGCTTGAACATCGGTATGTGCTGGATCCTTCTTCTCTTCCCTATATCTCTTTATCTGCTTGATTAAACTCATAAATTGCTGATTGAAATTCAATTTTAATTCTTTATTATGAATATCTTGTATCCCTCGTTCTTCTAACCACTCTCTATTTTCCTTTTCCCATATGAATGTTTGCAAAATAGAACAAAATAAAGGTACATCGATTCTTTCCTCTTTCTGTACTACCTCTACCATTTCATCCATATGTTTGAGCACCTTCGCAATTCGTTCTTGTTCTACCAAAAGTAACTCTCGTTGAAAATGGATCAGCTCCATAAAGTTCTCCTTAGGAATATCATTTTGAAAAATGATATTTTGAATCTCCCCTAGTGAAAAACCAAAATGCTTCAACGCTTGAATTTGTTGCAATATATATAAATCATCTTTCACATACAAACGATGCCCACCTTCTGTATAATCGCTTGGCTTTAATAGATTGATTTTGTCATAATAACGCAGCGTTCGTACTGTTACATCCCCTATACTGGCAAACTCGCTAATGTTCCAGGACATGGTTTCACCTGCTTTTCAATTTTGGATTTATAACTCAATATTTCGTTTTCCTAATTACATGCTGAATCATATTGGAAACATTTGTTGATACACTTGTACTGTCCTTCATTTGCATACCTAACTGGAACAGACATACTACAAGCAATAAAAAGATGTAATTTTTTCGAGTTGAATTTCCATAGCCATCATATTCCTCATCGCCATAATACAGATCATTTTGTTTTCTCTGTCTCACAACCAAATAGAAAGCAATAAGAAAGGCCAATATCGCAATAACAACTTTCTTTTTCTTTATTTCCACTTCTGTGTTCATCACTTATTCTCCTTCCATAGCATATTTGTCTTCTTTAAATAACGGAATGCGAATGAGATAGCGGTATGGCTCATTACGGATTACCTTCCACGCAACGATTACTACTTGAATTACTTCAAAAACAAACACAATCCAGAATAAAACTGTGCTTATACGTGAGCCAATATTAAATAGAAGGAATATCAACAAATGAAAATTGAATGCTTTTCGGCAGTGATATTTGCATATTTCATTTTTACGTGCCAGGGTGAAGTACATAAATAGTGGTGAGAAAATACCTACAACGGCTGAGAGTAGTAACATGATGATAGTATTTGTTTTTTCTTTTGTAGTGTTTTTCATGGACTCCCCCTTTCGTTTTGTCTTCTTTTTTATCGTAGAGGGTGACGTTGGGAGAGGTTCAAGGGGGATTTTAAAATTTCTTTTTGGATAAGTAGAAGTTGCCATTTTTGAAATACATACTGTCTACAGGCGAAAAAGGAATTACTGTCCATGTATTACGGAACAAAGGAATACTATGTAGAAGAACTCAAAATTGAGTATTCATTATTATGAGAAGCGGAAGTTGCAAAGTTATTGAGGGGGTTGATTTAAGAGAATGCTGTGAGAGCAATTAGGGGAGAAAAAACAAGACTCACACATTATCGAGATAGTAATCACTCGTTCGAAGCCAGTCAGAATCATAGCGTCCCCCTTGAAAGGCAAGTACTTTTCTTTATATAGAAAACCAATTTACGCTATATAAACTCGGCTGCTATACCATAAAACAATTAACATTGTTCAATAATTTTATCAGACCGACAATTATTTCAACAAAGAAAACCAGTGAGTTTTCACATTCTTAAATAATCAAAAACGCACGCGTTAGAATAGTGTTTACAGCATAGCATCTCTTAAACGTAATATAAACTTGAAATATAACTGTTATTCATCCAAAAACTTTGCTTTTGCCCCCATCGCCCATCTGGTAATTCCTCTAGATTAGAAAAAGACTCATCACCTATCCTTTCTCTATCTTCCAAAATATAAAATCTTTTCTCACTATGCGGTTTAACATGAATAACGGTATCTATCACAAACTGGATACCTAGAAAAACAAAGGTTAATCGTCTTTTCAAAAATAGAAATGTTCACATACATAAAGAACAAAAAGAACAAAATTTTAATTATATTGCGATTAATTTGACAGAATATTATAATTATTTTTATATTGAATCCGCTTTCGTTTTTTTAGTTCATGATGATGTTTTTCAAATGTAGAAAAGAAATTTGTTCAAAGGAGGGTTTTAATCATGTCTCAATCCACCAATCGCACAAATACAAGGCGCATTACAGGAAACATCTTCAAAGGTTCAGTTGGAAATCTGATTGAATGGTACGACTGGTACGTCTATTCTGCTTTCGCCGTGTATTTCTCGGCAGAGTTCTTTCCCAAGGGAGACTCGACCGGTCAACTGCTCAACACGGCAGCAATCTTCGCCGTAGGCTTCTTAATGCGACCACTAGGAAGCCTGCTGATGGGCCGTTATGCTGATCGTCATGGCCGACGCGCCGCATTAACGCTTTCCATCACCATTATGGCCGGTGGTTCTCTCATTATCGCCTGTACCCCAGGTTATAGCACCATTGGTATCATGGCCCCTATTATTCTAGTTCTCGCACGTCTGCTTCAAGGGTTGTCATTAGGCGGAGAATATGGAACTTCGGCTACTTACTTGTCCGAGATGGCAAGCAGCGGCCGACGTGGTTTCTACTCGAGCTTCCAGTATGTAACACTCGTTGCTGGACAGCTGGTAGCACTTGGTGTTCAGATCATCCTCCAGCAAATACTCAGCGAACCGGATATGAAATCTTGGGGCTGGCGTATTCCTTTCATTATCGGAGCAATGGGAGCCGTTGTTGTATTGTGGCTGCGTCGCACGATGGATGAATCGGAGCAGTTCTCAAAAATGGGTTCTGAAAGCCGCGAGAGCGCTGGAACTATTCGGACTCTGATGAAACATCCTAAGGCAGTATTAACAGTGGTCGGGCTAACACTCGGTGGAACTGTTGCCTTCTATACTTACACGACGTATTTACAAAAGTTTATGGTGAATACTGTAGGTCTTCCTAAAGAAGTCGTTAGCTGGATTAACTTTATCGCCCTATTGGTATTCGTCGTACTTCAACCACTCGCTGGTATGTTATCCGATCGGATTGGACGGCGTCCGCTATTGATTGGTTTCGGCATCCTCGGAACTTTGCTGACAGTGCCACTGTTCCTAATCATGGAGCAAACGAAGTACCCTATCGTTGCTTTCTTGCTTATGATGGTAGGTCTCATTATTGTCACCGGTTATACTTCCATCAATGCAATCGTGAAAGCTGAGCTCTTCCCGACTGAAATCCGTGCCCTTGGCGTAGGATTCCCTTACGCAATCACTGTTGCAGTGTTCGGCGGAACGGCGGAGTTCATCGCATTATGGCTGAAAAGTATTGGGCTCGAGTCGCTCTTCTACTTCTACGTAGCTGGCTGCATTGCCATAAGCTTCATCACTTATTGGCGTATGGCTGAGTCTTCGAAAACCTCTCACATCGAGGCCGAACTGACCGATGAAAATACGTTAGCTGCTCACAAGTCTGGTTCACGACACTCTTAAATGTCATAAATAGCTATTTTAAAACGATAATTCAGCTTAAAAATCCCTTGTTTATCAAGGGATTTTTAAGTTGAGAAATCTTTCTTGATTGTTTACATTTTCTAGCAGTAATGTAGAAGTAATAAACATCAGTATATTGAATAAAAAAACTCCAACTTTCGGCTGAAAAGTTGGAATTTCGCTTATCTTTCTATCATTAAGAGGTACTCTCTTCTCACTTCACAAAACACTCTAAACCCTACCTATAATAACTCATCTTCCAAAAAACTACGAATCCACTCTTTAAATTTTCCAAAATTAAAAAATCCTAAAAATCATAATGCTACAAAGGGATTGTAAAACAGAACAGACCACGAAATAAATAATCATGGCCTGTCTGGTTTTATGAAAACATCGTATATGAGGCCCTAATACAGTTAAAGGAATCTCCTTCTACTTGTTTCCTATTTCTATAGTAATGCTCCAATCTCCATCCATATGTACTCAAAAACTGTATGTGCCTGTGTTTTTGAATACTTGAAATATAGAACCTTCATAGCTTCCAATTTTATTTACTAATAAGTTTTGATCATTTACTTTAACAATGAAGTTTTTGGAGCTATTATTAGATAAAGATATAAGCAAAAGGGGCCTATTTCATACAGTTACAATATATTTTAAAACGCACCTTGATCCCTTTTTAAATAGTTACCATTATCATCATAACATTCAATAGCAGTACCTATAAAGCCTCTCAGGAGCAGTTTTAACATCTCTAAATCGTTTATAAAAACACTCATCCAAATAGAAAAATACCCTCTCGCTATCGCCGTTTCAACTATTTGTTCTCTAAAGTCTATAGAATCATTTCGTTTCAAACGATCTAGAGCTCTCTCTGCTACTTGCCATGCATCTCTTCTTTCTCTCCATCTTCTATCCTTTTGCTCTGCATTGACATTTGGATTATCCGACGGTTCTTTATCTAAACCTACTAACTTAATCATCTTTAATGCCATATGGCGATGGCCTTGTTCTAAATTCGGATTTACTTCTATTCTCCCTGCACGAAGCAAGGGCAACAAAATAGTTAGTTACACTCATTCTTGTAAAACTGCACACAAACCTACCCGTCGTATATAATGAATGGTACCAAAGAGCTATTGCCAGGCTTTCAACATATAATCATTCCATTTTTTTCAACAACTTAGCTAAATAAATTTCATGAGAAGTATCCCGTAAAAAGGAAAAAAACAAATCATCTAGCTCTTCTGCTAACTCTTCGTTTATTTCCTCACCTTCTTCATCAGACAATTCAAAGTTAGCATGCTTCCATTCATTATACTTTTCCTCAACTAAATCTCTAAAACTAATCCAATGTTTTCCGAAGTTTGATGTATAAGTGGCAGTCCAGCTATTAATATGAATTGTACCTAACAGCTCGTCCAATTTAGAATCAAAATTAACGGAAACATTATTTTCCCCCAATGTCTTTTCAATCTCTTTTAGATCCTCTTTTGTCATTTTCTTGACTTCCCCAGAATAATCATAGCTTACTCTTCCCGTATACGAATTGATAAACGGTTCTTTTATAGGTTCCCATTTAAAAGCGACATGCTCGTCTATAACATCCATAATCATATGAGAAAGAAGCAAATCGATTTCTTTTTCTCCCATTACAATCATCCTCTTTCATTTTTTGGAATTGTAAACATTATATTTTTGTTCCTTACTTATGATCGGGATTCAATCTACATGGAGGCATGTTCTATATGAAGTTATGGTAAACCTGGCTGTAATCATTTATGTTTGCGGAGTAGACGTATCATTTATGACTACGCCTACTCCAATTTTAATAGATTATATATTTTTCTTGCAGTAAGATTTTCTTCCCTATCATCTGTCTTCAATTGTACTACAGAGCGCCTCGAAAAGAACATATATTCGCATAACCATCATAATCAATAAAACGATATCGATCATTCCTTCAAATATATCAGCGCTTTTCCAAATATATCGACCATTTCTCACCATATATCGGCGATTTGACAAAATTCACGACTCTAAACACAAAAAAGAGCTATTTCAAACTGAAATAGCTCCTTCATTCAATTACCCTCAGCTCATCTAACAATGCTCGCTTCGTTTTATGCTGTATTTTTAGTGTTTCTAGACGTTTTTCCCATACATCTTGTTCTTGTAGTTTCGTTTCGTAAATATCTTTTACTTTTTTGAAGTGTTTTATAGCTTGCCTGTAGCGTTTACGATTGCCGTTTTGGATAAGAAGACAGCCTTTGATCCAATAGTATTCAATAATTTCCCTCGGGTACTTGTCTATGAGTTTATCTGCCAAGTCATCAAAGTTTGTATAGGGAGATTCAACCGCTATTCTTCTAGGATCTAAAATGACTTCTAATATCTCCTCATACATTTCACTTTCATAACAAATTTCCAAGTAATCCTTTGTACTTTCTTTTTGAACAATTCCTATCATCTCGTCTTGTACTTCTGTCCAATCTTCAGCTGCGAGGTGCTCTTTCATGAAATGAAAATCTTCATAATGGCTTTTATCGCGATAATCCGTGCGAAATGCTCGTATTAAAATGTTTTTTCCCTCTTCATAATCATTCTTCTGTTTAAAGTATATAAATGCGCGGTCACGTATTAGGTCAATATCTGATTGCTTCTGGAAAGCACGGTCTATTAAAGCTTGCAATTGATTCAGTTTCTCTTGCTCCGCATAGTAATCAAATAGAAATGCGAATAGTTCTGTTTGTCTACCTTGTCCGTTCTCTACTCCTGCTTCTGCTACCTCAACTGCTTGATTGATTTGACTTTGTGACAGGTAATATGTTACTAAATCCCAATAGTCCATCCCATATTTTAAAGATTGTAAGCGCAACTCTAAATACGCTTCTCCATCTTGTAATTGATCTTTATAAATGCGCATAATAAGCGTTCGATTCCAATCACTAGGGTGTTTTTGAAGTAACTGAACCACATGTCTCCAATCCGAATCAGACTCACATATTTCATAGATTTTGTCCATTAGCACATCATCAAATCCAGAATTACCGATCGCATATTGCATAAACACTCTATTAATGAGTAACTTTTTCTCTTCAGTAGAAATCGAATACTGAGATAATACGTCCGTCATTTTCTCCAAATATTCATAAACATCATATTCAAGATGTTCAGGTCCACCGCCGTAATCGTTAAAGTCACTAATAATTGCTTCTGCTCTGTCCCAATATTCCCAAAGCAGCTTATTTGATGCAGGTGCTTTCTTTTCAGTCCCCTTCTGTAATGCATACCATTCCATTACAGCCATATCAATATCCATATACTGATATGCCAAATGCTTCACTAATGCAATCAATTCTTCTTTCTCTAATTCCTTACATAAATCTTGTAATGAGACAGCTTGCGCCATACCCTCACTCTCCCTCATCATTTTCACCATATATAAATTTCCCAGCTGCATACATCTCCAAAACCCCATTAACAAACGCCAAATCAAATTCCTCTGGATCAAATTCTCCGAGCCATTCTTCCATTCCTTCGTCTAGCTCACCTTCACCTTTTAATGCGGTTTGGATTTCGTTATACATATAAACGCCTCCGCAATCTTCAGGTGGACACGCGCGCTTTCCTTTTTGACATGTAGGAACAGTAATCTTCTCACCCATTGGTAATATTTTTTCTAGTATTAGCTGATGATCCCAATCATCACCGAAGTCATATGTATATACACATTTTTGTTTTTCTTCTGTTATTAATTCTCCTACCTGTGTTTCTTGTGCATCGTATGTTTCAACAGAAGATGGGAAGAAATCAAATGAATCGTCTTGGATTTCAACATACGCATCTCCAGTGTCAAAACGATATAAATGAGAATTTTGCCATCCCATTACAATTTGAATAATGTCATGTAACTCTACAAATGTCATTTGATTATCGATCAGAAATCTTCTCCAAATCGGTGGACGAACCCCCTTTAATGTAACTTTAAATTGATAGATAGCAGGTTTCACAGGCTTTCGTTCTCTTATCTCTTCTACATCTTTCCCACCAACAAATTTTACAATTTCGGCCAAACGTTCCTTTTCTTGAGGGGGCATTACGTTCCAAAGATCAGTTTTTTTAATTTCTCCAATAAGATCTAATACGATTTTATTTATTAACATATTGAAACACCTTCTTTTTTTCATAGCTTATAAAAATCATTATAAACACTACACAAAATAGATAATCATTTCGAACCTTCACACGGTATCTTTTTTGTACACCTTTATAAGAATAATAGCACATTTCACTCTGTTTATTTTGTGTCATATACCACTCTACTTTTCCCTCTAAATAAATTTTTAGATTTAAATTTATATTCATATAGATAATACAATATCAACCGTCCCTTCAAATATATCGACCAGCCGACAAATTCCGCCCCCCAGCCCCAAATAAAAAAGAGGCCACCCCAACAGGCAACCTCTTCATCAAACATTAAGCCAACAAAAACCCCCACTTCAACGGATCTCTCGGATCCATTACAAATTGATGAAACCCTGTAATGAATGCCTGCCCAGTAACTTTTGGAATAATTGCCTCGTATTCATCTACTTTTGTCACTGACAATACTTCTCCGTTAAATTGTCCGTCAGTGATACATTCATGGATGAAACTTTCTCCCTTCTGCAAGGCACCCTTTTCAAAAAGAGTTGCAAGTCTTGCGGAAGTGCCTGTGCCGCACGGAGATCGATCTACTTGCCCGTCAGCAAAAATGGTTACATTTCGTAAAGTAGCATCTTTTTCATTTGGTTCATCTGAAAAGATAACGCCGTATATTCCCTTTAAAGCTTCTTCGAGAGGATGTTTTACATCCATTTGACTTTCAATGTAGTGTTTAATTTTTCCGCCCCACGTTTGAATAGCTGATAAATCTTTAAAATTCACTTTCAAACCAAATTCTTTACTGTCTACAACAGCATAGAAAGCTCCTCCAAAAGCAATATCTACTTGAAATTCATAGCTATCAATCTTTATCGGAATATCTTTCTTGTAAACAAAAGAAGGAACATTTTCAAATGACACGGATTCTACTTGGTTTCCACTATATGTTGCGTACGCAATAACCTCTCCTGCAGGGCTATCAATAATGAACTTTTGTTTTTCACCCGTCACTTCGAACATGCCCGTTTCAATTCCTACTGTGACGACAGCGACAATTCCATGACCGCACATTGTACTCCAGCCTTCATTATGCATAAACAATACTCCAAAATCAGCATGAGGACTTGCCGGCGGCGTAATGATACAACCATACATCCCATTATGCCCTCTCGGTTCATACATTAAAACTTCGCGAAGATGGTCCAAGTGCTCCATACAATAAGCTCTTCTTTCTAATTGCGTTTCCCCTTTTATCTCCGGCACTCCGCCTGTAATAATACGTAATGGTTCCCCCGCTACGTGTGCATCAATTGTTGTGTATATTTTACTAATCTTCATTTCTATCTCCTCCGTATTTGTATTTTAAAAGTGTCCTACTTTTTTATTAGCAAGTATCGTGCCAAATGAAAATTAACCTAATATTATTAATATTCAATCAATTCTGTTTACATTGTTTCAAAAAAGTTGTATCCTTTTAGCAACAAATCTGTCTACGAGTGTCTACTTTTGTATACGATTTAAAATCATTGGGGGATATTTTATGAAACAATCTGATACCTTTGCGATTCCTACATTGCATACACTTCTCTCTTCTGTAGAAGAAGCGATTTCTATTGTAAATACGAGAGGAATCATGCTTTATTGGAATGAAGCAGCAGAAAGAATGTATGACATAAAGAAGGAAAAGATTATCGGAAGGAATGTCCAAGAATTTTTCTTAAAAGAAGATATTATGAATTTAAAAGTTCTTGAGAATCAGCAACCAGTTCGGGATATTTATCACCTCCCGCGGCCAGATAAGCATGTATTGATTAGCACAACTCCCATTTATAATGAAAACAATGAACTAATTGGTTCTATGTCCGTAGAAAAAGATATTACCACGACTATTAAATTGAATGAAAAGTTATCCTCTACATCTGAAGAACTCCAGCAATTAAAACAACAAATGATTCAAAATAATAGAGACGATCCTTTCAGCAATATAAAAGGAAACAACTTAGCAATTCAGCACATCATTCATGACATGAAAAAAGTAGCGAAGACAGATGCGACGATTTTGATTACTGGGGAAAGCGGTGTTGGAAAAGAGCTTTTTGCGCAAGCAATCCACCAGGCAAGTTTAAGAAGTAAAAAAGCATTTATTCCTATTAATTGCGGTGCTATCCCAAATGCTTTATTTGAAAGTGAATTATTTGGTTATGAATCTGGTGCATATACCGGAGCTGCTAAGGGAGGAAAGCCTGGAAAAATAGAATTAGCAGACGGAGGTACTTTATTTCTAGATGAGGTAGGAGAGCTCCCACTTGATATGCAAGTGAAACTACTTAGAGCGTTACAAGAAAAAGAGATTTATCGAATCGGAGGACAAACACCGAAAAAAATTAACGTCAGAATTATCGCCGCAACGAATCGTATATTAGAAGATATGGTATCAAACGGAACCTTCCGATCTGATTTATTTTATCGGCTCAACGTATTTACTGCCTGCATCCCGCCACTTCGAGAACGAACGGACGATATTTCCTACTTAACTCATCATTTCTTCAGAGAATTTTCTTTCAAATATAACAAACCAACCCCTTTCGTTCATCAAAAGGCAACCGAACGATTAAATAAATATTCTTGGCCAGGTAACATCCGCGAGTTACGTAATATTATAGAAAGGTTGATTGTCCTTCACGAAGGCCACGAAATATACGAATCAGACATTCTCAAGCTACTGCCGCAAGCAAAATCTTTTTCACCACCTGTTAACCAAGCTATGCCCTCACTCACTGATGAAAGAGAAAGTCTAGAGAAAACACGCATTCTTCAAACTTTGCAAAAGACTTATGGGAATAAAAGCGTTGCGGCGAAAAAATTAGGAATGTCGCGAGCTAATTTGTATAAGAAAATCAAAAAATATGGGATTACTTTTGATAAAACGGATATTTAATACATCAAAACCCCGAATTATGGACTTTATTAAAGAGGCCATAATTCGGGGTCATTCAAGTTTCTATTTAATAAAAACCAGAATTTTTATAAATATTATTCAGCAACCTTCACCATCCATATAAGTAAACTTTCTATCTTGTTAGTAACAATGTGTTGTCTAAACTACTGCCTATAAATAGATTCAGCAATTACTTATCTCTTTGTATTATTTAAAATACTTCTCATAATCATCTTCATTCTTAAACTCAATCGGCCCAACATCCATGCGGAATTTCCCATCCTCATACAGTAATGGTGAAGCTTCTGAATGATCTCTAGAATAGCTTTCTACTTGGGGTATCGTCAGGAAAATACGGATTTAAAACGTTAAGGAAATTTCAATATTAAAAAGCCCACCGTTGTTCAATAAGATTAAAAAGAGATTTAGTTACCAGTTCTATTTATAACAACTTCAGGAGTGCTTTGTAAGTTTTTTACTTCCATAAACATTTTTAAGTTATATACAAAAACCATGCTTTGACATCGTCTAAAGCATGGTAATTATTTAAACTAATATAAAACTGCTAAATTGATTTTTTCTATCCCTCGTGAATTTCTTTAATACTTTTTCCTTCTAAAAACGCATGTCCCGTTTTAATTTTTTCTACTGTTTCAAATCCATACTTTTCATACACTTTTTCTACTGTTTCGTTAATTGGGATCACCCAAAGATTATCTAGTCCTCTATTCATTACTTCACTTTGAATAAAGTGAATGAGTTCACCTATTAATCCTTTACCTCTAAACTTTTCAATTGTAGCTACACTTTCCATTCGAGCCTGTTGTTCATGTTCAAAAATACAAGCGATGGAGCATGCTACTCCATTGTATCTAAGTAGATAGTGAGTGAATGCTGGATGTTGGAATTCATCTTGAAAAGCTTTTTTTCTAACTTCGCCTCCTAACTCTTTTATACTACATTCAATATCTAAAGCTTCTTCAAAATTTAATTCAGATACCTTTTCAATAGTAACTTTTTCATTTTTATCTTTTTTAGTTAATTTCTTATTCCATAATTGGATTGGACTTATTAATTCTTCAAACCCAAAGTTCTTTATTTGTAATTCAGAAATCAGTTTTTCTTGCATATCTAAGTTGTATATATAAAATCTAGGTACTATATTTTTAGTCTTATAGAAATGAACTACTTCATCTACTATCATTTGTGGATTCAAACTTACTACACTTACATGTGCATGATTTGCATCATAATAATATGGGTTATTTTCATTACAAAATATAGAACCCCATGATTTCTCTATTCGGCTAGTAAAGGTTTCAAGGTATGCAAAATCAAGCTCAAGAACATTTTTTAAACTAGTCATACGATATTCCCTCTTCTCTATTTATTTCTTCAATATCTTCTATACTTTATTATACATTTAAATATTTTAATTTTTAGTTTTTTAGTCGAAATATATTTCATACCCTTCAAAAAATATTTTCAAGAAAAAATGAGTGTAAATCAATTAATAATTATATATAAAGTTATAGATATAATAGTCGTTTTTCCCTATACTTACTATAAAGAGGTGAACATGAATGAAATTTAAGATTAAACAAAATCCTATTCATATGATTATATTTCTATTAACTATTTTCATTTTTATTGCTATGCTGTTCATACAAGGTACTAATAATATTTACCTAAGTTGTATGATTCTGTTAAACATAATCAATTTTTTATTTATTTACAGATCCACTTATAAAATTACTGACAAATCATTAATTATCAAATATTATTTTACAAATACTGAAATACCTTTTGAAGATATCCAGCATATCAAATACCATGGAAAGTCATTGAATTCACAAGACTGGTCAAGACAACGATTAGAAATTATGTATGGATTATTTAATACTTTGACAGTTTGTGTACCAAAAAAAGAAGAAGAATTCATTAATTTATTAAAAAATAAATGTCCTAACATACAAATAATAGACAAGCCCATTAAACAATGAGAACAATGGGCTTATTTTTATTTAAAATCTAGAAAACTACCAATGAAAATAGAGATTTTATTTCCTGCTAGTCTAGTCAATGTTGGTTGTAAATACGAGTTCTGCGAAGTTATACCATAGTAGTCCGGTAACCTAACAATTAATGCTTTTGCATTTTCACACCCTTAACGGAAATCAGGGTACAGTCTCAGTATTTAATATCCAAGATGATGGTAGTCTGGTTAGATTGCAGGTTGCTGCTTCGACTAACTTTCCTTATTATGGATCACAAGGGTTAGCTGTTCTTTGATTCTATTTGGTCCATCACATTTGCTGGAGTATAAAAGTCTCTCTTAATGTATGAGTCATCTTCAACTAACGAGGACTTGAGTTGAAGATAAAAATAAAAAACGAATCATCAAATAACTTCCAACAAAACTAATTATCAATAGCAAAGTAGAGGTCTCGCCACATGCCCATCAAGCTAATATTTTGAAGTACCCCCAAAACAAAAATTCCATCTCACTTTTTTGTTTTATAGATTATTAATTTCTTTTAACACATGAAGATTTCGTTCAAACTCAAATAAAAATAGAGTCTCAAGATTCTTTTCTTGAGACTCTATTTTTTATTTCAAAAAGGAAATCATGATTTTCTCTAATTCAGCCTTATTTAAAATATCATCAATGATTACAATTTGATAGGAACTGTCCTTTCCTTTTTCCATAATCGCTGATTGATAAATCGTATAACTGAACTCCCCTTTTTTATATCTTGAATTAATAATTGGTTCTGATTTTCTAAGTGTAATATCTGTATCAACTTTTTCCTTCTTTAGCTCATAGCCTTTTGCTGTATAAGTTGGTTTTTTAATTGGAAAACCAACCAATTTCTGCGCTTCCTTAACTGTATATCTGAAATGTGAATAGATTTTTTCCCAATAATAGGCCAAGAGCGTTGCCAATTTCCTCTGATTTTTTTTCATCTTCTGGTTCTAAATGCTCAAGGCTACCTAGGGCTATTGTCTTTTTATCTATGATATACGCCTCTGTTTGCAATTTGACCACCTTTATATCTGCATCGACACCAAATTGGTTACGTTGAGCAGCACACTGACTTTGAGTATTGTATAATGGAAATATCCTCAGAATATAGTTGTTTCAGGATTGAAGTACCTGTTTTTTGTTGAATTCTTTTGCTCCTCGATGGGTCAATATGCAGCATATGATGCAACATACAGTTGCCGCTAGTAATACATAGAAACCACCATTCCATCCTACCTTGTCAACCATTACACCAAAGAGTGTAGTACCTAAAGATGCACCTAGAATGTAACTCATAAAACCTCTCAAACCAACCGCCGAACCAACGGCGAAAGGTGGAACCACCTCCATAGTTTGTACTGAAGCCAGAAACTGCGGAATGTAAATCAAGCATCCAATAATAGCAGCGAAAATAGTGACCCAATGTAACGATGTACTTTGCCAGTAACCAATGATACAGATGAATATCAATGTCATAGCAATGATTGCTGGCGGCATGCGGTGCCCTTTGAATAACTTGTCTGATAGATAACCGGCCAGAAGAGTAGAAGGAATGGCTGCCCATTCAAAGAATAAAAAGGCAACACTCATCTCTTCTTTAGTGAAATGTTTTACATTCAACAAATAAATGGGCAACCAGCTTATAATGCCGAAACGAACCATGTAAACAAAAACATCTACCAAGGAAACGAACCATGCATTTTTGTTAAATAAAACATAATTCCTAAAAATCTGCCAAGCATTCATGTCTACTGGCGGTTTGGAATCAGCCCTTTGTTGCATTTTCGAATCGGGTTCATCCTTGATGATTTCGCTTAACGGAGGCAAGCCCTCGCTTACCGGTGAGCCTTTAATAAGGGTTAGTATCACCATTGCCATAACAATAGCTATTGCAGCCGGAACCTGGTAGTTTGCCGCTTGCCAGTGATTGGAGCCTAACATAGCAAAACTGACACCAACGATAGGCGCTACGATGCCTCCACCTATATTGTGCGAAATATTCCATATGGCACCGACAGTTCCTCTTTCCTTACGCGGGAACCAGTTTGCAATAGTAATAAAGCTAGGTCCAACTCCCATTCCCTGAAAAAATCCATTGAGAACAACGAGAACTGCAAACATCCAGAATGCGGTGCTGAAGCCCATCATAATATTGACCATAGCGCACAGAAGCAAACCAAGCGCCATATACCTTTTAGGATTAGCTTTGTCTGCTATACTACTCATTAAACCCTTACTAATTCCATAAGCGATAAGCATGGAACTGCTTAATAATCCTACTTCTGTAGCACTAAGATTGAGTTGTTCCTTCAGATAAGGAGTAGATAAGGCAAAATTATTACGTACTATATAGTAAGCTATATAACCGAAGAACACGCCTAATAAAGATTGTAGCCGGAAAAGCCTATAGGTTTTTTGAACCTGGTCTGATGCTATTTTTGTAGTAGCGATTTTAGGTTTCAAAAATGAGAACATACTATCTACCTCGATTTCTTTACTTTGATTTACGAAAAAAACTTAGATTGGCATGAAATTTAGTATTTCAATAGAGGCCAACTTGTCGGAAACGTTTTCAAAAATACTTGTGTTATATCATCCCTCCTTTGTTAAATTATCTTATATGTCAAGTCGTTAAACTATCAGCAAATATCTGATTTTATGTAAGATAATATCCTACATAAAACCATTTATGGCTATTTGCTGTCACACCTTCGACATAAATAGTAGTTTTGTATACAATCTTCCATAGATTTCGTGGATCGTTCTGAAGTAATATATAAATATAAATTTTGAAAACCCTGAATCGAGTAGGATTCGGTAAATCGGATTCAATTAGGGTATTTTCACATATTACATAAATCCCTCGCCTGCAAGAATGGAGGAAAGTATGATAAATTGGTTGAGGCTTTTTTTTATATTGCTTATTACTTTACTTTCAATAGGATGTCAGCATGAGCGTTCAAGCCCTCAAATTATTTTCTCCGAATCTGACACCATGCCTGTTGGTTCACAAGGTGACAAGCCCTCTCCTGTACGGATCGCAATTTCAAGTGTGTTATCACCGACTGATACAATTATGTACTATAGGAAAATAGCTAACTATATTGGAGAGAAGCTTCATAGACCTGCAATTCTAATTCAGCGCAAGAGTTATAATGAAATTAGTATGTTGATGATGAATGGAGGTGCTGATATAGCCATACTTTCAACAGGAGCATATATTACCTACAGACATGTTGAAGGACTTGAAGCAATTGCCATGCAAGAGCGAATGGGAGTTCCATATTATTATGGTTATGTCGTCGTAAACCGCAAAAATGAACTATCCAGTATACATGATTTAAGAGGGAAAAACGTCGCTTTTAGCGATCCAACCAGTTATTCCGGATATATTTTTGTGAGGGGAAAATTAGCTGAATTAAGTGAAACGCCCGAGCATTTCTTTGGTCGTTATGTTTTCACATATAATCATGAAAGCTCCCTAAGCGCTGTGATAAATGGTGTTGTTGACGCTGCAGCTGTTGATAGCTTAGTCTTTGAGCGTACCAAACTTAAAAATCCAGAACTGATTAAGAATTTGAAAATTATTACAAAAACGGAACCGATTGGTACCGGTCCTGTTGTCATCAGCAGTAATTTACCTGATGAAGAGAAGCGAATTATCAAGGAAAGTTTCATTTCTATGCACGAACAAAAAATAATAAAACCAGCGTTTCAGGGACTGTTCATTGATCGTTTTGTTCCATTTGAACCCCAATTATATGAGGGTCACCTATGAAATGGATGAATAAATTACAAATAAACCAAAAGATATTTGGAGCTATATTCGTTTCGCTACTCTTCCTCGCTCTAGTATTGGGATGTATCATTTGGGAATCACTCACAAAAATCATGACAGAGGACCTTAAAAAACGTGGTGTAAATATTGCTGAAAATATTGCGGCATTGTCTTCGGATTACATTCTGACTGATGACTACTATTCGATTCATCTTCTCATTACCCGGGCACAGGAAGCTAACAAAGACGTTCGTTATATACTGGTCATTAACAATAATAATGTTCTTGTCGGAAATACATTCTCCAAACACTTACCGAAAGGAATATTAAACGCACATAAGCCTGATGATATCAATAATGGAAATTACGCTATACTAACTTCAGATGAAGGAAATATCCATGACATACTGGTTCCAATCGAAGAGGGAGATGTAGGATTTGTTAGAGTTGGAATGGCAGAAAAACAGGCGAAAAGCTATATTTTTACTAAAATAATAGAATTGGTTGTTGCTACATTTTTGGTCTGTATGGGGGCTGCAGGTATAGCTTATTATGTGACTCGTATCATTACTCGACCAATCAATAGTTTAGTTGATACAGCAACAGGCATATCAGCCGGTAATTTATCCTTAAGGGCTAAAGCAGAGAGTGACGATGAAGTTGGAAAATTAGCACGGGCTTTTAATGAAATGGCTGACAACCTAATTAGTTCCAGCACTGCAGTAGAAAAATTATTGAAGGAACTTCAAGAAAAAGATGCCCTTCGAGATACGTTGATTTTGAAACTATTATCCGCTCATGAGGAGGAGAGAAAAAGAATTTCTCGTGAACTTCATGATGAAACAAGCCAAGCCCTTACTTTTCTAATGGTTACAATGCGGATTTTAGCTAATGAAGTTAAAGATATCGAGCAACAGGAGCTACTTAATGTAAGCCGAGAAACTGCGGCAAGTATTTTGCGAGAAATTAGAGATTTAGCGGTAGAATTAAGACCACCCATCCTTGATGATATAGGTTTAATTCCGGCATTAAGGAAACATGCAAGAAAGTTTGAAGAAAAATTCGCTCTTACTGTAATTCTACACGCTCCCGATGATGACATCGCTGCCATAGATAGTCATACTGCTGTAGCACTCTACCGAATTGTTCAAGAAAGTCTTACCAATGTAGTGAAACATACAGTAGCAACTGAGATTGTGATTAACATGGAAATCAAGGATTGTTCTATCGAGTTGAGCATCCATGATAACGGTCACGGTATACGTGAGACCGATTTTGAAAAAGCTCGCCAGCAAAATCGGATCGGAATATATGGAATGAAGGAAAGAGCCGAATTACTGGATGGTTCATTTTTTATCAAAACTCACAATATCGGTGGGACCGAAGTTAGGGTGTCTATCCCATTAAAACAGAGAGAAGGGTGTCATGATGAAAAAGACAATCAACATAATGCTAGTTGATGACCATGCCTTGATGAGATCAGGTTTAAAACTACTATTGCAAAAAAGACCGTCCTTAAAAGTTGTAGGTGAAGCCTCTGATGGACTTGAAGCACTCCGGCTTTACGACATTTTAAGGCCCGATATTCTGATATTGGATATATCTTTGCCGCGCTTAGATGGAATCCAAGTTCTCACAGAGATTAAATTACGTTATGAACAAGCGAAAGTCATAGTGCTCACCATGCACGAGGACGAAGACTATGTAACATTAATCATGAACGCGGGAGCTTCAGGTTACGTCCCTAAAGCAGCCGTAGATGAAGAATTATACACTGCTATTGATTCCGTTATGGATGGATACCTATACCTTCGCCCAAAGGAAATTTCAACGATGCTAAAAAGATTGCAAAACGAAACAGAGTCCCGAAATCCTTATGTAATTCTAAGCCCACGTGAACGAGAGGTATTGCAGTTTCTTGTTAAAGGATTTTCATTGTCTGAAATTGCTCAAGAATTAACTATCAGTATAAAAACGGTTGATACTCATAAGACGAGAATGTTGAACAAACTTAATCTTTCTAAAAAAAGTGAACTTGTTCAATATGCCATAAAGTATAATTTAATAAACATGATATAACGGGGTAATGTATGTTATAAAAGATCTTATCTCTTCCGACATCCTTATCATATAGCTTTTTTAGGTTCTGTTGCAAAGTTTCCGAAGACATAAAGAGATGGGGAATATTGCGGACTAGTTTTATGAAACTATTAATAATTCATGTAATGTGTTATACGTCGAAAAAACGAAGTTCGGTTGAAGACTTCGCTTTTGTTTGTATATGGCATGAACAGTTTCTATACCTTTAATAGTACGTGAGGCATGGCGAAGCTTATCAAGAAGTAGCTATATATATTGAGTTTTACAACAACCGAAGGATTCATTCTAGTATTTTAGATTTATCACCAAATGAATTTTATCGACGAATACAAACAGAACCGTTACAAATCAAAGAAGTTAGAGTATGAGGCGAGATTTTTTTCTTGTCTCACATAAAAAGAAGTAATTTTATGAAATAAAGAGCAATTCTATGAAACAATGAGTTAAGGATAGTATGTGTCCAAAATTAGGGAGTTAATCCGCTTTGTTATAATATTAAATTCTTTATATATATTACATTATTTTCAAATAAAACCTTTCATTTCAATTATCATGAATATATATCTTATGCTAGTGAGGTTTACATAATCTATCATTATCTGTAGCAAAAATGTTAATGCCGTAATTACATAAAGAAAAAGAATCCCTTATGATTTCTGGGATTCTTTTTCTTGTTTAAAGTTTGCTCACACAAATGATCTGCACATCAATCCATTCTTGATATACAGATCATTTGTATGATGTTTTTACATATAATTGCAATTGCGGAATAATGAACTTACATTACTGCTTTTAAAAGCTCTCCTACTAATGGGATGATTCCACCTACAAATTTTAAAACTGCCATTGCGATTGCCATATTATTTCCTCCTCTTATTTTGTATAGTAAGGTAATGAACTTACATTACTGCTTTTAAAAGCTCTCCTACTAATGGGATGATTCCACCTAAGAATGATAAAACTGCCATTGCGATTGCCATATTATTTCCTCCTTTTATTTTTTATAGTAAGGTAATGAACTTACATTACTGCTTTTAAAAGCTCTCCTACTAATGGGATGATTCCACCTACAAATTTTAAAACTGCCATTGCGATTGCCATTTTATTTCCTCCTTTTATTTTTTATAGTAATGTAATGAACCTACATTACTGCTTTTAAAAGTTCTGCTACGAATGGGATGATTCCACCTACAAATTTTAAAACTGCCATTGCGATTGCCATATTATTTCCTCCTCTTATTTTGTATAGTAAGGTAATGAACTTACATTACTGCTTTTAAAAGTTCTGCTACGAATGGGATGATTCCACCTACAAATTTTAAAACTGCCATTGCGATTGCCATATTATTTCCTCCTCTTATTTTGTATAGTAAGGTAATGAACTTACATTACTGCTTTTAAAAGTTCTGCTACGAATGGGATGATTCCACCTACAAATTTTAAAACTGCCATTGCGATTGCCATATTATTTCCTCCTCTTATTTTGTATAGTAAGATGTTGTAAATCTTTATACTCTTATTATAGTAAGCGCTTACATATATATCAATACATTTTAATATGCAATATTACATAAGCTATTTGGCTGCCCTCACCATTTAAATAACTTTTTACAACTTGTATCTTTAATTCATCTGAATAAGTTTGAAATTTATCCCCTTTTTTAACCATAATAAAATCCCCTCCAAGTAAAAGTGTAACATCCATGTTTATTCATGGTCTTTTTACACTGTCTACCTTAAGGGGATAATATCACCCTCACCTCAAACAAAAAAAGAGACCACCCCAAAAGGCAGCCTCCCCCTATCTAAGCCTTCACTCGAAACACCCCATCCGTACTCACCCGATCCACAACCACATCCGGCACCTTCCCCACAATCTCCTCCCCAATTTTCAAGCTAGCTGTTGCCGCCGGAGACGGGGCATTACAAATATGCATAGAGTTTATACCCGGGATAATACAGAAGTCATCTACCATATTCCCATTAGATAGAATCGCCTGTGCCCTTACACCAGCGTGGGTCGGAACGATATCTTTCTCTGTGAGCTCTGGTATTAAGCGCTGCAAGCTTTTGAGAAAGGATTGTTTACTGAAAGAACGAATCATTTCCTTCATGCCTTCTTTCATGTTTGGCATTGCCATTTTCCAAAAGCCGGCGTATGTCATTGTTTCCATGAAGTCTTTTATGTTAAAGTCTTTTTTTGTGTAGCCTTCGCGCTTGAAACTTAGTACTGCATTTGGCCCTGCATGTACGTCCCCATTTATCATTCTTGTAAAGTGAACACCTAAGAATGGGAAGTCTGGGTTTGGAACAGGATAAATTAAGTGTTTTACAAGGTGGCGCTTTTCTGGAACGAATTCATAATATTCGCCTCGGAACGGGACGATTTTCATGTCTGTTAGTATGCCTGTTTTTTTGGCGATTCGGTCGCTATGTAGTCCAGCGCAATTAATGAGAAATTTTGTTTCGAATGTGCCTTTGTTTGTTTCGATTGTAACGAAATCTTTGTGTTCAAAAATTTGTTCTGCTTTTGTGCCTAAATGCACTTCTCCCCCATTTTCCTCTATGAACCGTGCAAATGTATGACTGACTCCTTTATAATCGGCGATGCCGCAGGAAGGAACGCGAATAGCTCCTAATCCTTTTACGTAAGGCTCGATTTCCGCTAATTCTCCTTTGTCGATTTTCGAAATATGTAACCCATTTTGCAGGCCTCTTTCATACAGGTTATGTAAAAGAGGAAGTTCTTCTTGTTCTGTTGCGACAATCACCTTTCCGCACATGTCATAGGCAATGCCATTTTCTTTGCAGAACTCCACCATCGCTGCGTTTCCTTCTTTCGCAAATTTCGCTTTATAGCTGCCTGGTTTATAATAAATACCGGAATGAATGACACCGCTATTATGTCCTGTTTGATGATGCGCAAGTTCGTCCTCTTTTTCGATGACTGCGATTTTGGCATGAGGAAATTTTTTCGTTAAGGCCATTCCAGTTGAAAGACCGACAATTCCTCCGCCGATAATTAGAAAATCATACATTTAACTTCCCCCTTATGTCTGTATCCCCTATATTAGGAAAGGCAGGCCTTGTTGAAAGGCCCGCCAAATCTATTATTTAGAAAAACAACCGCGCTGGCGCATGAGCTCTCGATATAAATCTTTGTTTTTCTCAAAAGGAGCGCGCCCATGCATCCAAAAGAGATTGTTTAATAGAACGAGATCTCCAACTGGTAATTTTAATGCGTGCGTTGCTGGAGAGTTCTCCACAGAGTGTGATAATTCCTTCAAATATGTTGCCTGTTCAATATTATCTGGATAAGCGAATTGATCAATAAAGCAAATACACGGTGCGTTGTTTACATCAAAAAATGTTTCACGGTATACGATTTCTTGTGCGTTTTTACTTGGAGGTGCTTTGTACGTAACTTTTACCGATGCGAGTGGATGCTTGCGAAATTTATCAAGCTCTTCCCAATCATCTAAATGAAGTAAACGTGATTCGCCCCCTACCGCATTCTTTTCCTCAAATTTCATCATAAGGAGCCAATCTGTCGGTTCGTCAACAAATGTCCCGTCTGTATGAAGCGTAAATAATCGATATGCTTGGCGAAGGTAAGAATCACTGCCATCTGTATCTTTCACATTAAATCTCGCGTAGTACGTTCCTGTCATTGCATCAAAGTTAGGTGTACCAATTAAATGTGTTAATGCCGTTGCAAATTTCACATAGTCTCCTGCATCTATCGTTTCGCCTTGTACACCAATTGTAAACCCGCCCGTTTCCCGGTCGTGAATAATACCGCGAACATTTTCCATAAACGACTCACCAAAGAATTTTTTCATTTGATCAGCAAGGATAAAGCGAGAATACGGAATATATTGTAAGGATTGCTCCGAATGTTCTTTTACCTCTGCGAAAAATTGCTGAAGCAATTGCTGATCTAACACAATATGATACAAACGTTTATGTTCTGGATGAGGAACAATTTCATACCCCTCATATTTCTTTGCAAACTTCATCTTCACTACTTGCTCTGTAATCACTGACATGTTATTTCCTCCTTTAGTTTAAATAAAACGAAAAAGCCAGTCATACGCATCTACAATACAAATCGTAGAAAACGTACAACTGGCTTTAAATTACGAGTGTTCTTTAATCTCTTAAAGTACAGTAATAATAGACAGTTTTTTTATGAAAATATGTGCAAAACAGAAAATGAAGATCGGATATAGAGAAGGCTAATTTCTCATATGGATCTTATCACTTTATAATTAAATGATAATTCAAAATATTTACACTGTCAATATGTTTTTATTATTTATTTCCATGCAGTTAGAGTTAGCCATAATACTTAATTTCAGCATTTTCTTTTTTTGCTCGAATCGTAATTCTTCCAGTGAATTGTGGTGGATTTTCATAATTTTTTTCAACTTCATCGAACATAGCTTTTAACATGGATTCTAATTCGCCTAATGTAGTATCTTTTGATAAACCGTTTACTCTTGCAATTTCAATACTTTTAAAAGCGTCATCAACATTTAATACTTTTTCTTCACCGAATCCTTTCACTTCGAATTCTACTTTCATTTTCTCCATATCATTCCCTCCTTCTAAAAACTGCTCTTTAGTAGAAGAGCAATCCTACTTTTATTGTATATGAAGCGGCAAGAGCTGACACTATATTTATCTATTATAATTTCTGAATTTCAAAGAACTTTCTTATCCTTTGACATGTACTTTTCATTTTCCTTCTTCCGCCCACATACTTTACACATATTACAAGTTTTCACTGCATCATTTTTCGCGCACCCTCTTTTTTGTTTTACATCTTCGTTTGATTTTGACATATTCTTTCCTCCTCATTAGATAAAAATAAAAAAGCCAGTTATATTTCGCTCATCAAATAAGCTGAAATATAACTGGCTCTTGTTTATGAATGCTCTTTAGAAAGTAAAGCGTAATAAACTAGGCAGTTTGTTATAGATTTGTTTCTTCATATTCTTCTTGTGGCTTTTCGCCGTTTACATAGCTTATATATTGGCGATACAAATCTTTTACCGCACTAATAATCGCATTTTGCGCTTTTCCTTGATAGTGATAAGAGATTTCTTGAATGATATCTTCAATGCCATCTTGTAAACTATGCCCTCTTAATATTTGAGCAATAAAGTCTCTCCCATGTTCAGTAGCAAGGGTACATGACGCTTCAATAATAACGTGATATTTGTGATCTGCCTCTATTGTAATTGTTAATGTTTCATAGACACTGCGCACAGCCATCCCTTTCGGAAGTCTTGAGTGTCCTGCCATGAAAAAAGTACCTTTACGCATGTTCATCCCCCATTATTATGTGTTTATTCTATAACTCATACTTGATCGATATATACCGTTTTTACTCTTGTATAAAATTCTGCAGCTGTTTTTCCTTGTTCACGCGGTCCTGCACTCGAATTTTTCATACCACCAAACGGAACTTGCGGCTCTGCTCCTGCCGTTTCTGAGTTGACATGGACCATCCCAACCTCCATATCATCAATAAACTGCTGGGCTAGGCTGAGATTATTTGTACAAACAGATGCACTCAGTCCGTATTCTGTATCGTTCGCTACATGAATCGCTTCTTGATAATTGTTCACCTTAAACAAACAGATAACAGGACCGAAGATTTCTTCTTTCGCAATTCGTGCATCTTGCGGTACGTCTTCAAAAATAGTCGGCAGGACATAATATCCTTGTTTTAACTCATCTTCTTCTGGTGCGCTACCTCCGCAAAGTAAAGAAGCTTCTTTCTTTCCTACTTCAATCATCGCTAAAACAGATTGCTGTTGATTTTCAGATACACATGGACCCATAAATGTATCCTGTTTTAATGGATTTCCAACTTTTAGAGCCTTTGTACGTAACAGGAGCTCATTTCGAAATTCCTCATAAATGTCATCTTCAATAATCACTCTGCTTGTCGCTGTGCATTTTTGTCCTGTTGACATGAATGCACCTCTTATCGCAATATCGACTGCCTTCTGGGTATCAGCATCCTTTAATACGACTAATGGGTTTTTTCCTCCCATTTCTAGTTGCACCTTTTTCCCGCTTGCAATCGCCGTTTGCTGAATGGTCTTTCCGACGCTATTCGAACCAGTAAAGGATATCGCTTTTATATCAGGATTTTCTGTTAATTCTGCTCCAACGACTGAACCTTTCCCAAATACACAATTGATAACCCCAGCAGGAATTCCCGCCTCGTGAAAAGCATTCACAAGATGATACACGGATTTTGGTGTAATTTCAGCAGGCTTTATCACAACTGTATTCCCATAAATAAGCGCTGGCGCCATTTTCCATGCTGGAATCGCAATTGGGAAATTCCATGGTGTAATGAGTCCGACTGGTCCAACTGCGACGCGCTTATTATAGAGCATTGTTTTCGGATTTGCAGAAGGGATCATTTCTCCTACCGGCTGATTTGCTTCCCCCGCATAGTATTCCAAAATACTGATTGCCCGCTTCGTCTCACCGATTCCTTCAGCGAGCGTCTTTCCTTCTTCACTCGTTAAATCTTGACCGATTTCCGTCACTCGTTCTTTTAAAATTGCGGCTGCTTTCCATAAATAACTTGCCCGTTCTTGAAACGATAGCCCTTGCCAATTTTGAAAAGCTTCTTTTGCGGATGCGATGGCTGCCCCAGTATCATCTGCCGAACTTAGTGGAAATTCACCTAATACTTCTCCATTATGCGGATTGTAATTTTTCGAATATTGATTGGTAGATGGCTCTTTCCACTGGCCGTTTATATAATTTAAAAACCTCATTTCTCTGCCTCCATCACCGTTTCCTATTTTGATAGTTTCGCAATTGCCGTTTCAAGAATATGAAGACCTTCCTCCAGCTGTTCATCTGTAATAACAAGCGGCGGTAAGAAACGAAGGACATTTCCATAAATTCCAGCGCTTATTGTAATTACACCTTTGTTATGTGTTTCTTGCATAATCGCTTTTACTTCTTCTGTTGCTGGCTCTTTCGTATTTCGGTCCTTTACAAGCTCGATCGCCGTCATAGCTCCAAGGCCTCTCACATCTCCAATTAATTCGTATTTCTCCTTCCAGCTATGGAATACTTCCATCATACGGCTACCGATTACCTCGGCACGTTTTACTAACTGCTCTTCTTCTATTACATCTAAAACAGCGAGTGCAGCTGCGCAAGCAACCGGGCTTCCCGAAAAAGTGCCACCAAGTTGTCCTGGTCCAGGTGCATCCATCAATTCCGCTCTTCCTGTCACTGCGCTAAGCGGCATCCCTGCAGCAATGGATTTTGAAAATGTCATTAAATCAGGAGCTACTCCAAAATGATCCATTGCGAACAAACTTCCAGTACGAGCAAAGCCCGTTTGAATTTCATCAGCAATCATGATAATTCCATATTTATCACAAAGGTTTCTTACTCCTTGTATAAACGTTGCACTTGGAACAATAAATCCCCCTTCACCTTGAAGTGGTTCCAAAATAATGGCAGCGATATTATCACTCGCCACTTCCTCTAACATAAAGCGTTCGAAATACGCTAAAATTTGCCCATCTACTTCTTCTTTCGTCATGCCGTCTTCCGCGCGGTAATAATACGGATAAGGCAGCTTGTATACATCTGATGCAAATGGACCAAATCCATGCTTATAAGGTTTTACCTTACTCGTAAGAGACATTGTCAGAAGTGTCCGCCCATGATATGCACGCTCAAATGAGACGATGGCACTGCGCCCAGTCGCTTTCCTAGCGATTTTCACAGCGTTCTCTACCGCTTCAGCCCCGCTATTTGCAAACATTGTTTTTTTCTTAAAATCTCCTGGCGTTAATTTATTCAATCTCTCAGCCAACTCAATATAGCTTTCATACGGCGCTACATGAAAACAACTATGAATAGAAGATTCCACTTGGCTTTGAATGGCTTGTACTACTTTCGGATGACAATGCCCGACATTTTGCATACCAATCCCGCCTGCAAAATCTATTAATTCGTTACCATCTACATCCGTAATGATTGCCCCTTTTGCCGACCCGACATATAACTGCGTAATATTATAAGGACCCCCAGGCACCGCATTGTTTCTTCTCTCATGTAGACTATTTGATTTTGACGTTACAATATTTTGTTTTTCTTTTAGCATGGAACATACCCCTTTCTTACTCCTTCTCTAAACTAACTTTCGAATCTTGTATAATCGTAAAATCTTCTTTTATTGGCACTCGCTTATTTCTATCTCTTAGGAAATAGATTGCGATTACTACGGCAGTTGCTAACATCGTCATATAAAATTGCATACGCATATCCGCTATAAACGCTTGTGCAACAAATATCGTAATGATCATCGCAAGCGTTGCATATGTGAGATAAGGGAATAACCACATTTTCACCTTTAGTTTCCCTGGGTCTTCTCTTTCAGCTTTTCTTCTCAACCTGATATGAGAAACGGCAACGAACATATACATCAGCATCGTAACACCGCCTGAGCTATTCGCTAAAAAAGCAAATAGTTTATCAGGAGATATAAACTTTAGCATGGCGCAAATGAATGCGAAGATGATACTTGCATATATCGCCCAAACTGGTGTCCCTCTACTGTTTAACTTTGAAAAAATAAAAGGAGCGTCTCCCTTTTTCGCAAGTGAAAATAACATACGAGAACTCGTGTATATTCCGGAATTCATAACCGAAAGGAGCGACAGAAATACAACCCCATTCATGATTTCCGCAGCCGCAGGGATTCCTGCCATCTGAAATAAACTTGCATAAGGCAATTTCAATAATTCTGCATTGTTCCACGGCATAAAAATGACCAAAATCGATACAGACCCTACAAAGAAAATCATAAGACGCCATACAACACTGTTAATCGCTCTTATTACATTCTTCTCTGGATTATCAGACTCTCCGGCCGCAATCGCCGCTACTTCACTCCCCGATAAAGAGAAAGAAATAAACACAACGCTAAGTAATACTGGCATAATTCCTTTTGGAAAAAAGCCCCCGTTTTCAGAGATCATTGAAAGATCCGGTCTATCTACATTAGGCACAAGTCCAAAAATCATAGAAACTCCTAAAACTAAAAATGCTAGAATCGCTACAACTTTAATAAACGCTAACCAATATTCAAACTCCCCATATAACTTCACTGAATAAACATTTGTCATTGTCATCATGATAATCACGAACAAACTCGCTATCCATGTTGGTATAGAAGGAAACCAATTATTGATCATCACTCCTAACAATACCGCTTCGATCGCGATAATGATGAGCCAATTGAACCAGTATAACCAACCGATTGTGTACCCTGCCCAAGGTCCAATTGCCTTATGTGCATATGTTGAGAATGAACCACTATCAGGGTTTACCGCAGCCATCTCCCCGAGCATCCGCATCACAAGTACAACCATTAAAGCACCAATGATATAGGACAAAATGGCAGCTGGACCGGTTGATTGAATAATTGTCCCACTTCCTACAAATAATCCGCCCCCGATTACCCCACCAATTGAAATCATCGTGATATGTCTGGTTTTTAAGTCTTTTTGCAATTCTTGTTTTTCTTTCGCCAAAAAGATCACCAACCTATAAGTATTTATTTTCATAAACCCTTCGAGCTAGCATATATAAGATTGAAATATCACTATTATTGATAACGCTTTCTTAAAATCCTCCTATAAATAGGAACAATAAAAAGAGCCAGAAAAACAATGTACAAAGTTACATTGGATTTTACTGTCTCTATCCTTATGGCTCGTCTTCCTGCTAAGGAAGTTCAAGTGGAAAGAAGCCAATCATCCTCGATTAAATTGAACGAAATCATATCCGGGCATGCAGAGAGGCTAATCACTGTCATCCGATGATAAACTAATAATAATACAAATAGACTGAATATTCAACATTTATTTTAAATTCAGTTATATAGTATTAAAAACGAAATTTATCAATTCTAAAACATATACTGTTTAAAAGCAAAAAAAGGAAGTGATCTCCATGTATTTTGGAACAAAAGGATGGTACGTAGCTGAACTGAAAAAATTAGGAGTTCGTTATTTTGAAGGACGGAAGTTAGAGAGCTATCGTGGGCATGTTTTACGCAATTTATTAGCTGCAAAGCAAGAAGAACTCAAAGAAAAGTAACCTATTATGATTCATCGATAAAACGATATCGACTGTTCTTTCGAATATATCGGCGATTTTTCAAATATATCGACCGTTTCTCACCATATTCGGAATGCGTTTGTCCCGTTTGGCAACAATCAAGCAGAGCGTGACTTGCGAATGGCCAAGGTAAAGGCAAATATCTCTGGTACCTTTCGAAACGAACAGGATGGCGTTGTATTTTGTCGCATTCGCAGTGTAGTTTCTACAATTAAAAAAACAGAAACAATCCGTACAAGGCAACAAAAGAAGGCATGCCTCCTTTTGTTGCCTTCCTAGTAAACTATCTAACACTAGGCTAAGCAGTTACTACAAAGCTTAACAAGTAAATACCCTTAATCCTAGAATAGAAGATTAAACAATTCCTTTAAGTGATAAAGAAAAAAGTGATTGGCATATATACCAATCACTTTCCTTTTTTCATTACAAAAGACTTCCCCTATTCACAAACAAGAATTTCCCTAGAAAATGTCCCTTTTTTAGCTATACAGCGGTCTGTAATTTCAAATCCAGCTTCTTTAATCATGTGATCCATTGTCTCAATGGTTACAACAATTACTTTTTTCGCAAAACGACGCGCATGTGTAAGAATTGAGAATTGATCTTCTGGTGTCGCATGTGTAAATAAATTGTACGGCATATCGATAATTGCTACATCGTAATTAGTTGTGACATCCGCAATCGGCCCTACCGTTACGTCTCCTTCAAATCCAAAATGCGCAATATTCTCTCTAGATCCAATTACAACAAGAGGATTTATATCCCGGCCCACGATGTCAATTCCCATGGACAGTGCCTCTACCAGTACCGTTCCTATACCACAACACGGGTCAATCGCTTTGACTCCATCAGGATTTGGCACAGCGATATTCGCAACAGCTCTCGCAACACGTGTGCTAAGTGACGTAGAATAGCTGCGTGGTTTTTTCACGTGATGATACCAAACAGCTTCACTTTCAATATATTCTCCAAAATACCAACGACCACCAAGAGGAACAATTCCAAATACACGCTCTGGATGATGCACGTCCGCTTCCCCTTCAATCTGCATGCCGATTTCTCTCTCAATTACACGCCTCTGTCCGTATTCTATCTTGTTTGCTTCATTGAGATCGTTAATTTTAACAAAAATAACTTTAAATGTAGCTCCTGCCAAATCAATTTGTTCTACTTGTTCTAAAATATTTGCCAAGTCGTCTCCTTCATACATCACTTCGATTCGTTCTTTCATAAACGGACTTCGGCTCGGCTCAATTTTAACATTACTTTTCAAAATGTTAACATGAGACTCAACTCCAAAAAGAGAGCGCATCTCCATATAACATAAAGATCGTTCATCCTCGCGGAATGCATACGTATATATAAATGCCGGTGTTGTGCTGTGATTATTCAATCTGTTCGCATCCTTTATCATTTTAAATTGTTCTTCCCTATCATTCTCAGTAGCACCATATAACATGAAATATATGAAAAAGGAAGGAATAAGCCGAGGCAAGTTTGTCTCTTTTTATTAGTCCTTTTCATCGGATTCTTTACTTATTAAAGAACATTTTATTTCTAGGAATTAGCTCGTATTCCTAACTCCTTACACTCGCTCACATACTCTTTTAATGAAATTAAATGATATCATATGATTCAAACAAAGTGAAACTTTAATCACACTCACCTATCCTCTTTGCTTTTGCTGAATTTCGAAGCGGGAGTCTTACTGCCCGCGAATAGCGGAATAAAAAAAGTGATTGGTATACAACTACCAATCACTCCTTCAGAAAAGCATTCCTCTTCTATTCTTCTATTAAATCCGATAACACGTAAGCAAGCACAAGCGCCTCTGTATGCACAATTAAAACAGACAAACTAGAAAATGCTACACACGTCATGTGCGGGACAGGTGGCAGTATGGTTCCTAAAGAAATTATAGAAGATTATTATAAAAAGCATTTCTTTCTACTAGTCATACAGAAGGAAATGCTTTTTTATTTTAGAAATTTGGTTAATGGCCATCTATAGTAATAATTCTGGCGTTGCCTCTCTAGTTATTAGGATATTTTTTCTTAATATATACATACTAAACATACTATAGAAGGCACGTAGAAAGTGAGGGAGTCATGGCTAAATTTCTGAAACGGTTAAAATATAGAGGTAATCCTAAGTCATTTTCAATACAAGACAATACTCATTTTCGGAAAAAAAATATAGAGGACTCCCTCTTAGACGCTGATTTATCAAAAAACATAGCTGATATTCAGAATATATTTCGTCAAGCACCTGATTTAGTGATTCGTCGGTTTCAAATGAAAGTAGATGGATTAGAAGCAGCTTTAGTGTATTTGTCTGGATTAACAGATAAACAATTGATTCAAAATCACGTTCTAAATCCTTTGATGAATAGTGTTTTTGATACGAATACGGAACTTCCAATTACATTAGGACATATTAAAATTATTAATACGTGGAGTCAGATTGAAGATGCTATTTTCCGAGGAGATAGTGTTTTATTAATCTACGGCCGAACAACAGCGCATCAATTGGATACAAAAGGATGGCCACAAAGAAATATCGAAGATGCTCATAACGAAATAGCTCTAAAAGGTGCGCATCAAGCATTTGTGGAAACTGGAAGCCAAAATATCGCAATGATTCGAAGATATATTCCTCATCGCGAATTAATGATAAAAGAAATAATAATTGGTATACGAAGCAACACGAGGATTTCTATTTTATATTTGAAAGATGTAGCTTCTGAAGATGTGCTGAAGGAATTAGAAACACGGATTCAAAATATTACGGTCGACGCTGTTGCTAGTACTGGTGAACTTATCGAATTCATTGAAGATAACCCGTACTCACCGTTTCCACAATTTATGTTAACTGAAAGACCCGATGTGGCTGTATCTCATATTCTTCAGGGAAGATTTGTGGTTGTTGTGGATCATTCCCCAAGTGTATTAATTGCTCCAACAAATTTTATCTCCTTTTTTCAAGGAATTGATGATTACGGGACACGTTGGTTAGTTGCCTCGTCTATTCGTATACTTCGTTTCGTCGCTTTTATGATTGCTCTATTTTTACCTGCGAGTTATGTTGCGTTTATTTCCTTTAATTTTGAAGTCATTCCTGTAGAGCTTTATTTATCTATTGCGGAATCAAGAACGCGCGTACCATTTTCTCCAGTTATGGAAGCACTGCTTATGGAAATGACATTGGAAATGATGAGGGAAGGGGCTTTGCGGCTGCCTACTCCGATCGGTCAGACGATTGGAATTGTAGGCGGAATTATTATTGGACAAGCGGCTGTTCAGGCAGGAATTGTAAGCAACATTATGATTATTGTTGTTGCTATTACAGCCATCGCTTCTTTTATTATCCCTAATTATGATATGGGGGCGGCAGTCAGACTTTTACGCTTTCCGATGATGCTATCAGCTGCCTTATTTGGAATTGTCGGACTTGTTATCGGATGGATGACATTAATTGCGCATCTTATCAGTCTTGAATCGCTAGGAACTCCTTATGGAACTCCGTTAGCACCGTTTCGCTTTGCAGATATGAAGGATGCTTTTGTACGCTTTCCTCTATGGGCCATGAGAAGTCGTTCTAAAGGTACGGGAGCCATTCAATCTATTCGACAAGGAAAGAACCATAATAAAAGGTGAAACTATGAAAAAATATGCCTATAATGACATTACTCTTCTGCAGTATATTTTTTTAATTAATGGAATGCAGGTAGGAACTGGAGTTTTATCTCTCCCACGATTGCTTGCAGAAAAAGCTGGAACAGATGGATGGATAGCTATACTTATCGGCTGGGTATTCTCCACAATATCAGGTGTTTTCATCGTGAAAACAGCTGCAAGATATCCCGAGGATACGCTTTACGACATTCTTATACGATTATTTGGAAAAATAGTAGGGAAAGCACTCGTTGTTATTTACATGATATATTTTGCCTTTTATTCCGGTACTATTCTTGTGAACGCTATGCTTTATCTTAAGGGATGGCTTCTTCCGAAAACGCCTGACTATATCATTATCTTTTTGTTTTCGATTCCTACCTTTCTTGTTGTACGCAACGGCCTTCGTATTATAGGGCGGTACTGTGAACTTAATTTTTATATGATGCTTTGGATTCCGCTGTTTTTTTTGATACCGCTAAAAGAGGGCGGGAGTTGGCTGCCTTTCTTTCCGCTCTTAAAAGAAGGGTGGAAACCGGTATTAACGGCTGTACCGACCACTATTTTTGCTTATTTAGGGTTTGATATTGCGTTCTTTTTATATCCCTTTTTACAAAAAAAACAGTATGCAGTCCATGGAATCGTTATTGCAAACACTTTAACGATGTTATTTTATTTATTTGCTACTATTGTTTGCTTTGCCTATTTTAGCCCTGATAGCATTACACAATTTAACCAGCCGGTACTAAATTTACTTAAAGTAATTGAATTTCGTTTTTTAGAACGTTTTGACATGATTTTATTAGCTGTTTACTTAACCGTTGTTTCCACAGCCTGGATTCCTTGCATATACTGCGCTGTATTTTGTTCTAGCCAATTACTTGGGAAACAAGATCACACCTCTCATGTTCTTGTTCTATTATTACTCATTATCGGCTTCATATTTTGGACTCATCCTAGTTGGAATCAAGCCGAAACTTGGCAACAGGTAGTATCGAATGCTGGATTAGGATTAACTTATATATCACCTATCATTTTATGGATGTATAGCTGGGTATATGAGAAGTCTCGCCAGGGGGGGATACATTGAAAAGAAAGGTGCTATGTTGTATTTTGTTATCAGTGTTCATGATGACTGGATGCTTTGATCAAACAAATGTTGAAGATGTTTCCCTTACTCTTGTCCTTGGTATCGATTTAGATCGTAATAATAATTTATTGGTGTACATGTCAAGTCCTGTTTTTAATAAAGAAGCAAAGGTAAAAGAAGAAACTACTGGTGTGAAATCTGTTACGACTCGAAATTCTAGAGACAAATTTGACGCTACGGTTATGGCGCTTACCTCGGGAAGTAAAACACAGGTTATTTTAGTTGGAAAACGGCTAATGAAACAAAAAAACTGGGAAAATTACCTCGACCCATTTTACCGAGACCCCAAAAACACAGTTACCACACGAGTTGTTGCTGTAGATGGACCTGTTTCGGACGTCATCTTTTATCACCCAAAAGATAAACCGCGGCTTCCTTTATATTTAACAAAACTAGTTGATACCGCCTATTTAAGAAATATCGCAGTAAAAACAACTCTTCAAAAATTACATGAACAAGTAGCAGACAAAGGGATAACAGCAAGTATTACTGAGATGAAAAAAAAGAATAGAATATGGGTGACAGGTACGGCTTTGTTGGATGAAAAAGGAAGGTATAAATTAGCGCTAAAATCCGATGAAAACAAACTATTACGCATTTTGCAGCAAGAAACGAAAGGTGAGTTTCCATTTACAATTGCACTTAAACTAAAGTCAGATAGCCAGGATAAAGATTGGATAAGCTTTAGTGCCCAAAATATTAAAGTAAAGACAAAGGTAAAGTATGATAATCATTTTATATTTAATATAGATGTAAAGATGAGAATCAGTATTACAGAACGGCTTTTTTCGTTCAATACAAGAAAGGACGCAGCAAAATTACAAAAAGCTATTGAAACTAAGCTGGAAGCTGATTTCAAGCAATTAATAAAGAAAATACAAGCTGCCAAAATCGACCCTATTGGGCTTGGGGTATATGCAAGAACTTACACATATCCAGAATGGAAAAAAGTCCAAAATAAATGGAATAAGGCATTAGCAAAGGGCGATGTAAACGTCAAGGTAAATGTAGAAATTGGTGGGATGGGAACGATTAAGTAACATGAGTTCAACTGAGATTCATACTAAAATTACAAGCTCCTTCAGTTTTAGGAAAGTTAATTTCTTTAATAGCTGTTTTTTCATAAAAAAATCTTCACATGTAGTATGTAAGGAGATTACAGATTTTGCGATACGAGAAAGCACCTGTACGAGTTTACTCCGCCTTTGGTAGCAAGAATTTCACTGGCTTTAGCCGTGGGAGTGTCAATCCGACAACATTCGCCATACAAAGGAGGTTACCCAGTGCCAGGTAACCTCTTTTCGCTATTCTCCAATCAACTCTGACATCACATAAGCAAACACAAGCGCCTCCGTATGTACAATCGAACTCTCATGTGTACGCTCAAATGCATGAGAAGAATCAATTCCTGCTCCAATTAGCGCGTGTTTCACATCAAATCCTGCGTGGATTGCTGCGGATGCATCTGATCCGTAGTATGGGTAAATATCTACTTTATATTCAATGTTGTTTGCTTTCGCAAGTTCCACTAAATGTTTACGTAAACCGTAGTGGTATGGACCGCTAGAGTCTTTCGCACAGATGGATACTGTGTATTCATCTGATGCTTGACCATCCCCTAATGCTCCCATGTCGACAGCTAAGTATTCTACTGTTTCTTCTGGGATGTTGGAATTACCACCATACCCGATTTCTTCATTATTAGAGATTAAAAAATGTGTTGTGTATGGCAATGTAATGTTTTCATCTTGTAATCTTTTAATTAATTTTAGTAGAATTGCCACGCTTACTTTGTCGTCTAGGTGACGTGATTTTATGTAGCCGCTCTCTGTAATTTGGACACGTGGGTCGAATGAGACAAAGTCCCCTACTTCGATTCCTAGTTCACGAACTTCATCTGCTGAAGATACGCGCTCATCGATACGAACTTCAATATTTTTTTCATCACGTTTTGCTTCACCTGCGTCTTTGTATACATGGACAGATGTTTGGTGCATTAAAATTGTACCCGTATATGTTTTTCCGCTCGCTGTTTCGATTTCGCAATATTCTCCTTCAACAGAGTTCCAGCGAAACCCGCCAATCATCGATAAGCGAAGGCGACCGTCAGATTTAATTTCTTTTACCATTGCACCTAAAGTATCAACGTGAGCAGTTAGTAAACGATGCTGATCATCGTTTTTCCCTTTTAACGTCAAAATAAGCGCACCTTTATTGTTACGCTTCGTTTCTACATTCCACTCTTTTACGTAGTTTTCAATAAAGTTAATGATTTTGCCTGTATTTCCAGATGGACTTGGAATAGAAACAAGCTGTTTAATTAATTCCATTGTTTCTTTTGCATGATGTGCCAATGTTGGTCCCTCCACTTCATTTTTCTAATATTCAGTATACAGTAATCATTAGAAAACCACCACTTATAGATGGCGTTTCTCCTATATAGCCTTTATTTTAAACAACATTTTTTATATTTCTTTCCACTTCCGCATATACATGGATCCTCTCTCCCACAAAAAAAAGAAAGGGTTTATATCGATTTTTCACTATATATTGATTTCCCAATATCTCAGTCACTGCTATGAAAACAAAAAGAGACCTCCTCTCATTCTCTCCCTTTGTTTTAAACCCGGCATGGGGCAGAAAAAGGCACTGACCGCCTCTACGCATGGACGGACTCTCTCCACCCTAAAATAAGAAAAAATAATAAAATTGTTTTAATATACATAAATTGATGTAATTACCAATTAAGTTTACCTTTCTTCTTATATATAATGTATAGTTATTATATACAAGAGACGTTTTTGAAGAGGATTCAGGAGAATAACAGTAGATGTTTTTCAGAAGCCCCTCGTTATTTACTTATATAGGGAGGGAATTCAATCATTCTTTATTAAAAACAATGCTCCCCCAAAAATGGCTCTGTTAAGAGCAAAAACTTTTGGTGCAATCCCACACCTCTCATTCAGATACAAAATTAAAGGCCTTTAAATTTAGATAGGCGATTTACATATAATTTAAATATTTTAATTTTATAATAAAACCTATATAATAGTTAAAATCCACAGAAAATAGGAGGTCATTTTATGAATAAAAAGTTTGAAATATTAATGAAAGTTACGCCTTTCCTAAGTGTACTTTTTATCTTAATTGGCTTAATTATGGGAGTATTAGGTGCATTGGACCATAATGTAAAAACATTGACTGCATCACTATTTCTAATAGTACAATCCGTACTTGGAATAACATATGCTATGTCGTTTAAAAAAATATGGGGAAAATAAGTCTCATTTTAACATGATAATTTACTTGCGTTTTCTTATGCGAATTGGCTTGCTAGAATGCCAAAAATACTTATATATCAATAAGCTAAATGGGTTACGAAATCATTTACGATTTCGTAACCCATTTAGCTTATTGTTTGTTGTTTTGTACGTCAAAAGAGAACGTTTTACTCTCATTCTCTCCCTTTGTTTCAAACCCAGAACGGGGCAGAAAAAAGCCGAGTCCGCTTCTACGCATGGACGAATCCTCTCTCCCACCCAAAAACAGAAAGGTTTTATATCTCTATATAATTCACAGTTAACTACTCCTCCGAAACATCCAGCAAGTAAATCCCTCTTTGGAACCCACCGCGTTCTTCTTCTTTTTGCTTACGAAGACGCTCAATATCTTCAAATGTTGCGCCTTCTGCACGCGCTAGTGAGATGATGACTTCTAGTGCATCAGCCAGTGAATCTAATGCGTGTTCACGTTCTTTCATTGAGGCGAATTCACGAATTTCCTCTGTTCCGATTTTCGCTAATGCTTGTATGTATGCTTGACCAGTTAATTTTTTTGAAGTATATGTTTTTCCAGACATTAAAATCTTTTCTGGAACGAGATCTCTAACTAGTTTATTATAAGTTGACATAGTTCTACCTCCACCAAAATATCATACTTATACTATAGCATATCTTCTTTCCATATTTAGTAGCATCCTAGCTCTGCTTTATAGAAAAACCATTTCTTTTTCACACACGCACTCATCATATCAATCCCTGTTCCATGAGCTTGTACATGCGGAAAGAAGTAATGATCTGGTTCATTATTTTCTGTTCCATACAATGTTTGATAAGCTGCAGGAAGTGCTTCTTTCTCTATATTTCTTTCCTTCGTAATTTCTCCCCCTGTAGCAACCTTAGTTAGGATGGCCCTCAAAAAATAACGCCGTGCGAACAGCAAGCGTTGGTGTGCTATGTAGAGCAAAATAGATTAGCATAAATAAACCGATAATAACTATAACTTTTCTTTTCATCTTTTCCCTCATTACTTAAAAAAGTGCTAACACTTAGGATGTGTTAACACTTTTTCTTTTTTTATTCCCCTTTAAACGCAGGCGGACGTTTTTCTAAAAATGCAGTAATTCCTTCTTTATGGTCAGCTGTTCTTCTCATTTCGTATTGTCCGCGCTTTTCAAGCTGAAGCGTTTGTTCTAAGCTTGAGCGATTGACTTCGCATAAAATTTGTTTCGTTTGAATCATAGATTTAATTGGTTTTTGAAGCCATTCATTTATTTTTTGTTTTACAGCACCTTGGAAGTTTTCTCCGATAACTTCGTCAATTAATCCAAGCTCTAACGCTTCTGTTGCTGGTAACTTTTTACCTTCCCAAATGATTTGTTTTGCCATATTTTCACCGAGACGTTTTTGTAAGAAGAAATGCCCCCCGCCGTCTGGTATTAAAGCGATTCCAATAAAATTCATCGCAATGATAGATGAAACGTCTGCCAATACATAATCAGCTGTTAACGCAATACTTAAACCAAGCCCCGCAGTTGGGCCATGAATTGCACTGATCACAAGTTTTGGCATTGTATATAACGTTACAACAATTTCTGAAATGGTATTCATGATACTTTCAAATTTGCTTTCATCATTACTAGAAAGCATAGATTTAATGTCTCCACCCGCAGAAAAACCACGTCCATTCCCGCATAATACGACAATATGAACGGAACTTTCAGCTACTTCTTTCAGCTTTGCTAACAATTCTTTGAGCGTAGGTTCATCTAATGCATTTAATACTTCTGGGCGATTCATCATAATCGTTGCTACTCGTCCTTCATATTTCACAACTACAGACTCGGCTTTACTTTTTACTTCCATTATATATCCCTCTTTCTTCCTTAAAGATTATACTTATATAATTAAAGAAAAGAGGTGTAAAATCCTTCTTTTTTCGTAATTTTCTGTCTAATATACTCGAAAATTTACATATTCCCTATTATGAATGAAAGAAAATAACCTCTTTTCAAGAGATTTGCCACATATCCTCGTCTATTTACCATTATAATAAAATGGTGTATTCTTATGTTGATGTATCAAATGGACATAGAAATTCGTTCATCCAATCATGCGAAAATGAAGAAATGGAGGAAAACATGGTTAACAAGTTGAAACAAACGAATAACTACTTCCCACATTTCCTGTTACTATTTATCGTGTTGCAACCAATTTTAGATTTATTAACATCTTTCTCTATCTACACATTACACATGAGTGCGACAGTCGGAATTGTAGTAAGATTTGCCTTTATGACTCTCGCTTTAGGATATCTACTTTTCAATTGGAAACAACCTGGTAATAAGAAATATATTTTCTATCTAGTCTTGCTTGGTATCGTACTTGCTGCTGGACTTGTAAACAATATGATCGTCAAGCACCCCGTTTCTTTTGGCGAGGAAATTAAATTCATTTTGAAAAGTACATATCCAATCGTTTTATTGTTTGGATATATTCTTGTATTTAAAGAACTAAAAGATAAACAGTATGCTTCTGATAAACTCATTACATATTTCTTATATGCATCGTTAATTGTAAGTATGGTTATGATTGTATCTATAGCATCCGGAACAGATTTCTCAAGTTATTCATACGAAAAAACCGGCTCTAGAGGATGGTTCTTCGCGGGAAATGAATTGAGTTCTATTTTAGCAATCACGTTCCCAATGATTGTACTCTACTCTGTACAGAAAACAACTTCTTTTTCTAAAGTATACTACTGGATTCCAACAATTTTAGCGATGTATGCCAGTATTATGGTCGGAACAAAAGTGGGCTATGGAGCAATTATCCTTACACTAGGCGTTGCACTTCTCTTTTCTATTATTGAATATATGATGCAACGTAAAAAAGTAGGTAAAGGAATTACACATCTTGTTAATACCTTTGTTGCTCTTGTTGTACTAGGTGGTTTATTGGCAGTCACACCACTTACTCCTATTGCAAAAAATATGGGCATTCATTTACAAATATATGAAGATAAAAAATTAGCAAGCGAAGAACAAGCAAGAAAAGAAGGGAAAGTAATTACAGAGGATCCTGAAGAAGCAAAAAGACGTGCAGAAGGAAAATTAACAAGTGGAGAAATGAATAGTTTAATTTATAGTGACCGTGATAAATTCTTACAAGTGTATAAACAATACTATAAAGAAGCCCCTACATCACAAAAGTTATTCGGTATGGGATACGCAGGAAACTATAAAGATAAAGATGCAGTTAAACTAATTGAAATGGACTTTCATGATTTATTCTTTTCATTTGGAATCATTGGTTTTCTGCTTTATCTGTTACCATTTGTTTATTTTAGCATTCGATTATTCATTCGCGTCATTACAAATTTCAAATCCATTATAACTGTAAGATATATGCTCCTTGCCAGTGTGCTAGTATTAGCACTAGGTATTGCCTTTACGGCTGGACATGTATTAACCGCACCAGCTGTTAGTATTTTCTTTGTCGTAATATTAGCCTATGTCATTGTTGATTTGAAAGCAGATTAAGAAAACGCTACAAGCAGCATCCAATTATGTGGATGCTGCTTTTCATCATTTCAATTCTACTTTTCGTTCACCATTTGTAACTTTTTTCTTTGTTCATCATTTGCCAAACTTAGCAGCGTCTGTTCAACATGCGGCTGTAATTGCTCAAGCGTTACACTTGCACCCATTTTCTCCGTATGATCCACAAAGTTTAATAGCGCCATCGCTCCTGAAGTATCCATATAATGCACATCATTCAAACGTAATGTCAAATGAGATTTGACTTCTTGCAAAGAAGAGAAAATACGGTCAACAGATAGAAAGGAAAGCGGCCCCCGAATCATATACAATGCATCTTCCCCTTCTTCTTTTACAATAGAAGCTTTTCGTTCTTTACATTGCACTATATATAAAATGAAGGAAAGCACTATGCCAAACGCAACCGCAATCATTAAATCAAATTTCACTGTAATCACCATTGTTAAAAGCATAACGACAGTATCACCTTTTGGGGCTACATGCATCTTTTTCATGCTATCCCAATCAAACATTCCGATACCTGTTAAAATTAAAATACCCGATAGTACTGCAAGTGGAATATATTGTACAACCGCACCAAGTCCAATAATGAAAATAAATAAAATGATGCTATGCATACAAGCTGACAATGCTGTTTTCCCGCCACTTCTTATATTCACAATCGATCTTACAGTTGCTCCTGCTCCTACTAATCCGCCAAACAATCCACTCATGATATTCCCTAACCCTTGGCCAATCAATTCTTTATTACTTTTATGGCGCGTACCTGTTACGTTATCCATCACAACAGATGTTAATAAAGAGTCAATTGATCCTAATAATGCGATACTAAGTGCTGGAAAAATAAGTTCAAGCACTACTGATCCACTAAAAGATGGTACATGAAGAGAAGGTATTGCTTCTGGAATTGCTCCAATTTTTTCAATCATCTTGTTTAGAGGAATCGTTCCCACAAAAGGTAATTGAATCGTAAGTCCTTGTAATACATGAGAAAATAATGGCAATGTTGCCGTAACTCCAACTAACGCAATTAGACTCGCCGGAATCGCTTTAATCCACTTCCCTGCAACAAGCATAACGAGAATTGTTAACAGAACAAGTAAAAAGCTATTCTTTACATGCTTCATTTCACCTAAAATAATGATAAGTGCAATTCCATTCATAAACCCTGAAACAACAGAATATGGAATATAACGTATATAAGCTCCAAGCTTACATACACCAAATAAAATTTGAAACAACCCGGCCATCATAAATGCGATAAAACTTGCTTCGAGTCCATGAGTTGCGATAACTCCTGTCGCAATCACCGTAATTGGACCTGTAGGACCTGTTACTTGCCCTGCTGTGCCACCAAACAGCGCTGCAAATAATCCCGCAAAAATCGCACCATACAATCCGACTAACGCCCCTTCAGATGTCCCCGTTGCGGCAATCCCAAATGCAATTGCGAGCGGCAGTGCAACAATCGCCACGGTAAAACCCGCTAAACATTCTTTTGCTATTTTTTGAACCATAAAAAAATCACCTCTACATAAAATGAAACTTTAATCAGTGGGGGGTCTTCAGCCCCACTGATTATTATCCCTTACCAATCGGGCTTTTACTGACAGTTCTTCTCTCACTAACTTCCTTGCTTTCGCTAAATTTTGAGGTGGAAGTGTTACATGCAGGATAATGCCCACGTTCCATTGTAACGTGAGAAAGGCGCGTTCGTCAGCGCCTTTTAGAAGAAACTCTTTACAGTATCGTGAAGTAACCGTCTTCATTTTTCACATTCCCTTCTCGCTAACGCTTTAGAAAAAAATCCCCCTATGCTATAATGAACGGATTAAATCTTTTACTATATATTTGGAGGCAATATGCTAACTTTTGAAGAAAAATTATCGATTATCGAATCTTTCCCGCAATTAGAAAGAAAGAACGTGTCATTAAAACGTGTAAACTTTCACTTTGAAGAAAGTCGCTTAGACAAAAAGAACGTTGTTTATCATTTACATCCAAATGGAAATGGCTTTGTATACGCTAGCGGCATTAACGGTTATAAAACAGACGATAAAGGCATGGTTAACATCCGTGAATTTTCAGCAGACGAACTACGCTCATTAATTCAAAAATCAATTGAACTTCTATCCCAAGAACCCGAAGAAGTAGTCGCACAGGCTGCACCTACTAAAGAAGAAGAATGGCATAATGAAGACGGCCATATTCTTACTCTTATCCAAGAAGACGATATGTGGAATGTGTACGCAGGTAGTAACTTAGACGGAACATTCAATTCTTATCCAGAAGCTGCAGAATACCTTGATGAAGAAGGTTTCTCACGCAAATAAAAAAAATGCCTTTCCAAATTGGAAAGGCATTTTTTTTATTGTTTAGCACCTTTTAATGACTCTCTAAGTACAAATTTCTGCAATTTCCCACTCGCATTACGAGGAAGTTCATCTGAAAATACGTAGTGGCGTGGTCGTTTATAGTCTGCTAATTCATCACTTTCTTTACAATACTTTTCTAAATCTTCCGCCGTAATATGTTCATCCTTTTTGACCACTACCGCAACAACACGTTCACCCCATAATTCATCTGGTTCACCAAGTACAGCAACATCTAGTATCCCAGGATGACTATGCAGGAAATCTTCAATTTCACGCGGATAAATATTTACCCCGCCGCTAATGACCATATCATCCAAACGATCGGCAACGTATAAATAACCATCTTTATCTAAATAACCTAAATCACCTGAGTGATACCATCCTTTATACATAGACTTTGCTGTTGCTTCTTCACGATTATGATATCCTGCCATCATAGTTGGTCCACGTGAAATAATTTCTCCCACTTCATAAGGTGGTAACACGTCATCTGGTTCTGCCGGCCCCTCTTCGTTCGGTTTTACAATTCGAATTTCATGACTAAAACAAGGCGTTCCGGCTGAACCAGCTTTCGTAATTTGATCTTCTTCTACTAAGAATGCAATAACGGGACCCATCTCTGTCATTCCATAAATTTGAACAAGATCGATATGCAGACGCTCTTTACATTCTTTTACGAGCGCTGGTGCCATCGCAGCTCCGCCATATACTCCAATTTTCATCGACCGTAATTCATATTGTGATAAATCCTCTTGTAACAGCATATTCCACATCGTTGGCGCCGCAAAGAATGTTGTAATCTTTTCCTTCTGAATTGTATGTAACACCGTCTTTGTATCAAAGTGATGTAAAATGATATTTTTTCCGCCAACTTGAATTCTTGGTATAATACCAGCATTTAATTCACCGCAATGATATAACGGTGCTACTGCAAGGCCAATACTATCACGGTTATATTTTAAGAAATACGTGCAAATCATACTATGTTCAGCCATATCACGATGACGATGTAGCACCCCTTTTGGATGACCCGTTGTACCACTTGTATAGAGCATCGAACAATAATCTGTTTCCTCAACAACAATATCCACTGCCTCAGATGAAGCTGCATTTACCTTTTCATGATAAGAAGCAGCGTATGAAGGTGCATGATCTTCTATGTACCAAAAAGAACTATTTGGGAAATCTCGTTCAATGGTAGCAACCGTCTGTTCAACGGCTTTTTCAAATACAACGACTTTTGAGGATGCATCCATGAGGATATAAGCTACTTCTTTTGCTTTTAAACGGAAATTAATCGGATTGAAAATCGCACCGATTTTCGCACAAGCGAGGTAAACGTTTACAAATTCATGACAGTTATATAAATAAACAGATACAGTATCTCCTTTTTTCACACCTTCTGCTAATAATGCTTGCGCCGTTTTATTGATCTGTTCATCCCATTCTTTATATGTCCAACGAATGTTCTTTTCTGGTTCTACTAACGCTTCTTTATTTGCATATTTCCCTACCGTTAAATCAAAAATCCTCCCAATCGTCATATACATGTCAAAATATGCCCCCTTTTAACTTTCATAATTCTATCATTTCGTCTATAAGTAGACATTTCCTCCACATTTTTACCTTCTTTTTCTGATCATTCTCGACATCGTTTTACAAATATATATTCATTTTGATTTGTAGGCATACACGTATCTGCTATGAAAACAAAAGGAGTTCTCCACTCATTTTCTCCCTTTGTTTTTACTTGGCCTGGGGCTAAAAAAGCAATCTATGCATGGACGGACTCTCTCTCCCATCCAAAGAATGGTTTTTATTTATAAAGCTATCCGTTCTAAGCTCTCACCCTCCAAAGTCTTTTGTATGAATGCTTGGAGGGCATTTATAACCTACACCAAAGAAAAAGGACTGAGCATTACAGGATTAAATCAGATGGAATAAGGGAACTCCTTAAATAGGTGTTCCCTTGTTTTATAGCTAAGCAAAGGTAAAACATACTATATTACTTCAAACGAAGCTTTTGTATACTATGTTCTTTACAGCTTGCTCATTGATTCTATTTAAGTTGCTATACTCATCTACTAAAAATTTTGAAAGACGTTGAGTCAATTAAGGATAACTATTTTATTGTATCAATATAGCCACTGACAGATTGTATGATACCATAGTCAGCTTTAAGATTCATACATACAGAACCTGATATGTTAATGTTAAAATTCCCATCTTTGTCTAATTCAATATTAATATCTCCTCTGTATTTATCATTGGAAGATTTCAATGTTAATTCCTGTATATCAAAAAAGTCTAGTTGGACAAATACAGTATTATAGTTTAAATCTTTCCATTTTTTTGGAGGATTATCTGCGAATTTAGGCATATTAAAATTTATAGAAATTTTTTTACCTTCATCTTCAATTTTAACTGCTACAATACGTACATCTAACAATGAAGGAGCTTCGTTATATAAATTTGATATAAATCTATTTCCTTCTAAATTACTGTACCACATATAATCACCTCTATATATTATTTATTAAATGGATAATGCTCTTGTGTACCTTCAAATTTACCTGTTCGCGGTTTATCTGCAGGTCTCACATTAAAATGCGGTCCCTGTCCACCTTTAGAGTGGCCTGCACTATGGTCCTGAATTATTACTTTTTTTCCATCTTTATTAGTAAAATGATATCTTTCTTAAACTGTTTTCCTTTAAAATATCTCCTCTTGTCGTGCTCCTACTCATTTTTTCTAAAATGTAACGTGGTTTAGAGAACTTTGCAACAGAACCAAACCTCCACATGTAGTATGTAAGGAGATTATCTCATGGGTTATTTACAAATAGTAGGTAGGGAATATTTGACGCTTACATAGCTAAAATCAACAATATTATTTAAACAATAGCTCATTTATATAAAAAAGAGACTGAAACCTAAAAACTCGCAATATGCGAACCTTTAGGCCAGCCTCTTACCCCGCTTTAACGGGCAGTAATACTCCCACCTTAAATTTTAGCAGAAGCCAAGAAGTTAGGTGTGAGATAAACTGCCCGTAAAAGCCCGATTGGTTCAATTAATAATCCGTGTGGGATGAGAAAAACCCCCACGGATTAAAGTTTCACTTTAAGAGAATAGCTCTTTTAAAATTTCAAGCTTATCTTCTGTATATTTGATATAACCATCATTATATGATTTCGGATCTTTCGGGTTTGCAAAATGTGTAATTGCCCCTGTCTCTGGATGCACAAATTTACTTGATGCACCGCAGCCAAGACCGATAATAGACTGTACTTCTTCCATAATCACGATATTATAAATACTTTCTTGCGATGGCATCGCATAACCAACATTTTCTAAGTTACCTAAAATGTTCTTTTGGCGGTATAAATAATAAGGTACGTAATTATGATTTTTCGTCCACTCTTCAGCCTCATGCATCATCGCTGTAATTTCTTCGCGACCTGCCACTTTATATTTACGCTTATTTTGCGTCATTTCAGAAGCACGCTTAAATGATAATGTGTGAACTGTTAATGATTCCGGCATTAACTTTTCCGTTTCATCTAACGTATGTTTAAATATATCTAGTCCTTCACCTGGAAGACCAATAATTAAGTCCATATTGATATTGTTCATTCCCATTTGACGTGCTAAATGATACTTTTCAATCGTTTCTTCCACTGTATGATGGCGCCCGATTGCTTTTAACGTTTCTTGATGGTACGACTGCGGATTAATACTAATGCGGTCGATGTTCCATTTATTTAATACTTCTAGTTTTTCTGGCGTAATCGTATCAGGACGACCTGCCTCAACTGTTACTTCGCGTACTTCTTTCACATCCGGGAACGATTGGTACATTTCTTCATACAACATGTCCATCTCTTCTGCTGTAATACTTGTTGGCGTACCGCCTCCGTAATAAATCGTTGTAACCTTAACACCTTTTTCTTTTAGGAACTTACCAATTTCACGAACTTCGTAGTGTAAGCCTCCTAAGAAAGAATCAACCGATCCTTGACGTCCATTAATCGCATACGCCGGGAATGTACAATATGCACATTTTGTCGGACAGAACGGAATACCGATATAAATACTTACTTCTTCTTTCAAACGATATAAATCTGGAACAACTGCTAATTGACAGTCCACGATGCGCTGCAGAAGTTCAATTTTTTCTTCATGAATTAAATAGCTTTCACGAAGTTCTTTATGCGCTTCTTCTTTTGACATGCCATTTTGAAGCATTTTATGAAGAAGTTTCGTTGGACGTACTCCTGTTAAAATCCCCCAACTTTGCTCAATTCCAGTTAGCTGTTGCAAGACAGAAAGATACACATATGAAACAACATGTTTTACTTGTTTCATACGTTCTTTTTCTACTGTGAAGGAAGATAAATCTTTTTCAAACGTTTCTTCATATACATTTCCAGTTGCAACGTCTGTTAAACGTGCTGAAGCTGTCACGTTTCCTTCTATCTTTATTTCAACAATAAGATTCGCATCTTCTTTCTCAAATCCTATCGTGCTTTCTTCAAAAAATAAGCCGCTAATATTTTGTAGCGGACGTAAAAAACGATCATCTTGTAACGTTTTTATTGAAATTAACAACACTTATCACCTTTTCATTTGTAAACTCTCTTTAGTTTACTTGAAGGGTGACTAGAGGTCAATATAGAAGCTTTTCCTCATTTTCCCGGAAAGACAAACACTAAGAAACGCAGCTTTCAGGCTGCGTTCTTTCGTCATCTTGTCACCATTTATGAACCTGCGAGTGATTTTTTAAAAATGGAAGTGGAAATTGCTTTCGAAAATGTTCCTTAATCATATATTCCACTCCGTTTTCACTATTGGAACGTGTAATCCAATCTGCTGCTTGCTTCAATGGAATAGGTGCATCTCCCATTGCAACTCCTAATCCAACACCCGCGATGACATCTAAATCTTCCAAACTATCTCCAATTGCCACCATTTCATTCAATTCGATCCCAAGGTGTTCTCCTAATAATTGTAATCCTCTTAATTTCGATACATGAAGCGGAAGAATTTCTACCCTTCCCCCATCGGATTCTATATACTCGACATTTTCAAATGCTTTTTTCAACGTTTTAAGCGCGCGTTCTCTTTCTCCTCTACTTGCAAAGACAACATCAATTTTCGGAGCTGCAACAGGGTGATCACGCAGTGCGTCACCTAATGAATCTACAAATTGAACAGGATAAAATAACGGATCCGAACTTGATAATACAGTGCGTGCAATTAAGTTTGGTGTATTTCGCTCACGGTTACCGATAGAAAAACGTTCATGTGAAATACGGACATTACATTCAAAATGTTCGAGCACTTGCACGATATTAAACGTTTTTTCTTCTGATAATCGTTTTTGAACAAGCGGCTTATCTAATGAAGCAGAAATAAAAGCACCGCTATGCGTAATTAATATAGAATCTAGTTTTAATGACTTTGCTATTTTATGAGCCGATTGAAAGTGCCGACTTGTAAACAGCGTAACATATACACCTTTTCGTTTGACAAAATCAATAGCTTCTCGTGTTCCTTTTGGTATCTTCCCATTTTTCTGCAGGAGCGTCCCATCTATATTAAGAGCCAACAAGCGATAAATCACGTCGCATTCCTCCTCTTAGCTGCTTTACTCTATCCATAATTTATGAACTAAATTTGTTAATTAGAACGAGTTAGAATTTCGTACGCAAATTTGGTTTAATATATACGTATATCATCAGTAAAGGGGATACCAATATGAAAGCACCTCCTTCTTTTTATGAGGGTGATACATTAGAAATTGCTAAAAATTTACTTGGTCATAAACTTGTACATATAGTAGATAGAATAAAACGAAGTGGATTCATTGTAGAAGTAGAAGCGTATAAAGGACCAGATGATAAAGCTGCACATAGCTATGGGGGAAGACGAACCGAGCGCACGGAAGTTATGTTTGGCGCACCAGGACACGCTTATGTATATCTCATCTATGGTATGTATCATTGTTTTAATGTCATTACAGCTCCAGTTGGTACCCCGCAAGGCGTTCTTATTCGGGCATTAGAGCCAGTCGATGGAATAGAAGACATAAAAATGGCACGTTACGGTAAAACAGATCTTACGAAATCACAATACAAAAATTTAACGAACGGACCTGGAAAGCTATGCCGCGCACTTGGCATTACTTTAGAAGAACGTGGCTTATCCTTACAAGGTGATGAATTATATATTGAATTGGTGCCAGAAGCAGAGCAGCTATCTTCTCAATATGAGATTGTAACAGGCCCACGCATCAATATTGACTATGCTGAAGAAGCTGTTCATTATCCTTGGCGTTTTTATTTTAAGAACCATCCATTTGTCTCTAAATGAAAAAGAAGCCAAATCGGCTTCTTTTTTTACTCCGCACCTTCCGCAGTCGCAATATCATTTTCAAGATTTTCTCTAGATAAATCCGCTGCCATAAAATCAGCTGTTTCTGGAAGTGCTAAATGCATATGTGCTTTTTGACAAATTTCGATCGTACAGTTTTCTACAGTAAAATCAAAAACATGTCCGCCTCCGCTTCGTTCATCATCAATATAATGTAGATGGAAACCGGCTACTCCAATACCTTGCGCATAATCTGGTGTCCAAAATCCTGCCATTGTTCCTTTCGTATGAGAGAAAGAAAAAATCGGCTGTGATTTTGTCACTTCTACGAGTGGTGTATATGGTTTTTCTTGACGCGGAACGGTTCTTGTTCTTACTTCACGGAATGTTCCATCCATACGAATCGCATAAAATAAGTTTTTACTTGGCATTAATTCATGTAATAAAGATTCTACTTCTTCACGATTCATTGGACGATCAATTGTATAACTCATTTCTTTTTCAAAAAATGTTACAGTGGCAAACGGTGTTGTTTCTTCCGGTGCTACCATTTCTGCAGAACCGTCGGAACGCAAATGATAAAATTCTCCATCAAAAGCAATCATTTCACCATCTAATTGATCAAACGTACCGATGCCAAAATCGCCGTGCTCTTTTAATTTATCAAAGTTGATAATGCCATCATATATACCATCCAATAAAGCTAGCATTGTTGACGTTTGATATACTTCATTATTCGTTTTCATCTTTTTCGCATCAATATCTAATAATTGTGCAATACTCATGTCTATTCTACTCCTTTACCACTAGTTCAATTGGTTTGGTAGTAATTTTTCACTTAATTTAATGTTATCGCGATAATCAATTGGAATATCTACAACTACAGGACCTTCTGCTTTCAGTGCTTCTTGTAATACCCCTTCTAACTCTTCTGGAGAATTCACACGAAGTCCAATAGCACCGAAGCTTTCTGCATATTTTACAATATCAACATCACCAAATTCTGTCGCTGATGTTCTGCCGTATTTCATCATTTGTTGGAAGGCAACCATATCATATGTACCATCTCTCCAAACAAGATGAACAATCGGAGCTTTGAGACGTACTGCTGTTTCTAGTTCCATTGCAGAGAATAAGAAACCACCATCTCCAGAAACAGAAACCACTTTTTTACCTGGTTCCACCAATGTCGCTGCAATTGCCCAAGGAAGTGCGACACCTAATGTCTGCATACCATTACTAAATAATAAACGGCGTGGTTCATAAGAGCGGAAGCATCTTGCCATCCAAATGTAATGTGAACCGATGTCACATGCAACAGTTGTTTCATCATCAATTAACGAACGAAGTGTACGAATGACTTGCAGTGGATGTGTAAGCCCTTGTGAATCGCGAACTGGCACTTCGGCTTGCTCTGATAATTTCGCACGTAATTGATCTAAAATAGCTTCTGATTTTGTTGACAAGATAAATCTTGGTAATTGCTCTGCAATGCTATCTACCGTTAATGCAATATCACCAATTAATTCGCAATTTGGTTGATAGTCATGGTCAATATCAGCTTGATGATCGTCAAGATGAATAATCGTTCTATCCCCTAACTTATTCCAAAACTTCGGATCATACTCAATTGGGTCATAACCGATAGATAGAACAAGATCGGCCTGTTCTAATAAAATATCGCCTGGTTGATTACGGAATAACCCAACGCGTCCAAAGAAATGATCTTCTAATTCACGTGAAATTGCTCCAGCTGCTTGATACGTTTCAACAACCGGCAATTGTGTATCAGCAATTAACTCACGAACTGCTTTCGTTACTTCATTTGTGCTCGCTCTCATACCAAGTAAAATAACTGGTAATTTTGCAGATTTAATTTGTTCTACAACTGCTGCAATTTTATGTGTGGGAGCGATACCAAGTTGCGGCTGAGAAAGCGTGCCAATAGATGAAACGGACGTTTCAGCAGTCATAACATCTTGTGGAAGACTAACAAGCGTTGCTCCCGGATGAGTAGAAGTTGCACTGCGGAATGCATTTGTAAGTGCTTCTGGCACATTATCAGGATGCTCTACTTCTACGCTATATTTTGTGATTGGTTCGAATAGTGCAGCATTATCCATAGATTGATGCGTACGTTTTAAACGATCTGTACGCGGCACTGCACCCGCTAAAGCAACAACGGGATCACTCTCTGCCGTAGCAGTAACAAGACCTGTCGCTAAATTTGATGTCCCTGGTCCCGATGTAACAAGACATACACCTGGTTTCCCTGTCAATCTCCCAACAGCCGCTGCCATAAATGCTGCGTTTTGTTCATGACGACAAACGATTAACTCAGGTCCACGCTCTTGCAACACATCAAACACAGAATCAATTTTTGCACCTGGAATACCGAAAACATGTGTAACTCCTTGTTCGATTAAACAATCGACAACAAGATCGGCTCCTTTTGTTGTTGTTTTCACGTTGTTTGCTTTTACTTCTGTACTCAAACTAATCATCCCTTTATGTCAAAATCGTGTACAATAAAGCTAGTTATTATGTAAATCAGCCATATATTACACCTGATTAATTAATGTGGTGTAATATATCTTGTTGATTATTATATTATAAATGTATTACTTTTCCAACAATATGAATTCGAAATTATTTTGACAATAAAAAATGAAAACCCTTACATGTATTTTGTTATATCGAAATAATATTTTTTATAAATTTTTACATTTGTATCACATATTTTTAAAGGTTTTCTCAACAAATATTCCTTGCCTATCTTTACTTTATTTCCTGTAAAACTTTCCTTTTATGCAATTGATTGAGAAAAGGAACTTCTGCGAACTCCATAAAAAAAGACGCTTCCCTCTCAGGAAACGCCTTTCTCATTAAGCCTGATATGCAGTATATAATTCTTCAAGTGGCTTCATAATAATTTTGTTAATATCGCCGATTACAACATTTAAGCGTTGCTCTGCTTCCATTAACTTTACGATTTTTGGATCTTGTTGAATAAGCGCTACAACTTCTTGTGCTTTTTGGTTATCTTCTTCTGTAATTTCTTGTCCTTGCATCATCTTTTGTTGTAAGCCCATTTGCATTGTACGGAATTGATCAAACAGTTGTTTTGATGCCGCATCCCCTTGTACTTCTGCATAACTTGCTTTTAAAGCTTGGAAATCTGTATTTTCTGCAATTGCTTTTTGTAATTCATATGCAACATCATGAATGTTTTTTGTCATTGTATTTTTCCTCCTTTAACGGGCTTGGTCTATTGTCCCCGCCCTTTGAGTACCTTTTGATACGCACCTTCTTACAATAACAAACTATGCACGAGATGTGAAGAAATTTCACTTTATTTATCGAGAGGAACTGTTTTGTGAGGACAGAGACAGGAGAATCCTCCACCTCAAGCTCTTGTAGAGGTAGGTGGGGGTAGTAGTACAAATTGAGCTACCGATATAAAACCTTTCTTTTTAGGAGTGAGGGTGTCCGTTCATGCATAAAAGCGGTCGGCCCCATGCTATGTGAAAACAACAGGAGAACATAAGTGGATGTCTCCTGTTGTTTTCATGGCCGTGATTTGTATGTTGAAAAAGCAATATGGATTTATATAGACAAAGCGTTACATTAGAAAAAGCAACACTATACCTTGAATCAAACCTATTGTCCCCCCTAACAACGCTCCCAAATATGTAATCATCTTCAATTCACTCTTCGTAATTGATAACACAAGATCTTCTAATCTCTCTGTTGAGAATGTAGATACTTCTTGTTGTACAATTTCAGCAAGATGTAAATTTTTCAAAATCTGTTCGGTATTGTTTGTCCCCCATGCTAAACCTTTTTTCACTAAACTTGGAATCATTGTTTGTACAACTTTTTCCCGAACTGGTTCACACACTTTTTGAACAGACTGATTGAAAAATCCTCTTACAGTTTCCTCTATTTTAACTGTTGATAGGATTGACTTTACAATCGTTTCTTTCTCTATAAAGGAATCTAGTTCCTTCACTTCTCTTCCCTTTAATTTCTCCCACTCTTTTTGCAGTACATCACTTAAAAGCTGCTTCGTTCCTTCTTGTCCTAAAAACTTAATCACTTCTGGCTGCAGACGATCCACTAAACTTACATTCCCTAAAAACATACCTACTAAATTTAATAATGTACCTCGCGAAGCAAAAAAGTCATCAATCATTTTGGCAAGCCGCTCTTTTCCCTCTTCACTTTCAAAAAAGCTTTTACCTCTTTCTAAAATAAATGATGCTACATTCGGAATCATTTGCTCCACTTTTTCATGAACAGAACTAGGCAAAGCTTGTTCCCACGTATATGTATAATATTGTGATAAAAACGTATCAATTTTTTCCACAATCATACTTTCAATTTTTTGGATGGTCTTCCCTTCCACATGCTCCAAGCCCCATTTTTCTAAAACCTCTCGTAATGATTGCTCGTTCACCAAAATTTTATCTATCTCTACTTGTCCCCACTGAATAAGCTCTTTCTGAAAGTTTTCATCTGTTAATTTCTTGCCGATTCCTTCTGGTGTTAACAAATGATCCACAACCATTTTCCCTAATTGAACAGCAAGTTCATCACGACGCTTCGGAATCAATCCGGGCGTAAAAGGTACTCGAAACTTTCCAATATAAATAGGGCGATGCGGGCGAAATAACATTTTTATCGCTAAATGATTCGTATACCCACCAATTATTGCTCCTAACCCTGTCGTTGTTAACATATTTAACCACATATTCATTACACAATACCAGCCTTCCATTTCTCCAAATATATATATCTTACTACAACCTGTTACAAAAACAATACACAACCAGCCATTTATCTTGAGATACACTGACTTTCTCCATCCATCAGCTACCTTTTGCGATTTCTCACGGCTTAAGATGCGAAATAACTACCATATTTCCCCGAAATGCAACCACTGCCATGACGAACAAAAGATGATCTCCACTCGTTTTCACTTGGCATGGGACCGAAAAAGAATCCGACCGCTTCTATCCATGGACGGATCCTCTTTCCTCTCTAAAAAGAAAGGTTTTTCCACTTGTATGTACATAAATCCATTTCGATCTTTCCATACATCAGTCACTGCTATGAAAACAAAAAGTGACCTCCACTTATTTTCTCCTTTTGGTTTCACTTAGCGTGGGGTGAAAAAAGGACCTGACCGTTTCTATGCATAATCGGATCCTCTCTTACCTCTAAAAAGGAATGTCTTTCAATTTGGCTTCTCTCGCCCTAAAACATAGATCATCCAAAAATAGAATATCGTTATACGGACAACAGTATAATGATATGGGAGCATGTTTGCAATGTACTGAAGCCATTCGCGCAATTGCACAATAGAAATAAAAAACAATTGAGCAGTTCTCTCTTCTCTTTTTACATAATGGATAAAATAGAGCACTTAGGATTATATATGCGAATGCGAAAACAGCATGATTATTCACTGGCCGAAGAAGCTTCCCGCGGCCCATTACGGTTTAATCGATTTACACCGTAACTGAAAAAGGAGTGACTATTACATTGAAAGATCATATTTACACATTACAAATTTCTATCGATCATCCAAGATCGCTAACATTGCCCTATATATTTTCTAGTACTTCTCCCCTTACATTTCTTTCCTTCGGCACACGAAATACGACATGTGAAAATATTGAAATTCATTATACTTATGCTCACGAAATTATAATTGGCGAACAAATTGCGAAAGAACTTTATCTTCCATTTCCAACTACCGTGCATGCTTTCATTCAAAATCAAACACTTGTATTTGGGCCATTGATCGGTATTTTCACAACAGGTTTTACAGAATCAGCTGCTAATCCAATTGGCAATCGTTCCATCAGTTTCAAGGAGTTACTGACCCCACCCCACTCTTTACATCCATTTGTTTTCTTATTTGGTGCACAACATATGAACTGGGATGAGGAAACAATTGATGGATACTTTTTTAAAGAGGAAAACTGGATACAATGTAAAGTTCCTTTTCCAAACGTTATTTATGATCGGCTACCTAATCGAGAAGCAGAACTTTACAAACCTATTCTCAGAACAAAAAAACGATTACAAACGAAGTACACCATTCCATGGTTTAACCCAGGTTTTTTTAACAAATGGAATATACACCAGCTGCTTACAAATGAAAAAACAGTCGCTTCTCTGTTACCTCAAACAGAAACATTTCAGCACTTCGAGCAAGTAGAAAATTTCTTATCATCATATAAACACATTTATATGAAACCTGTGCATGGTAGTCTTGGACGAAATATTTATCAAATTCTTTATTCCACTTCAGAAAACAGTTATTATTGTCGTTACCGCGAGGCAGGGCAGAATAAATTACGAAAGTATCACTCTTTAGAAACACTTATCAATCATGTTATGCAAGGCCATGATTTAAAAACATTTATTGTTCAACAAGGAATTGTATTATTACGTATAGGTGGGCAGCCAGTAGACTTTCGCATTCATACAAATAAAAATCGTTTTGGGAATTGGAGAGTCAGTGCCATCGTTGCAAAAATCGCCGGGAAAGGCAGTATGACAACTCATATAAATAGCGGCGGAGAAGTAAAACTACTCCAAGATATTTTTTCTGATGCAACGGAGCGTGTTCGAATCACGAATAAATTGACAGATGCAGCCTTGCAACTAAGTTCTATTTTAGATCAGCAAACGGAAGGAAATATTGGAGAAATTGGTTTTGATTTAGGTTTAGATAAAGATGAGAAGATTTGGCTATTTGAAGCCAATTCCAAACCTGGAAGAACTATATTTCAATCCGAAACATTACAAGAATATAGTGAACTGACGAGACAGCTATTTTACGAGTACGCCATGCATTTAACAGAACATCATCTTTCTCGTCCGAAAAGGCTATTACCAGAAGATAAAACTTCCACCCTATAATAGGTGGAAGTTTTTTTATTACACCAGTTTCACCGTTAATTCAGTTTGTGTACCACACGTCCCGCAATAGAAAACATGAACACAATATTGCTGAGAATTCTCCCCTGTTAAACCGTCTACCTCTATTAATAAATCTTGATCCATATATGCGCTATAAGCATCTGTATAATCTACAACTTTCCCATAATCTTGGAGTACATTCAGGCAACTTTGACAAGAATATACTTGAGCTTCTAGTGCATTGCAAAGTGGACATATTCCCATTTATAACTCCTCCAATCATAGAGGTTTCATATTTACAATTAGTGTGACCTTCTTTTAGAAAAATACAAATTAAAAAAACGAAATAAACTCCTTCTTTTTAGGTGGGAGGGAGCATCCGGCCATGCATGGAAGCATTCAGATCCTTTTCCTGCCCCATGCCAAGTGAAAACACAGAGAGAAAAAGAGTGCAGGTCACTTTTCGTTATCCATAGCTGTAACTTATATGCTGAAAAATTAAAATCGGTATATATTTTTACAAAATTTACAAATTATTAACTCGCATATCTTTCTACGTAACATCCATACTATGAGTAGATTCACTTCAAACGATGGATTAGCGCCAAACGAGGCGATAATCTGGTTCAACTCCAGCTAATCCAACCAAAAAAATTTCTATACTTTAAGGAGGATATATTCCTATGGCAAACCAAAACAATCCATTAGTAGTACCAGGCGCAACAGCTGCAATCGATCAAATGAAATATGAAATCGCTCAAGAATTTGGTGTACAATTAGGAGCAGATTCTACAGCTCGTGCAAACGGTTCTGTTGGTGGCGAAATTACAAAACGTTTAGTAGCAATGGCTGAGCAAAGCCTTGGCGGATACCAAAAATAAATATATATGGCAAAAAAGGTCTCAAGCATTCGCTTGAGACCTTTCTTTCTACCCTAGCATTTGTAAAAATCGCTTCGTTCGTTCTTCTTTTGGATTTGTAAATACTTCTTCTGGTGTACCTTGTTCCACAACAACGCCGCCATCCATAAAGATAACACGATTCGCAATTTGATGAGCAAAGCGCATTTCGTGCGTTACAATCACCATCGTCATTCCTTCTTGTGCAAGTTCCTTCATTACCTTTAGGACCTCTTGTACAAGTTCTGGGTCTAACGCTGACGTTGGTTCATCAAATAATAAAACTTCTGGTTCCATCGCGAGCGCACGAGCAATTCCAACGCGTTGTTGCTGGCCACCAGATAGTTGGAATGGATATAACTCCATTTTGTCACCAAGTCCAACCTTCTCAAGGAAATATGTCGCTTTTTTCTTCGCTTCTTCTTTCCCTACTTTTTTCACTGTAACAAGCCCTTCCATTACATTTTGGATTGCTGTTAAATGAGGAAATAAATTATGATGCTGGAACACCATACCTGTTTGTGTACGAAGATTTACAATATCTTTCTTCGTTACTTTTTTAGAGAAATCCAGCTCTTTGTCACCAATGCGAACAATACCTGCATTTGGTGTTTCTAATACATTCAGGCAACGTAAAAATGTTGTCTTACCAGATCCAGATGGCCCAATAATGACAACAACTTCACCTTTCTCCACTGATAAATCAATATGCTTTAGTACCGTGTTATCACCGAAACTCTTTTGTAAATGTTGAATTGAAATCATAAAAACAAAAACTCCTTTTATAAAAGGATTATTATTTAAGCGTATAACGTTCTGAACGTTTTTCTAATATTTGTTGCACGATAGATAATAAGAAACAAATCGCCCAATAAATAAGACCTGCTTCAAAATAAACAATTAAAAATTCATAGTTCATTGCTGCAATTTCCTGTGCTTTTCGAAACAGCTCTGTTACTAAAATTAATGATGCTAATGAAGTATCCTTCACTAAGCTAATAAACGTATTCGAAAGCGGTGGAATCGATACACGTGTCGCTTGTGGTAAAATAATGCGTTTCAGCGCCTGTGGATATGTCATCCCAATTGTATATGCTGCTTCCCATTGTCCTTTTGGAATAGACAAAATAGAAGCACGAATAATTTCAGATGCATATGCACCAACATTTAATGAAAAACCAATAATAGCTGCTGTATATGGATCAATCTCAATTTTTAAAGTTGGAAGCCCATAGAAAATAATAAACAATTGTACAAGAAGTGGTGTTCCGCGAATAATAGATACATAGATACGAGCAATCCATTGCAGTAGGCGACTACCTGAAATACGCGCTAAGGCCGTCAAAGTCGCCAATATAAGACCAATCGCGAACGTGATAAGCGTTAATGGGATTGTCGTGAAAAGAGCACCCTCTAGCATAGGCATGAAGGATGCTTGCATAATATCTATCCATGTAGATAATCGATCTGTAATCAATGCATTACTTAGATACATTTTCACCGAACCATTTTTTCGTTATTTTGTCATACGTACCATCTTTTTTCATATCTTCTAACGCTTTATCTACTTCTTGTACAAGCTTATCGCTACCTTTACGGAATAAGAACCCACTTTGTGACGCTTCTTTTTCTGTTGCTGCAATTTTAATGTTTGCATCTTTTTTCGTTTGTAAATAGTTTAACACTGATAATTTATCATTGATTGTGAAATCAACGCGACCTGTATTAAGTAGTTCTACTGCTTGACTAAAGCCTTCTACACCTTGAATCTTCGCACCATTTTTCTTTGCAAGATCTGCATAGTTACTTGTTAAAGACTGCGCTGCTGTTAATCCTTTTACATCTGTAAATGAAGCAGGTTTATCTTTATCCTTTGCAACGACAAGTGCTGCTGAAGAAGAAATATACGGTTTAGAGAAATCATACTTCTTTTGACGATCTTCACGAATTCCGACTTCATTCGCAACCATATCGAAACGTTTTGCATCAAGCCCTGCAAGCAAACTATCCCATTGTGTTTCTTTAAATACTGGTTTCACGCCGAGACGTTTTGCAACTTCTTCTGTTAACTCAACGTCAAATCCAGTTAATTTTCCACTTCCATCGTGGAATGTAAACGGTGGGTATGTACCTTCTGTACCAACAACGAATTCACCGCTTTTTTTAATTTGTTGCAATGCATCTTGACTAGTAGCTGTATCTTTTTTCTCTTCTTTGCCACAGCCCGCCACAATACCGATTGCTAGTGTAGCTACTGCAAGCACTGAAAATAATTTCTTCATGATATTAGTCCTCCAAGTATTCTGATAGGAATTTAAAAACTATATTGATTGTATGCAATCTTGAACAATTTTTCAATGAAAATGTTCGTCATTAGTGTATCCTTTTTTTTCATAATCAAACAACATGATATAAAATCGCCACACACAAAAAATAAGTAACATTTTTTAATATAGCACTTATGATGGAAAAGGTAAAACAATACTTACTTTATCTATATGAATATAAATTGAAAACCATTCTTTTTTAGATGGGAGAGCGGATCCGACCATGCATAAATGCGGGCAGGGCCTTTTTTTGCCCCATGCCGTGTGAAAACAAAAGGAGAAAATGAGTAGAAGTCTTCTTTTCTCCTTCATAGTCATAACTGGGCTGTTGAAAGATCAATATGGATTTTTCTACACAAAAAGCTATGTTAAACAATGTTGTTTTTTTTGAGATAAAGAAAGGGAACTCCTATTATTGAGTTCCCTTGTTCCCTTAAAGCTCCCGATTGTGGAATAATGAGTGTTTAATTTACAAGAACTTTCGATAAACCTGTGTATTATGAAGCGGCTTAAAGCCTAAAGAGGTGTACAACCTCTCAGCACTTTCATTTCCCTCTAGAAAACATATTCGGATTTCTTCGTATCCTTCTTCTAACATCTCGTTCATACCGAATTGTAAAGCCTTACGTCCATATCCATTTCCTTGGTAACTTGGAACAACCATTAAATTATCTAATATCCCTTCTCCAGTAGTAACTGATGCAACAATTTGTTCATTTTCTAACACTAAATATACATTATTTTTATTGTTTAATTTGTATTTTTTTACACCGTCTTCTGGAGCAAGGTAAGGTTTAATATCATTCTTTTCGTACAACTCGTAATAACATTCCTGTACCATTTTTACAAACTGGTCAAAAAATCTATCTTCATATTTAATCAACTCAATGTCTGCTTTAGGAAAAGTTCCTCCCTTGTATACCGATTCAAGTGAACCCCACCATTTTTCAAACCCCATTTTCTTAGCAAAGCCAATAGGATTTTCTGATTCGACTCTCATATAAGTACACACAAAATCTGGTTTTGTTTTAGAAATTACCTCTTCCATTGCTTTATATAATGTAGAACCAATACCTTTTAAACGGGAATCTGGTTCTACATAAACACTGATTTGAGCAATAGACTCTCCAGCACTATTTGTATAGACAGATGAATATGAGAACCCTTCAATTCCATTTTGTTCATATAGGAGAAATTGCATAGAATTTAGGACAATATCATCTAAAGAACCTACCTCTTCTTCTATCCCCATACTTTTTATTAGATTTAATATACTGACCTTATCTTCTTTTCCCCTATAAACACGTATCATTTAGATAATCCCCCATCTCCCATTTAATAGTTAGTCTTCTGCTAAATTCGGTTATTACTTAGTTAAATTTTCTTATGCTTATTCCTCAATCCTATGCTTTAACGAAACATCAAACAATCATCAGTCCGGAAAATTCTGATAAATCAAGTTTATCAGAGGTTAACTGCTCTCAACAATCATTTTACTAACTATGGGATTATCATTTTGACAAACAACGACAAAAACAGAGGCAGCTGCCCCTGTTTCTCAACACTCTTAAAAGAGCTTGCCTTTAAGAATCTAATACACAATACCCGATCATTCCGCACAATAATAAAAAGAAAGCAATGTTAAATGTAACTGATAATTCTTCCATCTCTATCTCCCCCTTGCTTCCAACATATCACATGGATAAGGAAAGGGATGAGAGCATTTGTAAACATTGCTTTAAAGTTTTCTGAACATTTCGTGAAAGTTACGCACTTTGACTTCCTTCTATTTGCGTTTTATACATTTCATAATAACGACCCTTTTTCTGCATTAATTCTTCATGTGACCCTTTTTCAAGAATAGTCCCTCGATCGAGCACAATGATTTGATCTGCACTCTTAATTGTGGAAAGGCGATGTGCAATAATAAATGTTGTTCTTCCTTTCTTTACAACTTCTAGTGCCCCTTGAATCATTGCCTCAGTCTCTGTATCAATACTTGAAGTCGCTTCATCTAACACTAAAATGGCAGGATCGAATGCTAACGCACGTGCAAAAGATATAAGTTGGCGCTCTCCAGTCGATAGGGTACTTCCTTTTTCCGTAATTTCTTCTTCTATATTGTTAGCAAATCGTTCTGCCCCTACATCATGCAGTACTTTTACAATTCGAGCCTTTGAAATCTTTGGATGTTCTAAACTTACATTCGACGCAACTGTACCACTAAATAAAAATGGATCTTGTAATACAATTCCCATGTGCTCGCGGAGTGCTTGCTTTGGTATATTTTTCACGTCATGCCCATCGATTGTAAGTTTTCCTTTTTGAAACTCATAGAATTGGAAAAGTACATTCATAATAGAACTTTTCCCAGATCCCGTATGACCAACAAGGGCCACCGTCTCTCCTTTTTTTGCCTCGAAAGAAATGTTTTTTAACACTTCATCTTTCCCATTATAAGAAAATGAAACATCATCAAATCGAACATTTCCATTAAGACGTGGTATACGTTCCTCTTCCACTACTTCGCCCTTTTCATCCAGCAGTTCAAATACACGTTCCGATGCAACGCGCGCTTGCTCTAAATTCGCAAGCTGGTTTACCATATTTGTAATTGGTGAGAAGAGCCTTGTTAAATAATCGACAAATGCATACAGTATCCCTAAAGAGATAATCCCAGCAGCGCTCAAAGAGGCACCGCCAAAATACCAAATAACCGCCGTAAAAGCAATGTTGCGTAAGACACCCACTAAATTATGCGATGTCGCTGCATTTAAATTTAAAATTTTATTTTGGTACTTAAAGTAATCTTCATTTAATTCTTCAAATTCTTTCTTTATTGCACGTTCTTGACGAAATGCCTGGATGATAGGCATTCCTTGGATGGATTCATTCACTGTTCCATTAATATCTGATAACCGAGAGCGCATCTTATGATTGTACACAGAGGCATATTTTCTATATACAACAGCCCAAACAATTAAAATTGGTACGATAATTAAACATAACAGCGCTAATTTCATATCAAGTAAAAATAAAGCAATAAAGATTCCGATAATATAAATAAAACTAGAAACAAATGTCGCTAAAACTGTTACATATAACTCCCGAATGGCCTCCGTATCATTCGTTACACGCGATACAATTTTCCCTGCTGGTAAATGGTCGAAATAACGAATCGGTAATGTTTGAATATGAGAAAAGACATCTTCACGCATAATTTGAATGATTTTATTAGATGCTTTCTGTAAGAAAAACTGTTTACCATATGCAAATAAAGATACAACTAACAATAGTGCAAAATATCCTCCGCCAAGTAAAAGTAATCGTTTCATCTCAGGTTCATAAAACGAATACACTTCTTTGGTTGTTAACATTTTTGCTTTATACACTTGCGCTGCTTTTCCACTTTGAACTGTAATAATATCTCCCTTTACAGAACGTGTTCCCTCTGCAGCAACCTTATTAGGTACAAAATAATAAGTGAAACCAACTTGTATAATACGAACTTCTTTTCCTTTTTGTTCACCTTGTTCAAAGCGGTCGCTTCGCTTATACCAAGCTCCGTTATAAAGTACGGCATCGTCCCCTTGCACTGTTTCATGCCATGGTTTCTCAATACCGACAATATGATCATCAATCATTGTCTTTGCTACAAATGGGCCTGCAAGCTCTGCAATAACGAAAATAAATAACATTGCAAGTGCCACAAAAATGGTTCCCTTTACTTTCATAGCGTATTGAAATAACCGTTTTCCAACACTCATATTTTCACCTCACCCTCTACGTTTTCACCCTGCTGTCTTTCAAACTGCTCCGCATACCAGTCACCATTCAAAACGAGCCTATCATGTGTTCCCTCTTCGATAATTTCACCATTATCCATAACGAGAATCCAATCAGCATGCTGCACAGCTGACAGGCGGTGCGTTGTTATAATTGTTGTTTTTCCGCTTCTTTCTCTCCGTATATTTTCAATAATCGCTGCTTCTGTTCGAGCATCCACAGCCGATAATGAATCATCTAAAATTAAAATTTCCGGATTTTGAATCACAGCTCGCGCAATCGAAATCCGTTGTTTTTGTCCACCAGATAGAGAAACACCTTTTTCTCCAACAAGCGTCTCTAATCCTTCTGGAAGAAACTCCAGATCTTTTTTAAATGCTGCAATTTCAATTGCTTTATGAAGCTCCTCCTCATTTGCTTCTCTGTTCCCAAATAAAATATTTTCTCGTGCTGTTTTTGAAAATAGAATATGCTCTTGTGGTACATATCCAATCCAGCCTCGTACGTTTTCGGTTGAAATTTCATCAAGCGTAACATTCGACACCGTAATATCCCCTTCTCCAAGTGGATACTGACGAAGGAGTTGGCGAACAAGAGTCGTTTTACCACTTCCTGTTTTCCCAACAATACCAAGCGTTTCCCCTTGCTTTAATGAAAAAGAAACATTTTTCAAATTAAGCTCAGGTGAAGCAGGATACGAAAAGGAAACTTTATCAAAGTCGATATACTCTGGCTCGTGTACACGCGTCGGCTTTTTCACGTTCTTCACGTCAGGCTCATACGCTAACGTTTCATTGACACGATCTAGCGAAGCATTTCCGCGCTGCATGACATTTATTAATTCACCAATCGCAAACATTGGCCAAATCATCATCCCAAGATAAACGTTAAAAGACACAAGTTCACCAAGAGTAACCTTCGATTGGAACACTAAAAACGCTCCATATACAAGACCAATTAAATAACTAAGACCAACTAGCATCTTAACCGTCGGCTGAAACAGTGCATCAATTCTTGCTACTTTCATATTTTTTTCATATACGTCTGTTCCTAATTGATGAAATCTTTGCTCATCAGCTTTTTCCTGTACATATGCACGGATAACACGCACGCCTGCAATCGATTCAAGTACTTTATCATTCATATCTCCAAAAGCATCTTGAGCAATCGTAAAGCGTTCATGTAACTTTTTCCCATATATATTCATCGCATATGCCATAATCGGCAAGGGAAGAAGTGCCGCAATTGTAAGTTGCCAACTGATTGAAAATCCCATCATAAAAACAATTGTGAGCATATATAAACTAGAATCAACAAGTGTCAAAATCCCAAAACCAGCAGTCATAGCAATCGCCTTTAAATCATTTGTCGCTCTCGCCATTAAATCACCAGTACGATTTTTGTGATAAAAGGTCGGCGTCATTTTCAACAAGTGCCCCATAAATTTTGAACGCATCGTTTTTTCAAGCACGAATGCACCGCCAAATAATTGGTGCTGCCATACGTAGGTGAGTACATACCCACCAACTGCCGCCCCAAATAAAATCCAAACATACTGTATAATCACTTCGTTTGTTAAAGACCCTACTTTTATATGATCAATTGTTAACCCAATTACTTTCGGAGGAATTACCTCTATTACATTTACAATTAGAAGCACTCCAATTGCTATGCTATACCTCTTCCAATGTTCTTTAAAAAACCATGTTAACTTTTGTAATACTGAAAACAATGAAATCTCTCCCTTCTCGATCTTGTTTCAGTCTATTTCTGTTATCCACTATCAAAAGCCCCTGCTTTTACACCGTACCAATTGTACTGTTTCACCATAACTTCTCACCTTCCATATTTTTCTACCCCGCTATTTGCGGGCAGTAAAATCCCCACCTCAAGATTCAGCAAGAAATGAGAACGATAGATAAGGGGATAACTGCCCGTAAATGCCCGATTGGTTCAACTAACCATCCGTGGGAGATAAATCCCCCTTACGGATGGAAGTTTCACTTTATCGAAACCATACAAAGTATGGAAACAACCAAAATAGAGACAAAAAAACGCATACCGCCGCTTGACGATATGCGCAAAAACGCATAAAAGCGTACGTTACGAAATACGCAACGTACGCTTTTTGAAAAAACAAAAAAGCACTATCTTTCCGTACGGGTTGCGTAATAATATGAATGTTTCCCACCATGTAATCCAACTAAGCCAGTCATATTTACCATTACAATCATTACGCGCACCCCCTTCATTTATTTTCCATTTTTAATTTTATAACTTTATCAACTTTTCTGTCAATTGTTTTTTCATTATTTTACAAAATAAACTTTTATCACCAAAAATAAAAGATGTACAATACCACTTCGATACTCGAAAAAATTATCTATCGATATTATTATAGATAATCCTATATTTCACTTACAAATAAGGTAAACCCCTTTAAGAAAGGGCATACAAAATAAAAATCACATAAGAAATCGTTTCCATAAACATTTTGTTTGAAAAATGTTCTCAAACCCCCTACAATCACCATATACTCACTCTTACAAGTTGCTATTTTAGGAGGACAAATCATGACAACTAGCAATACGTACAAATTTTATTTAAACGGTGAATGGAGAAAAAGCTCTTCTGGGCAAACAATTGATATTCCATCACCATACTTACACGAAGTAATTGGTAAAGTACAAGCAATTACTCGTGAAGAAGTTGACGAAGCAATTAAATCAGCACAACAAGCTCAAAAAGAATGGGCTGAAGCTTCTCTTCAAGATCGTGCAAAATATTTATATAAATGGGCTGATGAGCTCGTAAATATGCAAGATGAAATTGCCGATATCGTAATGAAAGAAGTCGGTAAAGGTTATAAAGATGCGAAAAAAGAAGTTGTTCGTACAGCTGATTTAATTCGTTATACTGTAGATGAAGCATTACACATGCATGGCGAAAGCATGATGGGCGATAGCTTCCCTGGTGGATCTAAATCCAAGCTTGCAATCATTCAACGTGCACCACGTGGTGTTATTTTAGCAATCGCACCATTTAACTACCCTGTAAACTTATCTGCTGCAAAACTTGCACCAGCTCTTATTATGGGGAACGCTGTTATCTTTAAACCAGCAACACAAGGCGCAATTAGCGGTATTAAAATGGTTGAAGCTCTTCATAAAGCAGGTCTTCCAAAAGGACTTGTAAACGTAGCAACAGGACGCGGTTCTGTTATCGGCGACTACTTAGTAGAACATCCTGGCGTAAATATGGTATCGTTCACAGGTGGTACACACACAGGTGCTCACTTAGCGAAAAAAGCTGCTATGATTCCGCTTGTATTAGAACTTGGCGGTAAAGACCCTGGTATCGTACGTGAAGATGCTGACCTAGGGGAAGCAGCAAAACATATCGTTAGTGGCGCATTCTCATACTCAGGTCAACGCTGTACTGCAATCAAGCGCGTGCTTGTACATGAAAATGTAGCGGACGAGCTTGTTAGCTTATTAAAAGATCAAGTGGCTGAATTAACTGTTGGTTCTCCAGAACAAGACAGTACAATCGTGCCATTAATCGACGATAAATCTGCTGATTTCGTTCAAGGATTAGTTGACGATGCAGTAGAAAAAGGCGCTACAATCGTAATTGGTAACAAACGCGAGCGCAACTTAATCTACCCAACATTAATTGACAATGTAACAGAAGATATGAAAGTTGCTTGGGAAGAGCCATTCGGCCCAATCCTTCCAATCATCCGTGTTTCTTCTGATGAACAAGCAATTGAAATTGCGAACAAATCAGATTTCGGCTTACAAGCAAGTGTCTTCACAAAAGACATTAATAAAGCATTTGCAATTGCAAACAAAATCGATACTGGTTCCGTTCAAATTAACGGACGTACAGAGCGTGGTCCTGACCACTTCCCATTCATCGGTGTGAAGGGTTCTGGTATGGGAGCACAAGGTATTCGTAAGAGCCTTGAGTCTATGACACGTGAAAAAGTAACTGTATTAAACTTAGTATAATATTTCGTGTTAGAAGCTAATCTACGGTTGTAGACTTAGCTTCTTTTTTTATTCCTAGGCTCTGTTATATGGTAATATTTCAGCACAGAAAAAAGAGCTACAATGAGCCCGCTTTCTCTTCTCTCATTAACCAATCCATCACATTCTCAAGTAAAGTTACAGATTAACTATGTTGTTTTTCTAGACTCAAGTGAGACAAAATATCAAAAATATTTGCTTCATTAGGTTAACACACAGATTAACAGAGCCTATTTCTAAAAAAATCCCTCTTCTTTTAATGACAAATTGTTCACTATAGTCTGATTATTACTATATCCATTGACGTATAAAAATTCATTTGTTACCCTTGATTATGTTAATTTAATACATAAATCCTCATTCGTATCTCGGTGAGGTAGAGGTTGCAGTCATTAAGAGTATCATTTCAGGAGATGTAGTGGCATCGATGAATGAATGGGAAAGGAATGGTTGCCGAAGTAAGAAATGCCCACTGTGCATTCTTGCTGGGTCTGCTATTTAATAAGTGCAGAACTGTCACAAACAACTTGTTTGTGGAGAGCTATCGAGAGGTATGTCGTGGGTTTCCTATAAGATAGAAAGCACGTAGCGACAATTACACGTGCTTTTTTTGTTTTGTATGAAGCTTACCTTTCTTTCCTTTTTGGAAGACATACATATCTCCTCGCTTGACTTGGTTATACTAACTTTGGAGGTATTTTTTATGCAACAAAAAAAATGGGGTTTTTGGGTACTGACAGCATTTGTTGTCGGCAATATGGTTGGCGCTGGTATTTTCATGGTGCCTAGTACATTAGCACAAACAGCAAGCCCACTCGGTGTTACATTAGCTTGGTTAACAACAGGGTTTGGTGTTTTAATGCTAGCTCTTGTTTTCGGTAATTTGGCAATTCGTCGTCCTGACTTAACAACAGGACCACAAAGTCATGCATATGCTTTATTCTCATCACCAAAAAAGAAAAAAATGGCTGGTTTCAGCATAGTTTGGGGCTACTGGGTCGCAAACTGGGCAAGTAATGTTGCTATTATTACATCTTTTGCAGGTTATTTATCACTCTTCTTCCCGATTATGAAAGATACACGTATCTTATTTTCAATCGGCTCTTTCGATGTGGAAGTTGGAAAACTGATTACATTTTGCATCTGTTCATGCTTACTATGGGGAACACATATGATTTTAACAAACGGTGTAAACGGAGCCGGGAAATTAAACTTCCTAGCAACAACAACAAAGGTAACTGGATTCCTTCTATTTATCGTTGTTACTTTGTTTGCATTTCAAGCTTCTAAATTTGGACAATGGTACACACCAGTGATTGATAAAGAAGGCGTGTCACATGGACTACTTTCACAAGTGAATTTAGCCGCTCTTACAACACTTTGGGCATTTATCGGTATTGAATCAGCTGTTCTTTTATCAAACCGTGCGAAATCGCCAAAAACAGTAAAGCATGCAACTGTAGCTGGCTTATTACTAACAGTTGCCATTTATTTAGGAATTACCATTTTAACAATGGGTGTTCTGCACATTGATAAACTTCAAACTTCTGAACGTCCATTAGCCGATGCATTAAATGCTGCAATGGGCCACGGCGGTGGGAAATTGATGGCACTACTTGCTCTTACTTCCCTATTCGGCTCTATCTTAGGCTGGATTTTATTAAGCTCAGAAGTACCTTATCAAGCGGCGAAAGAAGGATTCTTCCCTTCCTTCTTTGCAAAAACAAACAAAAAAGGAAGTCCAATTTATTCACTAAGACTGACAAATATTATGTCGCAAGTCTTCCTTTTCTCAACGTTATCAGGGACCATTGCTGAGGCCTATACATTCGTTATTACTGTCTCAACCTTAGCTTACTTAATCCCTTATCTCGTTTCACCAATCTTCCAATTAAAACTCGTTGCAACTGGTGAAACGTATAAAAACGAACCCGGTTCAAGGATTATGGATGGTATTATCGCAGTCATTGCACTTTGCTATGCACTGTGGGTCATTAAAACTGGCTCCTCAGATATAAAAACATTCCTTCTTGGAATCGGCTTATTTGTAATTGGCTTTGCATTTTATCCATTAATGAATCGCGATAAGAAAAAAAATGAAGAAAATAAAAACGAGCAAATTGCTTAAAGCAATTTGCTCGTTTTTATTTTTGTATAAGAAAGAAACCTATATAATAGAAGACAGAGGTGAAAAAACATGTCAATCGAAACACTATGGAGCACTCGTTTCCAAAAGCATATTCAAAACGTCATCATGTACTTTGCACGCATGATTAGCGGTCTACTATATAGTTTCATCTTCGTCTCATGCGTTGGTGCGTATTATTACGCCAAGTTTCTTAAAACATCTCCTTCTAAAGGCATTTCATTAATCATCATTATATCTCTGCTTACCATCATGATAACGAGATGCCCGATTCGTACTTTTATCCAGAAGCCTGACGCTGTCTATTTACTGGCACTCGAAGAGAAATTAACATCTTATTTCAAACAGTCTCTTCTATACAATTATGTCATTCAACTTTTTCCATTGCTATTTACGTTTCTAATCATTACACCGCTAGCAATACAAACATTACAGACAACCGTTCCATTCTTATGTACGATCTTTTTCATTTTAATGTTAATAAAAGGTTGGAACCTATATATCAATTGGATATGGCGCGATCAATATAACAGCCAAATCTGGTTTATTATTCGCTTCACTTGTAATGCACTTATTCTTTATATGCTCTTTCAGTCCGTATCAGTTGTTCTATTAGGTGCAATGCTATTACTTCTTGTCTTCCTACTTGTTTATACAACAAAACAACCAACAAAACAAATTGGATGGGAATATATAATTGAGCAAGAAGAAAAAATGGACATGCACTTTTACCAATTTGCAAACTTTTTCACAGAAGTTCCACAGCTAAAAAAACAAGTAAAACAAAGAAAATGGCTAACAAGTTGGCTAGAACCTATATTACATAAAAAACAATCTACTTTTTTATATTTGAACACTTTATCATTCTTACGTGCGAATGATTATTTTGGTATATATATTCGTTTAACTATTATCGGTTCTTTTATTTTATATTTCGTACCGAATGTATTTGCAAAAGGCGCTATTACTTGTTGTCTCTTATATATGACCTCTATGCAGCTTCGTACTTTATGGAAATATTTTTCGGGAAATAATATTGTAGCATTATATCCTATCTCACACGACACACGAATAAATCAATTTCTCATTCTTGTATTTTCATTAGCAATCGTTCAGCTAGCGTTATTTTCCATTATTTTATTCGCTGCACTACAGGATTTTTTGCCTGTTCTTTCAACTGTTATAGTCAGCATATTTTTCATCAAATTTATTATCTTACCAAAAACAAAAAAACGAATTTCTTCTTCGGGAATTTAAATGAATGATTGTGTATTCTAAAAGAAAAAACAGAAAGTTTAGCTAAAGAAGCTACACTTTCTGTTTTTATATTCTCAACAATCAAATAGATTAGGGAAAATAAAATGAGTAAATTAAAGAATTCATCTGTATCCTCTTTTCTATTTTTTCTTCTTATCTATATCTTTTTGTAAGTGTACAAAATGGCATATTACCTTAGGATCATTCAAGAAAGCATATTTTCCCTTTCTCTCTTTTTCTACCACTTGCATTTTTCGTTCCACATCATTCATAACTATTGTTATTCAAAATAAGAAGCTACTAGTAAAAAAAGAGAGCAGATTATCTGCTCTCTTATGATGCCTCATTATGTTCAGAGGAGTGCTTAACACTTCCCATTCTCTTCAATTTATTCCATCCTACCGCAACCCCACGAATAGATGAAAATACAGATTTAATTACAACATAAGTCATAAATTGACGATAAATAAAGCGTTGTAAAATTAACCATGCTAATGGTTTAGGATTCTCTTTCTCTAATTTAAATGCAAAAAGAGAAGCGAGAAGATCCATTAGAAAGAATACAAGATAAAATCCCAAAACTTTTAGCGGATTGCTACCAAATAGCCCTATAATCATTAATATATCTGCTAAAGGAGCAATGAACTGCAGGACATATTGGAACAACCACATATTAGGTAATGCAACAAACCCTAATGTTTTATGCTTTGGATTAAACAATGCCTTTCGATGCTTCCAAAGACATTGGAGTGTACCATACGACCAACGATATCGCTGTTTAATGAGACTTTTCACATCTTCAGGCGACTCCGTATAAGCATATGCTTTTTCTTCATATACAATTCGATGCCCTTGACGTAAAAATGTTATAGTAAGATCCGTATCTTCTGCAAGTGTATCTTCGCTTAAATATCCAGATTCAACTACATTCTTTTTACGCCATGCTCCAATAGCTCCAGGAACTACCGTGATACAATTCAACTCATCAAAAGCTCTGCGTTCTAAATTAAATCCTGTAATGTATTCAACATGTTGCCAAGTAGTTAACAAATTCCGTCTATTTCCCACTTTGACATTGCCTGAAACTGCTGCTACATTATGATCTTCAAAGTGTCTAATCATTAGAGAAATAGCGTCTTGCGCAATAATAGTATCCGCATCTAAAGTGACAATAATTTCTCCTCGTGATTTTTGAAATCCTAAATTCATTGCGGATGATTTCCCACCATTTTCTTTCTGAATTAAACAAACTTTAGGATGTTTATGGAATGCTTCTTGAATTACTTTTGACGTACCATCTTTCGATCCGTCATCAACAACAATAACTTCAAACTCTCTATAATCACTATCCAAAATTGAGCGAATCGTCTTGGTTATAACCTTCTCTTCATTATATGCTGCTATCACAACACTAACGAAAGGTTGATAAGACGAATTAGTAAATAAACGAGATCTTGTTTTCCTTTTTTGCTTGAATGCAAAATAAATTAAAAATAGGAATCGGAAAATACCTAATCCAATAGCAATATAAAAAATAGTTGTTAATATATGTTTAGAATATCCCGCTCCTGAAAAAACAGCTTTATTGTAAAGTAAATATTGCTCACCCTCAGAAGAAACGGGTGGCATAACTTCATCTCGTTCTTTATCCATTAAATCTGAAATTGTTACAAAACTATATCCATGCTTTTTAAGGTCTTTAATAATAATTGGCAGCGCCTCTACCGTATGAGTACGATTTCCTCCTGCATCATGGAGAAGAATAACATTTCCCTCCCCCTTATAAATAGGATTTAGAGCACGCTTTACCAATTCATTTGTTGATGGCGTCGCCCAGTCCTCAGGATCAACTTTTTCTGCCACCATTGTATAGTTCATATTTTGTGCACGCAAAATAGGTACTATTTCATTTGGTGAATCCAGCTCAGCATCCGCTTCATATGGTGGCCTAAATAAAACCGTAGAGTGTCCAGTTATTTCCTGAATCAGGCGCTGAGTTGTATTCAGTTCTACTTTTGTTCGTAGTAAAGACGTATCAGCTACGTTCGGATGCTTGAAGGTATGATTGCCAATTTCATGGCCTTCATCGTATATTCTTTTAACAAGATTAGGATTTATTTGGGCGTTTTCACCAAGTACAAAAAAGGCTGCTTTTACTTTATGCTCTTTTAATATATCTAGAATTTCCGGTGTGTATTTAGGATCTGGTCCATCATCAAATGTTAGTACTACTTGTTTTCCTTTTGGTTTTCCATAGCGTTTCACTTGATATGCAGATGGTAGTGATTGATATACTTCATCTGTAAGATAACCTTCTTTGCCTACTTTAAAATCTCTCAATCCATTTTGTCTTTCATTCTCAATCTGTAAAATTTCGCCTTGCCCAGAATAATTTACTTCATCTAAACTAGCGATTTTATGTAATGCATCAGGATTATTTTGTACCTCAATAGGATCTTTTAAAGCTTTCCATACAGTAGGATCTTCTGCTCCTAGTCTCCATAATGCAAATCCCTTTGCATTGTTGTTCATTGCGATTTTTGCTTGATTATAAAAAGTAACACCATCTAAGAACCAAGCAGTATGTTCTTTCGCTCCTTTTTTATATCGAAAATAAGGATTTCCACTGATCTTATCCCATTGAATTTTTATATTTGAATCATGAGCCATTGTCATAACTTCTGAGAAAGTTAAAGACTTCGCAGGTTTTTTGCTATTTACTTCCCAATCATATCCATAGTTACCGAAAGCAACTATAAGTTTCTCAGAGGGAATGTTTAGATCATTGAGCGTATGTTCAAACCATTTATTTGAAGCAATTGGTCCTGGTGTCCCTGCTCCATAGTGCTCATCATACATCATTACAATCATACGATCTATTACTTTGGCTAATGCACCATAATCAAAGGCTTTATCATTAGCAGGGACATCTTGCGTTACGAGCAAATGATGTTTGTGAAAGACCGTAGTAAGTTCTTTCATGAAATTTGTTAATTTATCTCTATCGCCTTCAGGTATTGACTCAAAGTCAATATTAATACCTGCAAATTGATTCTCTTCAATTCGCTTTACCAAATCATTAATAAACTTTGTCTGTACATCATCTGAATCATTCAGTAACTTATGAATAAGTTTACTATCAGGACCAGAAGCTTCTTGCGTATAGTTAGTAAGCAAAGGCATAATTTTCACATGATTTTTTTTTGCTAACTTTACAATGTCAGGCTTAATCTCACTACTAATTGTTAAGTCTGCTTTTAAGTGATACCATTCTGGTACTAACATGGTTAATGAATCGATATTTTCTTTTAAAGAAGCAGTACTATTTTCATCCCAGTTTACATAAAAACCATAAACTTCTTTAGGTTGTTCGCCATTGCCTGTTAATTTTTCCGAATTTTCATTATTCTTTATTTCGGTATTAGGAGATTTGAATTCTTCCTTCTTTAACTGCTGGTCGCTGAGTTTTTGATTAATAGGTACAAGTTTAGTATCTTGCTTTACAGAAGGATTCATATTTGGAATTTCTGGTGTTGAAAAAATACTTCGAAAGAAAAAATAAAATACAATACTTACGCTAACTATTGAGATACATAGAAACCAACTGAAAGCTATTTTTCTTCTTCCTTTAGGATCATAAAAAACGGGTTTTGAGTTATCTGTCTTTTGTTGAATTTTTTTCTCCATTATTTTTTTACATACTCCTTTTCTTTTTATTCTAAGTACAAACGCAAACTATTTTAATAGATAGACCTTCTAGGGTTCTGGTGTGAAAATAGCTTAATAGGAATATAGAACAGTAATTTCCCGTTAACTTTGAGATCAAACGACTAATCCAAATAACTTATGAATGACTTCAACCTCATTTTGGGCAGATTTCACCCTTTGGTGAAGTTGCCCTTTTTTCATCATATGCATGGCTTCGATACCTCTCAAAATCAAGGTTGCTGTACGAAATGATTTCAATTCTAATTGATTTCTTCACTATACATATTCGGAGGAAATAAAAATTTTATGGGGGTCAAAAAAATATTTTTTTATAAAAATAGATAAACAATTTTTTTCAAAAATAAAAAGCTGACAATTTCATCAACTTTTTCATAGATTCATATGTAAAAATACTCGCATTCATTTTATCTCGCTATTCGCGGGCAGTAAAACCCTCACATATCAATATTCTTTATACAGTTTCATCCCACACCGACCAAGCCGCTTCGAACATATTTCCATCTAAGTCCCAAAAATAAAAATACTTAGCTTCATTATTCCCTAGCGTTACAATTTTTTCTACTCTTACTCTGGCTTTGAAATAAAATCACGATGCTTTGAATAAAGACGCGAAGTTCTTAAGAAAGTTGCGACGTTTCTAAAAAAGATGCGATGCTTTATCCCTTCACGTAAAGAATTCTAAGTGAATTTTGATTAAACTTTTTTATAAAAATATCATATTTTGGGTTATATAAAATATGTATTGTCCTTTACTTATTGGGAATTTTTCATTTAGGTCTTGATAAACAATGTCCCCTATACTTCTTAAATATTCTATGGATTTTTCTTTTCTTTCCCCTGATGTTGCGTGGCAGGAACGTTTTTGTCCTCTTTTTTATGCCCGTTGTTTTCGTTTATATTGCCTTTATTTTCTTGCTGAGACTCTTTATTTTCTTGTTTATATCCTTTACCGTTGTTTTCTTGCTGAGACTCTTTATTTTCTTGTTTATATCCTTTACCGTTGTTTTCTTGCTGAGACTCTTTATTTTCTTGTTTATACCCTTTACTGTTGTTTTCTTGCTGAGACTCTTTATTTTCTTGTTTATACCCTTTACCATTGTTTTCTTGCTGAGACTCTTTATTTTCTTGTTTATACTCTTTACCGTTGTTTTCTTGCTGATGCCCATTATTTCCTTTTGATTGCTGGGGTTGCTGTTCCTGGGATTGCTTTTGTTCTATTTGCTCTTGCTTCTCATATCTTTCTTCTTTTACAGGAGACAAATCCGATGATGCATCGGATGATGACTTTGGTTGCGAATGTATCTCCTGAGGGTGTTCCTCCTGATTAGACGGCGGTGCAGGAGGAGTAAGCGATTTCTTCTTCTCATTCTCTTGCTTTATATAGACGCCTGTGCTGACTCCTGCTTTCTTGGCATTCTCTCGCACTTGCATCGTACTGCTTTGATATACGACTGTAACATGTTTTGTCTCATACTCTTTCTTTAATCCTTGCATAGTCTTTTCCAACTGTGGTTCTAGCGACTTGTCCTTTGTAACAGCTGTTAGCATAACTTGCTTGTCTTTCGTTAAGTATCCATCCTCTTGACTTTGCTTTACAATGGTACGTACTACGTCTTGCAAAGGTTCATTTTTCCATCGTTTCATTTCTTTTAAAATGCGCTTTCCATCATCATTACAAGCTCGCAAATCTATAACACGAAGATCCTTTGTTACGCTCGCCTCTAAACTGGGATTAATATCAATTGAGACATAAGCGAATGCTTTTTCTTCCGGTTGGTTGTAGAAAAACAGAAACACACATAGAAAACAAGCAACAAGTAATGATGCAGGCTTTAAGAAAGAAGGGATTGAAAAACGCGGTACTCTTTGTTCTTGTACGTTAAACGAGATTTCCTCTCCAATCATATAAGAGTGCGATTTTCTTTTAAACGTAATAAACTCTCCATCCGGAGTTAAAACAACTACGCTATGTTTTTTTATATCCATCACAATCCCTTTATTCATCATGCTTCCCCCCTCTTATATAATCAAGAATATATGTATAGTTGTTTGCAAAGATAATACACATTGCAATAATGTATTTTCTATGCCGCTCCAACGTTTTACGACTTGCCCTAACACGCGGTTCAATGTGTTTAAGCGGTAACTTTTTCTTTCGGAACAGCTCTTCCATCATTTTCTCTTCTTTTATAATAATCTTTACAATTTCTATTAAGTGCTCACGCGTATCACGATGCTTTGGAGATTCCTTAGCAAGCTCTGAAAATGTGATTTTAAACTCAGCTAGCACAATTTGAAAATGAAGAATCTCCTCCTTACGGTTTCTGTTTTCCATCTCTTTCATATACTCCGTAAGCGATACCTGCATTTCTACCATTTCCTCTTGCTGGTCTTCTTTTAAAAAGACGAGATTATGCTTAGACTCCTTGCGTATATAGTCAATTACATCCCTTTTTATAAGAAGCTCAGCAAACGCTAGAAAAGATTTTCCTTTTTTATATGAATACTGTTCAATTGCTTGATTAAACGCAAACAATCCAATGCTGTATTCATCATCCTGCTCCGTAATATACCGGCGGCAGACAGACGAGATTGATTTTCGAATAAAAGGCCGATACTGTGCGATAAAAGCTTCCTTATCTCCTCCGTTGTTTTGTATGTTACATACGATATCTTCTATTTTCGGTTTTTTTATGATCTTCATCACCAAACTCAACACTAGTAATCCCCCTCCCTCCTTTTGCTTCAAATAGCAAAATGGTCACTAAAGAAGTGACCATTTCATCACATTTTCTTACTACTTTTCTTTGTGCTTGTCTTCTTGCTGTTCTTCATGCTTTTCGTGACCGACTTTTTTACCGTTGTCTTGATGATCATTCTTTTCTGTTTGACCCTTGTGGTTTGATTGCTCATGCTTCTCATGAGAAACAGCCGGTTTATGTGCTGGTTTTGCTGGTTGTGCTGGTTGTGCCGGTTGTGCTGGTTTTGCCGGTTGTGCTGGTTTTGCTGGTTGTGCTGACTGTGCCGGTTGTGCTGGTTTTGCTGGCTGTGCCGGTTGTGCCGGTTGTGCTGGCTGTGTTGCTTGTGTTGCTTGTTCTGGTTGTGTTACTTGTTCTGGTTGTGTTACTTGTTCTGGTTGCGTTACCTGTTCTGGTTGTGCTGGAGTTACTTCTGTATTTTGATCTGCTTTCTTGTTTTCTTTTGCAATAGCGTCCGCTTGTTTTTCTTTCTCTTTCTCTTTCTCTTTCTCTTTCTCTTTCTCTTTCTCTTTCTCTTTCTCTTTCTCTTTCTCTTTCTCTTTCTCTTTCTCTTTCTCTATTTTAGCTGCAATCTTTGAAAAACTCTTCTCTATATTTTTGGTAATTGCAGCTTTTGCTTTCGGATTTTTCACTTGATCTAGCACTTTTGCTAATGCTTCGATGTTGTTTCCGATGTGCACTTTTACTTTCGCTGCTTCTTTTTCTTCTTCGCCAGCAGGTTTTTCTGTTTCTGCTTTCTCTTCGCCAGAAAGCTTATCTGCTTTTTCTAAGTCTTCCACCGCTTTTTCTAATGTATCTTGTGTAAGATCGCCTTTTCCTTTTTCAATTAGTACACTTGCTTCAGTAATTCGTTCCGCGGCTTGCTCAGACAATAGCTTCGCTTTCTCTAAATCGTTTGTCGCAAGAGCCATTTTAATATCTTCAACCATAGTTTTCACAAAATAAAAGACGTCACCTTGTACTAAAGATGTTTTTTCAGTTTCCGTTGTTTTTACCGCATCTGTGTTTTCGCTAGCATACGCTGCTGTTCCCATCAGAAACGGGCTGCATGCCATCATAGTTACCATAGTGCCTTTTAATAGTGTTTTTTTCATAATGATTTTTCCTCCATTTGCTTTCTTCACTATACATATTCGGAGGAAATAAAAATTTTATAGGGGTCAAAAAAACATTTTTTTATAAAAATAGATAAACAATTTTTTCCAAAAATAAAAAGCTGACAATTTCATCAACTTTTTCATAGATTCATATGTAAAAATACTCGCATTCATTTTATCTCGCTATTCGCGGGCAGTAAAACCCTCACATATCAATATTCTTTATGGGGTAGCACCACATCGCTATCAAGCCAATAAAACAAAATACGGTTCCGGTGCAAAAACTTCAAGATACATGCAAGTAACCTCTAAATCTTGGACATACTGATACTATTACTCTAAAAAAGGTGTGTGATCGGTATGAAAAAGGAAAAATTGTTCAAGTGGAAGCATTATCAACCTGATAGGATTTTTAGAGAGGCGTATAAGTATGAACTGAACACCCCTATTTTTAATCACTTTTTTAGGCATTTCTCATATAGTGAAAATGACTATGATTTTGATTCTTTTTATTTATCATCCATAAGTCATACAATTGTTTAGCACATATATAAATAAAAAGATGGGAGCCCTACGATGAACAACACTCAAACTTTAACGCCCCCAAGTAACTCTGAGGAAAACCAAAGAAATATTAGTTTGCAAACATTAAGGGTCATTGGACTCATTGTATTAATTAGCGGTTACATCATTGTCACACTCTCTGAAGTAGGTGAACTGAAGAACCTTTTAATGAACCCAAGCACTAGCAATACATTAGCTGAAGCAGACGCTTTTTAGAAAAAATGGTATATAAAAAGCGAATCATGATAAAAATGATTCGCTTTTTACATATTCCCTTATCCTATATGATGTATATTTTCTTCACTGTATTCTGTCCTATTAATTGCTTTCATAAATAACAAAATACTACTTATACCAACTAAAAAATATACAATGCTCATTCCCCATGATGCTATAAAAGAACCTAGCATAATCCCTAGTGCTCCATTCATTTTTGCCACCTGAAAGACCATACCATTGATTGCCATATAAGAACTTCGAGCATCATCTGGAACCATATCGGCCATAATGGATTGCCGAACTGGCACATACATCATCTCGCCGATTGTTTGGAAAAGCCCTGCTATTAATAAGATCCATAAGCTATTACTTGATCCAATTATTGTGAATCCAATTGTATAGATAAATAAGCCAACATATAGGATTTTCAAGTCATTAAAACGTTTCATCATTTTAATAACAAGTGCTGAAAATAAAACAATCAAAATCGTATTCTCCGCAGAAATCCAACTTAGCATCCGAATACCTGTTAAATCAAAACGAATATCATTTCCAAATGCAAATTGAATTGTTTCAAATTCCTCTTGCAAGCGTACACCTAAATAATTATTAAGCTGAAATTCTAACGATAACGTACATATACTCGCTAAACAAAATATCAAAAATGCCCGGTCTGTCATAACAACTTTATAACTTTCAACCATTTCTTTTAACACATGCTTCTTTTTTATCGTTTTCTGAGTTACATATACCTCTTCCATATATACTGAAATTAAATACAACGTTAGCAATGCTACTGCCGTCAATAATATAAAGAGTTGCAAACGATAATGTTCGAATAATAACCCTCCGAATATAGCCCCAATAGCAATCGATAAATTAATCGCCCAATAGTTAATGCTGTACATCACCTTTCGATTCTCAGGTGTACTCACATCAATTAGCATTGCCTCTGTTGCGGGGTTCATAAGCCCTGAACCAAGACTATTCGTTAACATAAAAATGAAAGTGAACCAAGGTGAATCTACATAATCTGAATTCGCAATTCCCATACAAGCAATCGAAACAACTTGTATCACCTGCCCTATAATCATAACCTTTTTCCGCCCTAATCGATCTCCAATATAACCGCCATAAAGCCCAATAATCAGCGCTGCCATTACGTTTACTAATAATAAAACGCCTGCAAGGACACTACCCAGCTTTACTGAAAAATAAATCGCCATAAACGGGAAAATCATTGTTGATACAGTTCGTGTTAAAAATGATGTTATAATTCTAATTTTTATATTTCGATGCATACTCCAAAATCCCATTGTTTCTTCCCCCTTATGTGTATTCATTTTACTTTGAAAAAGTGGAAGAAAAAGGTTAGAATATTCTAAAGAATTTCCCCTTTTATTGGGAAGGAGTCGTTTAAACATGAAAGTGATGGATTACTATACTCAACTACGATTGCATGATCCAGAAAAACAATACATGCAAAATAGCTTGCAAGAACTAGCCGATATTTTATATTGCAGTACAAAAAACGTGAAAATTTTACTGAGAAAAATGACTGAAGAAAAATTAATTACGTGGACACCAGGACGAGGACGAGGAAATAAAAGTGAAATTCTCTTTCTCCATACCATTTCAGAAGTAGTTATGCCCTATGCTGAATCCCTCTTACAACAAGATAAATTAAAAGAGTTATTTCTTCTTTTAAAACAACCATTTCCGACTTCCCTTCGAAAAGGCTTAGAAGAAAAATTACAACAGCATTTTGGATACCAACCTTTAAACGATATGTATGACGTGTTAAAGATACCTTGCTCAAGAAAAATATTGCCACTTGATCCAGCATTTGCAGCTGTAACAACAGAGAGTCATCTCATTAGTCAAATTTTTGATACATTAGTTACTTACAACTACGTCACAAAAGAAATTGAAACACACCTCGCCCATACATGGGAGGTTAGTGACGATCAACTTACCTGGACTTTTTATTTACGAAAAGGCATCCATTTTCATCATGGAAGAATCTTATCTTCTAAAGATGTTCAATTTTCATTTGAAAGATTACAACGTGTACACTCTCCTTATGCCTGGTTAACTGAAGAGATTGTGCAGATTGAAACACCATCACCACTACAAATAAGCTTTCACCTTCGAAAGCCGAATTTGTTTTTCCTACGTTATGTAAGTTCGATGCAATTAGCCATTTTACCTCATGATGTAACAATACAAAATCACCATTATATCGGGACGGGAGCTTTTAAATTACATTGTTATGATGAAGATCAAGTTATATTAGAAGCGTTTACGGATTATTTTAAAGAACGGGCGTTGCTTGATCGTATTGAGTTTTGGCGGATTCCGGAACATGCACAAATACATACACACTATGAACTACCAAATACTGAATATACAAAAGAACACGAAGTACAAATAGAAGAAACCGGGTGTATATATGCCGCATTTAACTTTACAAAACCTGGTCCACATCATGATATTTATTTTCGAAAAGCTTGGAGAGAAATATATGACGTTGAATCGATTATTCGTGATTTAAAAGGTATGCGGACTATCCCCGCATCAAGCTTCTTTCCAAGTCGAAGCCGAGCAGCAACGAAACAATCTTATTCTTTATGCAAAGCAAAGGAATACCTGAAAAAAAGTACATATCAAGGTGAAACTATACATATCTACTTTTTCTCTTTTAAAGATAGTGCTCATGATGCAATTTGGCTAAAAGAGCATTGCCAAAACTTAGGCATACAAATGGAATTACACCCTTTTCCAGTCTCAGACTACTCGAATCGTTCTATTGATCAAAACGCCGATATTATTTTAATGGGGGAGGTTTTTAATTCAGATATAGAAATAGCTTTTCTCAATGTATTTAAAAGTAAAAGCTGTTTTATCAACCGTTTTATGCATCCTCACTATCAAAAACAGATTGATTGTTTACTAAATACATTCTTAGCCGAAGAAAATAAGGAACATCGTCATAAACTTATATTCGAAATTAAAGAATTCCTTCGAACGGAATACATTATCCTATTTAATTATCATGTTTTAAAAAAGCAAACATATCCCTCTTCTTTAAAGAACGTAACCATTGATTCTTTTGGCTGGACGGATTTTTCAAAGTTATGGATTCACCATATGGAATCAGCTAAAGAGTATTGAAATCAATTCACTTAACTATTTATATATACTCATTTTAAAATTCCGGTATATAAGTCGCGGTTATGAAAACAAAAGAAGTTCTTCACTCATTTTCTCCTTCTGTTTTCACATGGCGTAGGGCTAAAAAAGGCACTGACTGCCCCTACGCATGATCGGATCCTCTCTCCCGCCTAAAAGAAATGATTTTATGTCGGTCTTTCAATCCGCATTTATATAATATGGATAACTTGCATAACCGTAAAACCTCAATCTTCAGATTGAGGTTTTACTAGCTACTTATTTTTAAAATTTAGGAAAGGTTCACCACTTCTTTTACATGCATTTCAAGTTCTGCTAAAAACATATCAATATTAGGATTTTTGACTACATCATAGCACGCAAAACTCTTTAAAGGACTCATACCAATAAATTTCTGTACTCGGTGCAAATGACCAATTGCTTCTTCTAAACTCTGACCTTCAAAGAATTGTGAGGAATCTTGAAACGCTGTTTTAGGTGCATTCCATGTAGTGGAAAACATATATTTTTTCTCTGTTAATAACCCTCCTGCTCCATATTGATCTCCTCCTTTAAAAAAGAGGCCGTACTCATATACTTCATCCATATACGTTTTAAATAATCCTGGTACACTAAACCAATAAATCGGTGTTTGATAGATAATAACATCCGCCCATAAAAACTTTTGTTGTTCTTCTTTAATATTGTATCCATCTTGAATAATCGTTGTTTTCACATGACTCTTTTCACTTAGTAGACTGACCATGCGATCAACCAATGTTTGATTTAATTTCCCTCCGTCGGCACTATATTTTTGATGACCATTTATGATTAATATATTTTTCATCATTTTCTTCCCCTTTATTTTTTATTGATTGAATTGCATCTATCTAAATCCACATTTTTTCGTACCGCTATCATTTAGTTCTCAGCTACTACTCCAAGTTGTTGCATAAGAGTAAGGTTATCTTCTAGATGCCAATCTTCAGTAATTTTTCCATCCTTTATACGTAAAATATCAATGGCAAAAAAGTTAATCGGTTTTCCATCATGTGTTCCTGTAAAGGATAGACGAGCTGTGACCTTATCACCAACCACTAATAAATCCTCAATCTCGCAATGTATATCCGGAACGACTTTACGAAAGTTTTTTGCAGCAAATGCTAAGCCTTCGGGACCTTGTGGGCGCCCTTTTGGCAACGTATTATCAAAGAATTTCTCTGTAACGGTTTGTGGAATAAGCTCCTCATTGCCAGTATCCCAAAATGCATAAAAACGTTGGGCTGCATGAATCATTGCTGTAACTTCTTTTTGATTTAATGAAGGATCGATTGTCATTGTTTTAGGCTCTGGCTTGCCTTTCAACAATTGAATTTCACTTTTAGAAGCAGACATTTTTGTATTGCTGCACGCAGTAAGCACGGTACCGATTACGACAATGCAAAGCACGAGAAAACTAAATGACCACCATAACTTTTTTGTTTGATTTTTTATTTTCATCATAGTCACCTCCTTAGTTTAGAAATTATTTGTGGTTCCTAACACTATTTTATATGTAGTAATTTCCCTTTTGGAAGTAGTGATATTTTTTTCATATAGTTACTAAAAGGATAGTTTTGTGATACTATAAAGCAAATCAATTCAAAAAATTTTTATGGAGGCTATTTCCATGAGCAATATAGATCCGATTGTATTAACGAAAGGTTCACCTGGTATACCTTGTCCTATTGCAAAAACACTCGACGTAATTGGAACAAAATGGACATTTTTAATTATTCGGGACCTTCTTATTGAAGGAACATTGCGCTTTAGTGATTTGCTAAAATCAATGGATGGTATCAGCCCAAAAACACTCTCACTTCGCCTTAAGGAATTAGAAGGCCAAGGTATTGTAACAAGAAAGGTTTATCCTGAAGTTCCTCCCCGAGTGGAATATACCCTCACGGATAAAGGGAAACAATTAGAAGGTATTTTTATCGAATTAAAGCGCTTTGGGCTAACTCTAGAAAACTAACAAAAAAGGACCCGTGGGTCCTTTTTTGTTAGTTAAAGTACTTTAAATTTTTTCCGCTCCGATTCCCCTTATATAATAAAAAACTTTCCGAAATGTAACTATATGAAATAAATATCACTACTTCAAATATGGAATTCTTCAAACTACAATGATGGCAACAAAGTAAAAACGAAATAATTAGGAGGCATAAAGATGCTAAAAGGAAAAAAAGTAGCTATTATTGGCGGGAGTTCAGGTATTGGTTTAGAAACAGCAAGATTGGTATTAGCGCAAGGTGCAGATGTTATTATCGCCAGCCGATCCGAAGACAAATTAAAAGAGGCACAAAAGGTATTAGCGGGAAATGTAACAACTTATACACTTGATATAACAAACGAGCAACAAGTACAATCATTCTTTGAAGAAATAAATACAATCCATCATTTAGTTATTACAGCAGCTGAAACATTCGGAGGAGCTTTCCTTGATACAGAAGTAAGCAAAACGCGCCAGTTGTTCGAAAATAAATTTTGGGGACAATTCTATGCTGCAAAATATGGTGCACCTAAGATTACGAAAGACGGATCAATCACATTATTTTCAGGCGTAGTTGCCTATAAAACAATGGCTGGTTCAGCTACGCTTGGTGCAGTAAATGCAGCAGTCTCTAATCTTGGAGAAACATTAGCATTAGAACTCGCTCCTATTCGCGTAAATATCGTCTCTCCTGGCATTATTGATACACCGTCACGTAGCAAAATGCCGCTGAAAGCGCGGGACAAATTTTATAAGGAGATAGCAAATAAACTCCCTGTCAAACGAGTTGGACAGGCAAAAGATGTAGCTGATGGTGTACTATATTTAATGCAAAATCAATTTGTCACTGGAACTACTCTTCATGTTGAAGGTGGACATACATTAATTTAATTAACGAGGAGGCTATCCCCTCCTCCTTCTGTTTATCTTAATTATCTATTTCATACTAAACCTCAAATCACATACCGAATCATCGCAACTTCATCACAACAATCAAATTTCAGACAATGTCTGCAATCAATCCACACTTTTTCAGGTAGCGATTCCTTATCAACAAAATCAAATCCACACTTCTTAAAAAATGTAGTTTGATACGTTAAAGAAATGACCCTTCTTACCTTTATTTTAGAAGCCTCACTTATTACATGATTGACTAACATACGTCCTAACCCTTTACCTGCATATGTATCCGATACGACTAATGATCGTATTTCGGCAAGATCTTCTCCTAAAACATGTAAACCAGCAACTCCCAAAATTTCTCCTTCCTCTTTCACAACATACAAACACTGTAAATACTGATAAAGGGACAAAAGTGAGCGCGGTAGAACAACTCCCTCTTTCGAATATATTTCTATTAAGTTATATATTTCTTTCACATCACTTGTAATTGCATTTGAAATTCGCATGATTTATCTCCTCAAATTAAATATTTATAACTTAAAATGTATATTAATTCATAAATTTATATAATAATACACCCACTCCTTAAACACGTCAATTATTATTCTGAATTTTAGATATACTCATTCCAAAAAATAAGTCCTATATTAAATTATTTTGCTTTTTCAACATACAAGTCGATGCTATGAAAATAAAAAAAGATCTCTCTCATTTTCTCCCTTTGTTTTCACATGGCATAGGGCTAAAAAAGGCCCTGACCGCTTCTTCGCATGATCGGACCCTCTCTCCCATCTAAAAAATGGTTTTATATCTCATTCAGTACTTGTTTTCGAATCTCTTATCGGTAATACTGTAGAATACTTAATTTCACGCAGCGCTAAGCTCGTTTGTATCCTTGTAATTCCTAACTTATTTAACTTCCTAATAAAATGCTCCAGTTCCTTTCGATCTCGGTTCGCGACTTTTAGTAAATAATCATATTCACCTGTTAAACAATGACACTCCAGCACTTCAGGCATAGATTCCAGTTCTCTTTCCAATACCTCTAGTTTTTCAGATTGATGAATATTTGTACTCATAAAAATAAAGCATAATAAATCGAATCCAAGCTTTTCTTGATTTAAAATCGCGACTTGTTTATCGATGAAACCTTCACCTTCTAGCCTTTTTATTCGTGCATGCATCGCAGCCGGTGATAAATTAACACGACGTGCAAGTTCGGCATTACTTACTTGTGACTCCTTTTGTAAAATATCTAAAATTTGTACGTCTAAATCATCTAACACTTTAATAACTGATGACTCCATAAAAACCCTCCTTTTCTTTACCGACGATTCTTCGGAAAAACATATAATACACTGAATGAAATTGAATAAAATTTCTTAATTATAACCCTTAACAAAACATTTTATTGAATTTTCACCATTATACAAAAGAATATATTAGATAACAAAGAAAAATGCTAAAATTATTTACAATTCATACGATATAAATCCATTTTGTGTTTTCAACATATAAGTCACTGCTATGAAAACAAAAAAGGACATACACTCATTTTCTCTTTTTGTTTTTTCTCGGCATGGGGCTAAAAAAGGACCTGACCGCTTCTATCCATGGACGGATCCTCTCTTCCCCCAAAAAAGAAAGGTTTTTTATCAGTTTTTCAATTTATACACTAATAAAAGGAGTTCCAAACTATGCCTTATTTTTATGTATTTTTATTATTGCTAACAAGCTTACTATGGGGGGGGAACTTTGTCGTTGGAAAATCTCTTGTCGATCATGCTTCTCCGATGACTCTCACAAGTTTAAGATGGATCATTGCGATTGTTTGTCTATTACCAATTGTTTGGTTTAAAGAAAAGAAACTTTTTCCACCGCGCGCTGCAATTCTTCCCTTACTACTTATGGGAGTCACTGGCGTTGTTCTCTTTAACATTTTTCAATTCTTAGCATTAGAAGAAACATCCGCAACAAACGTTGGACTTATTTCTACGTTAAACGCGATTTCAATTGCACTCTTTTCATCTTTATTCTTAAAGGAAAAAATAAATATACTTCAAATTCTTTCTATGATTCTTTCTTTTTTTGGTGTAATTCTCGTCCTTTCAAAAGGAAATATCGCACTGTTATTTTCATTACATTTTAATAGTGGAGATTTGTGGATGATGGCTGCGGTTTGTATTTGGGGCATTTATTCTGTTTGTAGTAAATGGGCAACAAAAACAACTACGCCGATGATGGCAACTTTGTATTCAGGAGTTTTTGGCGTTATCATATTGCTTCCATTTAACATACCAAACTTTACGGTCTCTCATATTAATGCTTCATTTATCACTTCAATACTATACACAGGCTTAATTTCAACTGTGGTCTGTATGGTGTTTTGGAATATTGGCGTTCAAAAATTAGGAGCAACTACATCAGGTATCTTCCTAAATTTCAATCCAATTTTCACTGCCGTTTTAGCGTTTCTTTTCTTAGGAGAAGAACTAACTTGGATCCAAATCTTTGGGACGATTATCGTTGTTACTGGCTGTTATTTATTTTCTCATTTTAAAACAGTTGCTCATCAGCCTAGCCAAACTTTAGTACGGCAGCACTCTTAATAGATCAACATCGCCATTATCTTTAACATAATGGCGATGTTTTTACATTCTTCACTTTTTACTTCTCATTTCTTTTAAATATTGCTGTTCTTCTGCTGGCGATAAACGTTCTGTTGCTTTTCCAGTATCACCGCCTTGAATTTCCCAAAAAAAGTTATGTTCCTCAACTGTTTGCGAAAAATCCCCTCTTTCCCAGCGTTCTAAAATGGAAAGTAATTTTGATTTATAATTAAAATTTTTGCTACTCTCTACAGCTTTCTTTGCATTACGAATTTCCTTTTGTGTCATTTCAATAAATCCCCATTTCTCAGAGGATTTTACTTTTTGATGTACCATCTTATGCATAGTAGATATGATTTCATCTTCACTAACTCGCGGCGTTTCTTCCACTACCTTCTTTTCCTTTTGAGCAATTACTTTCTGCTCCTTTAAACGTTTATCCTCTACTTCGGCATACTCAAGAAATTTATAAGCGCCAAATATAACACCCATTACAATTGCGATAGTCGTAATCGCCCTTATTATCCATTTTTTCATATTATGTATTTTGATATCTCCTCTAATTGTTACAAAAACAAATGGAATAGCCTGCAAATAGCCGATTCCATTTGTTTATCATTTTTAAGCTTTCATCGCTTCCCTAACAACGTGACTATCCACATATTGCTTGAACTTTACGATTTTTCCATTCTCAAGCTGCCATACATGAACGAAATCTGCTTCAAATGCTTTGCCAGTTTCTTTATAAATTCCCGAATAAACTCCTTCAGCAATGATGACATCTTTTCCTTCTACTTCATGGTACATATTTACACTCGCCTTATAATCATTCCATTCCGATCCTAAACGACTAAATACATTCTCCATTACTGCTTCCACACCAATATATGTCCCACCGTAAGGAAAACCAGCCGCCTCTGTCCATTCTACTTTTTCAGAAAGAGCTTCTAGTAAATGTTTTGCATTTGAAGAAGATGGCCCTTCATATGTGCTTCGGATAATCTCTAAATTTGTTTTTTGTTCCATTATTTCTTCCCTCCAAATGCATTTGCTGCTAAAACAAGTCCGATTTCTAGTGCTTTTACATTTGGAAAGTATTTCTTCATTGCAGTTTGAATTTCTTCACTTGAAAGGTTTTCCGCAAGAACCTCATCAAATGCGATTAAATATTTACGAGTATGTTCAATTGCATCTGCTGTATTTGGTGTATCATAACCACGATGACCAGCTACAACAATTTCTGGATGTAGGTTTTCAATTTCTTGTAATGTTTCTAACCACTTAGTACGAGCTTTTACATCCGTTTCTAACGTCCATGCGAATGTGTTGTTATAAACAATATCCCCTGTAATCACAGCCTTTAATGACGGAATCCATACATAACTGTTATTAGGTGTATCACCTTGTAAACCACCTTTAACAAGCAGTTCGTTCCCTTCTAAAATAAGCTTATCTTCTTTTAACTCCTCGGGAATAATAGGTTGATGAGGGACATTATGTCCAATAGACGGTTTCCATTGCTCAACTTTCTTTTCAAATGTATTTCGAATATCTTCTACGGTATTTGGCAATGCTACAATTTTTGCATTTGAAAATGCTTCATGTAATACATTTAAGCCAAAATAATGGTCTGGATGAAAATGCGTAATATAAATATGAGTTAAGTTCTTTCCTGTTTCAATAATTTGAGCTGTTAAACGGTGTGCATCACTTAATAAGAATTGTGCATCCACAAGAATTGCATCTTTGTCTCCATAAATGATCGTTGATGTAACTTGAAAGGCTTGTTCAGATCCTGTAAAGACTTCTAAATGTAATTTTGACATGTTGTTTCCTCCATTTTTCTATATACATTTACACTTTTATTATTTTATATTTCCTTACTTGTTATAATAACCCTGAGTTGTAACTGAAATAGTTACAATTAGACCAAAAAAATATGCTATCTATTTACAACTCACACTTCATTGCTAATTGCTCCGTTGTAATAATTATAGTTACAACCAAGTGCCAAGTCAATACTTTAATATCCAAAAAATTCCCCAGCAAAATAGATATATACAAAAACACTGTTCTTTTCATAAATCTTCTTCAGAAAAGAACAGTGCTTTATATAATAATTTATTTTGCTTTGAGTACTTTTTCTTTTAAGAAACGATCTACATACCCTTCTGCTTTTACAACAAATAAATACGCACCCATTGCTAATAATGCAAGATCTAATTCATATCCAGGATTCTTTCCGTCTCCTAATAAACCAGCTGCTCCGTTTACCTTTACAATTGCACCAACCAAGATAAGAGCAAATAATAATCCCACATATCTAACACCTAAGCCAATGATTAATAATAGACCACCAACTAATTCAAATGTTGCAACCCCATATGCGAGACCACCTGGTAAGCCAATGCTTGTAAACCAACCTGCTACATTATCAATACCTGATTGAAACTTTGCTAAGCCATGTGCAAAGAACGTAACTCCTAGCACAATACGAATAATTAAATTACCAATATATTGATTCATTCTAAACTCTCCTTTTTGTTTTGTTATATAAACATTTTATTAACAAGACAAAACAATACATTGTTTCTTTTTATTCGTCAAATACTTTTTTTAATAGAAATAAAAAAACATTATCCATTTTACGGATAATGTTTAACAAAAAATAGCACTCCTACAAGGCTCGACATGTGGAAATACATTCGAAAAAACATCAATAATTTTCTATTCTTTCGAGATAAGTTCAAATTTCTTTCCTGCATTTACGTAAGACAATAATGATAGATCTTCCTCGAAAACCGTTCCAATTACGTTCACCTTTTCATTTTCTGATAGATCATTTATAACGATTTGTATTTCACCTGCATATCTACCGTACAGTTCATTATCAATTGTAATACTCCCTATCTTTCTTTGAACTGTATTCATCGCTGGTAAAATAATAGTATGTCCTTCTCTTGATTCTACAGAACGAATGACATCACGCGCTGGATCAAGCCTATTCGTATGTACTCGCTCTACTGTTTCTAATACTTCTCTTTCACTAATCAGCGGTTTATAACGTATTGGAATAATCCCTTTATTTGCACTTGTAATTTCTTGTACTCTTTGTAAACTCCCACTTATATCTCCAATTAATACTTTATCAACGAAGCAATCTTCCACAAGTTCCAAATATGCCTCAAGCGGACGCATATATCGGTGTTTTTCTAATGTAGGAAGCCCTTCATATAAAGGTCCTCTTTTTTCACCATCACCTGGAATAAATGCCATTGTTTTTATACCGCATTCACGCAAAAATTGATTTTGCTTTTGTAAAAATGATTTAGCAAGCCCTGTTTCAGGACGTGGATAAAAATTATGCCATGCTTCTACACAATCTACTCTCACACTTTCCTCAAGAAGCGTATTCCAAAATGATTCAGTAATTGTACTAGCATTTAATGCAATCTTCATTTTGTGTGATATACGTGCAATTTGTTTCGGATCTATACCATAATCAATACGTAACCCAGTAATCCCCCAATCTAATAGCTGTTCCACATTTTCATACATAAGACCTAAATGGTGTAAAGAATTTGGTGAAACATCCACCATTAGTTCCATCTCATATTTTTCCGCTTGCTTCCCAAGTATTTGTATTAACTCTTTATAAGTTGTAGGATCGTCTTCTGGAATATGAAGAGAAGTAAAAATAGACGTAAAGCCGTATTCGCTTACCGTTTTCAACCATTTTTCTTGCTCTTCTATCCGATCCTTTGAAAGATATATTGAAACTCCTATCATAGTAATCTCTCCTTCTACTTATCATGAAAAAAAGAGAAAGGAATCCCTTTCTCTATATGTTCTCTGCCATTTCCTCTTTAAACCCGAAGAAATACGTAAAGATAAAACCAAATACATAAGCAATGACAAGACCAAGAAAATATAATAAATATTTATTATCAGCGATTAACGGAATTAACGATAATCCTGATACACCAATTCCGAGTGAAGCCGTTTTCATAACTGCCTGGAATGCACCTCCAACAGCTGCACCTAAACAAGCCGTAATAAACGGTTTACCAAGTGGTAATGTGACCCCATATAATAAAGGTTCACCAATTCCTAAGAAACCAACCGGTAGTGCTCCTTTAATTACATTACGAAGACGCTTATTTTTCGTTTTTACATAAATCGCAATCGCTGCCCCAACTTGCCCCGCTCCTGCCATCGCTAAAACCGGTAGTAACGGTGTTACATGAGTTTGATTAATAAATTCCATGTGGATAGGTGTTAGACCATGATGTAGTCCCACCATAACGAGCGGTAAAAATGTTCCTGCGAGTACAGCGCCTGCAAATGCTCCGCCAACATCTAAAATTGCATTAATGCCACTTGTAATTCCATCAGATAGAAAACCAGCCACTGGCTGAATTGCTAACATCGTTACTAAGCTCACTGCTAATACCGTAATAAGCGGTGTCACAATAATATCAACTGCATTTGGTACTGCTTTTCGCACTTGTCTTTCCACTACAACCATAAGCCATGCTGCAAAGATTACAGCGAATAATCCACCGCGCCCCGGCACCATTGCTTCACCAAATAGTTTCACATTTGCCATAGCTGGGTTGAAAATTAAAATACCTGCAATCGCTCCGAGAACTGGAGTTCCACCAAATTCTTTTGCCGTATTCCAGCCAACTAGAATACCTAAGAATGTAAAAATACCACCGCCAATTAAAAGTAACATTTGCAGCCATGTTGCATTTGGATCTGCCCCCGCATTTTTAGCAAAGTTAGCGACACCATTTATAATTCCTGATGCAACAAGACCTGGAATTAATGGAATGAAAATATTACCGATTTTTCCTAATAAATTTTTAACAGGCGTATTATTTTTCTTCTTGATTGCTGATTTCATTTCTTGGCCAAGATCTTCAAGGTGGTAATCAGCAACATCACCAATTCGTAACCCTGTCAAAGTCTCCATTTCGGCTGCTACTTTATTTACAGTTCCAGGCCCAACTACGACCTGCAATGTTTCATCTTCAATCACACCCATGACACCGTCTACTTTTTTCAAAAGTTCCATATTCACTTTACTTTCATCATGAAGTGTTAAACGTAACCTCGTCATACAATGTGCAATACCACGAATATTTTTCGTTCCCCCAAGTTGCTCTGTAATCTCTTTTGCCACCCGCTGTTCTTTCTTCATTGTAAAATCCCCCTCCCCACTTTTTATAATGCCTTTTTCACAAATCCTTTCGCATCTGTTAATTTTTCAAGTGCTTCCCCATATTCGCACTGTAGTAATATCATGACGATTGCTGCTTTCACATTACGCTTTGCTTTTTCGTAATATGCTTCCGCTTCTTTGTAATCTACTCCCGTCGCTTCCATAATAATTCGTTTGGAACGCTCGACTAACTTTTCATTTGTCGACTGAACATCAACCATTAGATTTTTATAGACTTTCCCTACGCCAATCATAGAAGCAGTTGAAATCATATTCAGTACTAACTTTTGTGCGGTTCCAGCCTTTAAGCGTGTAGATCCTGTTAACACTTCTGCACCTGTCTCTACTTCCACGCTAATTTTTGCAAATTTACTTATCTCTGCTCCCTTATTACAGGAAATGCTAGCTGTACTTGCTCCCGTAGAATTTGCATATTTTAATCCACCAATTACATAAGGTGTTCTACCACTTGCAGCGATTCCAATAACAGTGTCCTTATTACTTAACTGAATCGCCTTTAAATCATCTACTGCAAGATCTTCTCGATCCTCTGCACCTTCCACAGCTTTAGTAAACGCTTTCAATCCACCTGCTATAAATCCTTGTACCTGTTTCTCATCTGTCCCAAATGTCGGTGGACACTCGACAGCATCTAAAATTCCTAGTCGTCCGCTTGTACCAGCGCCAATATAAATTAATCGTCCACCATTTTGAAAAGATGAAACAACACTTTGAACAATTTTTTCAATTTGTTCGATTTCATTTTCAACCGCTACAGCGACTTTACAATCTTCTCGATTCATTGTTTGTAAAATTTCTCTTATGCTCATCTCGTCTAAATTCATCGTATTTTCATTTCGGTGTTCTGTTGATAAATTCTCTAACATATTCTCACCTTCTTTGAAATTTAATTTCACACTTTCATTATAACTTCACGAAACTTAAAATCAATATTTGTATTGTATTTTATGAAACGAAATTTCTTTTTATAACAAAATTGTGTCTATTTAACCAAAATAAAAAGATGAGTTTCATCTCATCTTTTCCTTTACTTCAATTTCCGTAATCGTACTGCTTCTTCTCTTGTTTCTGTAAATTTATCCAACACTTGATTACCTATCCTATTAAATGTAATCACATACAAAGCATCAATTATATTAAGTTGCGTCATTCTTGAAGCAATACTTGCAATGCGATGATCTTGTTCTACATCTGGCATACAAAGACGGATATGTGATTCTTTATATAACGGAGACGATTGATCTAGCTTTGTAATAGCGATAACAGTAGCACCTTGTCTACTAGCATATTGCGCCATTTCTAGTACATCCTTCGTCCGGCCAGATGTTGAAAGAGCGACAAATATATCTCCCTGTTTTAAGTTAGTAACAAGCGGGAGCATCATATGAAAATCAGATAGCATCATAGCCGTAAACCCTAGACGAGTAAACTTATACGCTCCATCCATTGCTGGCGTAGCTGATCCACCCACTCCATAAAATAATATTTTCTTTGCTCCTAAAATGGCATCTGCTGCTTTTTCTAACTCTTTTTTATCAATAGCAGTAATACCCGCTTCAATCGCAGCCTTATTGACATATGTAACTTTATTGAATAAATCAAACGGACTATCCTCTGTGTTCATCACTGAAAAATCATTAATATTATAATCGGCAATTGTTAATTCTCTAACAAGCGCTAACTTAAAAGCTTTAAAACTTCCTATACCAATCGTTTTACAAAAGCGTACGACACTTGCTTCACTGGATCCTGCATTATTAGAAACTTCCTTTGTTGTTAAATTAGGAACAAATTCTGCATTCTCCATTATATACTTGGCAACCTTTTTTTCAGCTGGTGAAAATTGATTCATATGATTTTCTATTTTAAATAGTAGCGTTGACGCCTTCACCATTCATCCCCCATTCCTTACGGTTGCTTTTATTTTTCATATCCCAATTCCATATCTTGCGAATCATAAAGATAAAAGACATCTTCACCAGGAGGATGAAACACATTTACAATTCGATCTCCTTTTTGATAGACCGTCCTTTCTCCTTCCGACCACTTCTTTTCCCATCCATTTATCCAAATTGCAGCATCAGGTAAAAAGGAAGTGTATCTATATCCTTTCGAATCATCTCCTGCAATATAAGAAGAGAAAACAGAAACAGGAAAATCTTTAACTTTTGATTCTTTTCCTAATGTAAATGGTAAACACATTAAAAGAATTACAACTACACATATAACTTTTTTCCATGTAATCTTCATTCATTTTTCTCCTTCTAGTACTAAAGCACACATAAATTTTAACACAATTATTACTTCGCCACTCTACACTATTACTATTTTTTATATTCATAAAAAAGGAACTTATCGACATTCGATAAGCCCCTTTCTTTACACAAAATACTTCTTCAATAACGGTGGTGTAATAATCGTCGTAAGGATAACAACAATTACAATTGCAGTGAAATTTTCTTTCGCCAATAGATTCGCTGTTAATCCATTAGCTGCGATAATCAACGCTACTTCTCCACGCGATACCATCCCAGCCCCAATGCTAATCGAAGACTTTAAGTTAAAACCTGTTAACCTCGCTCCTAAGCCTGACCCCACTAGCTTTGTGATAATGGCAACAATCGTCATGATGACAATAAACCAAATTTGGTTTCCGATACCTTGAAATGTAATCTCCATCCCGATGCTAACAAAAAAGATTGGTACAAAAATCGCATAGGCAATCGGTTCTATTTTATGTTCTACTTCGTGTTTATATGTTGTTTGTGAAATGGCAATCCCTGCAGCAAATGCACCAATGATACCAGCAATCCCCATTTGCTCACTATAGTAAGCAAATGAAAAACAAATAATAAGTGCTGCACTAATTAACGCCTCTGACACACGGAGCGGCACCAACATTTTCATAATCCACGGAACCACTTTCCATCCAATGAAAACAATACTTACGAAAAAAATGATTTTCTTAGCGATAACAAGTGTAATACTCACATCTTGTGTGCCTAAAAAACTCATAACAAAGGCTAATAAAATAACAACGATAACGTCATCAAATACAGCAGCCCCTAAAATTGTTGTACTTTCCCTTGTATTCATTTTCCCTAAGTCTCGCAATGTTTGAACAGAAATACTCACTGATGTTGCACAGAGCAGTAATCCTAGGAAAATGGCATGTGATTGTAACATCCCAAATGCGAGTCCCGCCAAATATCCACCGAGGAAAGGAAAAATGATACCTCCCATCGCTACTGCGAATGAAGATTTCAAATTGCGATTTAATTCCTCTAAATCAGTTTCTAATCCTGCCATAAACATGAGTAACAGAACACCAATTTCACTAAGTTCATCAATAAGTTCAGAACTATTAATAATTCCAAAAACAGCGGGACCAATAATAATTCCAACAATTAATTTTCCTAGTACCGATGGTTGACCAAGTCTAACACTAATATCACCAGCTAATTTCGTACAAAGTAAAATAACGACAATTTCAAAATAAAACAGCATAATATCTTCTCCTACTTTATAAAATACATCTATTTTTGGTGTTAGTTTTTCCTTACATCTAAGATTTTATTTGTTACATTTTTATTTGACAAAATATTCTGAATTATAATAAAATGACTACAGCAATTCTAGATTTTTTATCAAAGCACACAACTGTACCTCTATTCGCTTATGGACTATTTTGCAGTGGGCTCGTATTATATTCGCAGTTGTGAAAATCGAAGAATGAGGGGAGAGTCCAAGTGAAATCATTATTACGAAAAAAACCACTTACTACTGAATCACCACGGCAATTAGAAAGAACGTTAACTGCGTTAGATTTAACCTTTTTAGGAATTGGAGCTGTAATTGGGACAGGTATTTTCGTCTTAACAGGTATTGTTGCGGCCAAACATTCTGGTCCTGGTATTATGCTATCTTTTCTTATTGCTGCATTTACCTGTGCATGTGTGGCCTTCTGCTATGCAGAATTTGCTTCTTCTATCCCTATTTCAGGAAGCGTTTACACATATGCGTATATGACAGTTGGAGAAGTCGTTGCCTTCATTGTTGGCTGGTGTTTAATGCTAGAATATTTACTGGCAGTTGCGGCGGTTGCTGTCGGATGGTCAGGATATTTACAATCGTTACTTTCCGGATTTAATATTCATCTACCCGCCATTATCGCCTCGGCCCCTGGAATGGGAAAAGGCGGAATAATCGATTTACCAGCTGTATGTATTTTACTTTTTATTACACTGCTTCTTAGCTTCGGTGTACGCGAAAGTGCTCGCATTAATAATATTATGGTATTAGTTAAATTAGCAGTGATTATTGCCTTTATCGTAGCAGGTGCAAAATACGTCAAACCGGAAAATTGGACACCGTTTTTACCATTTGGATATGATGGGATTATTACAGGTGCAGCAACAGTATTTTTTGCTTTTCTAGGATTTGATGCCATTGCAACAGCTGCTGAAGAAACGAAAAAACCACAGCGAGATTTACCAATTGGAATTATCGGTTCCCTTCTCATTTGTACGGTACTCTATATGATTGTATCCTTTGTTTTAACAGGGATGGTTCCTTATACACAACTAGATGTTTCAGATCCAGTTGCTTTTGCGCTTCATTTCGTTGGTGAAGACACCATTGCTGGATTATTAGCTGTCGGTGCAATGACAGGAATGACAACCGTTATTTTAGTCGTTATGTATGGGCAAGTTCGCGTTTCCTATGCAATGAGCCGTGATGGGCTACTTCCAAAAGCATTAGCTCGCGTGAATCAAAGAGTTAAAATACCTCTATTAAATACGTGGATTACTGGCATTGCAGCAGCTTTATTAGCAGGATTACTAGATTTACATCTACTTGCAAATTTAGTGAACATCGGTACACTAACAGCCTTTACATTCGTTTGCTTTGCTGTACTTATTTTACGCAAAACACACCCAGATTTAAAAAGAGGTTTCCGTGCACCATTCGTACCTATATTACCAATTGTTGCAATTTGTTGTTGTCTCTATTTAATGATTAACCTTTCTGCAACAACTTGGAAAGGATTTGCTGTTTGGCTTGTCATTGGACTATGTGTATATTTCTTCTACTCTAGACGTAATAGCCATTTACTGACCAAAGAAAATAATGATGAACAAAAAAAAGCATGAAAAACAGCTCGCTATATTAGCGAGCTGCTTTACGTTCGAGTTTGTTTTTTTGTTAACGTTTGTAGAATGAACAATATGTCGATGCAAGCTGTAAACCAGGCACAATTTCCTATTGGTAACGAATCATTTACAATACCAATTGGTACACAGGCCTCCATTTTTTCATATTCATTCTCCTTTATCCCACATGAACTGCCCACAAAAGCCCGATTAGTGGGGGATGAAGAAATCCCCCACTGATTAAAGTTTTACTTTATTATTTTGTTTCCTTCTTTTTCTTTTTCCATGCAGTTACACTATCAAAGAAAAAGTTAATAAACAACGCTCCTAATCCTGCTAATAGAAAAGTCATTAAAAACAGAACCCATTTGCTTTTATCTTTCAAAAAATAATATCCAACAAGGAGCACAACTGCAATCCATACATATTCAAGAATTCTTTTTAGCTTTTTCTCTTCCAAATCTTTCGCTCCCTTATCCTGTCTTTCTACTTTTAGTATAACAAAAAAGAAGCTTGCCATGACAAGCTTCTTTTTTTGTTTACTTATTTACACTCTTTTCAACAAGCTGCATCGCATATTCTAATGTACGATTCATTGTTTCTACATACTGATCTTTTACTTTTGTATCTTTTACTACAGATTCCGCTACTTTGATTTTTCCTTCTAATGCTTTAACTGGAACTTCTTGATATTGTCCTGGTTCTTGTCCTACTTGAACTTTCGCTAATAAAGCTTTTGCTGCATCAATTGTTTTTTGTAATTTCTCTTTTGGCGTTTCTGGTTTTTGGTCAACTACTTTTGATTGTACAAATGTTTGATGTGCTGTTTTTAAACTGTGATATGCCCCAACTGCTTGCTCACCTGTCGTCGCCATATTTTCAAATACTACTTTTGCTCCATTATAACTTGTTTGTAATTCTGTAAAGGCAGCTTGTGAATATTGGCCTGGCTTTTCACCGAATTCATAAGAACCGGCTAATGTTTCTTTTGCTTTACCAATCTCTTCATATAAAGCATTTAATTCTTCTAGTTTTGTGCGATTTGTAAACTCATTGTATGCCGCTACTATTTCAGATGAAGTAAGTGCTTTACTATATAATTTTGCAAGCGCCACTTGTCCATGTAATGGAACTCCACCGTTACCATCGCTTGTTGGATCTGCACCAATCGCGAATGGTACATTCGGATGATATACTTTACCTGTCACTGGCTGACTATTTACTTTTTTTCCATCTACATAGATTGCTAATTCATTTCCATTATACGTTCCTGTTAAATGATATGTTTTATTTGCCTCTAATTGTGTACCTATACGTTTATAGCTACCACCAATATGAGCCCATAATTCTACATATCCAGTTCCAGTAGATTCGAATCCAATTCCGCCGCTCTCTGTATTTTCCATAATAGCTTGACCGCGAATTTCATTCATAGAAAATACCGTTTCTAATGTAAATGTATTCACCACTTTCTCTTTTTGCGCTGCTGAAAACGGGATATAGCCAAATGTGTTTGCTTTTCCATTTAATTTCATTACATGCTTTTTCAATGCTTTATCATATTCAATTGATACATTTCCTTTTACATCGCCTTTACTTCCAAATGATGAGTTATCTTTAAATGTACCATCTAAAAAGTTAACATCAAATACATCCGCCTTTGGCACTTTCACATTCGGATCAATAATTTCTTTTTTCGTTGTTACTTCTGCTTGTAATGGCTGTTCACTTTCATTTTCGAATGAATCGATCGCAACTGCTTCTAGCGTGTATGTTTTTCCACTATCTAGCCCACCTAATGTAAACGTAAGTTCTTTTGGCACTGGATCACGATAAAACTCTGAGAATGCTAATAACTTATTTTTAATTTCTCCTGTTTCTTTATCTCTTGCTTGTAAACGATAAGAATGAACAAGTAGATTATCCACTGCTTGCGGGAAAGCCGCTGTTACTGAACTCTCAGTTACATTTGAAACTTTTAACTTTGCATTTTGCTCGAAAGATGGTTTTTCTTTATCGCGGTTTTCTACATGTTTAAACGATTCTTTTTTAGCTGGTAGTTGAACCTTCCATGGTTCACCTGTCCAAGAATTCGTATGGAAATCACGACGATTAATTGTTACTTCTTTATCGTCTACCTCTACTAATAAACCTTGGCTTAAATCGCTTGCACCTGGCGGAATATTACCTTGAACTTTCCCGCCCTCTACTTCCATATAACTTACTGAAGATGTTCCAACAGATGTAAAGTCTTTTTGATGAATGGATCTTGGATCATCTAATGGATAGTGCGAATGACCAGAGAATGTAATCGCTTGCGGATAATCCTTTAATACTTCATTAATTTTTGCACTGTCCTTCGTTCCCCATTCATGACTACCATACACAGTTTCTTTAATATGCTGGTGCAAGAACACGAAAATTGGTTTTTCTGGATCATCAGCTTTTGCTTTCGCAATTTCTTCTTTCAACCAATTAATTTGTTTATCAGAATAATATCCATGTGTTGTTCCATCTTCTGGTGACATAACAAGGAAGTGATATCCCTTCACGACTTTATGATAATAAATAGATTCCATTCCTGTCTTTTCTAAGAAACGTTTTTGTGCATCCTCTGCCGATAAACCATTCCAATAATCATGGTTTCCAAGTGAATTCATTCTCACTGCATCTTTATTGGCATATTGATTATATACTTGCATAAAACGATCATATTGCTGATTAGACCCTGAATCTGTAAAATCACCAACGACAACAAATGCGTCTTGTTTTGGCGCAAGTGTATTAAACTGTTCAATCGCTCTTTTCCAACGGAACGTATCATCTGTTCCGCTATTTTTAATATGTACGTCACTTACAACCGGAAAGACAAGTTTTTTCTCCTGCGGTTTTTCCTCTTGTTTCTTCTCTTCCGTTTGTGCGGAAGTGTTCCATGGAAACGATACAAACGCTAAAATGAAAACTGCTAATAATCCAATAAGACCTTTTACCTTCTGAAACATGTTCCTACTCACGTAAATCCTCCTCATATGTTTGATTCAGTACAAGGATTATTGTATCTAACACATATTAACCTCGTTTAAACGAATAATGAAAAATATTACATCTTTGTAAATATACAGTCAGTTTCCTGTAAAGTGCCACAACAGCTATATAAATACAAATAAAAAACGACATAAAACCTTTATTTTTAGGTGGGGGAGAGCATCCGGCCGTGCATAGAAGCGGTCAGATCCTCTTCCTGCCCCATGCCAAGTTAAAACAAAAAGAAAAAAACGAGTGCAGGTCACCTTTTGTTCTTCATAGCCGCAACTTATATGTTGGCAAATCGAAATGGAACAACTATATATCACTCATATATAGTTGTTCCATTTAAATCTCTATTAGACTAAATAGTAGATATGATGTCGATTAGCCCTACTGGAATATATAAAAGGATTTAAATTTACAATCTAGAAACAGTATTATGTGATAACCAAAAGATGTTTGGAGGATAAAAGTAGATTTTAATCATATAAATCACAATATAAAAAGATAATCTATGTTACAAAAGGTGCTTTCTGTATATGAAAGCACCTTTTAAGTCCAATACTTTTTCTATCGTCTAAAATACTTTTAATCAAACAAAAGTCTCATCATCTTTCACATAGACTCCGCTTTATTTTTCTTTTTCACAAACTTGAAAATGAACATTCCTATCACAATGAAACAAACAACCCCTAGTATCGGTAATGTATATTGTTCAACAATCGTACCTGCTTTTTTCCAATGAGGTCCTAATTTCAATCCTACATATACATATAGCGTTGTGAGTGGCAACATCGCTATAAACGTGTATATGCTAAATTGCCAAATGTTCATTTTGGCGATTCCACATGGAACTGAAATAAGTGTACGAACCCCTGGAATAAATCGGCCAAGAAACGCCACAGCTGGTCCATATTTTTCAAAGAAATGATCTGCTTTTTGAATCTGTTCTTCCTTTATAAAAAAGTATTTTCCATATTTCAGTAATAACGGTCGACCACCATAATAACCGAGCGCATATAGTGTTAGCGGCCCCGTCGTTCCTCCGATCGTTCCAGCTAATACTGCGAACCAAAAATTCATATCTCCTTCGTATACCCAATATCCAACAAGCGGCAACACAATTTCTGCTGGAATAAACTCAAATGTTAATGCTAGAATTACACCGAAATAAGAAAACTGCTTTAAATACTCAATTACATCTAAAATAAACTGCTCCATTTATGAACTCCTATCCTTTATTTAAATTATATTTTTCTTGTAAGTGCTTCGGTGCCATTTTCACAATTCGCTGTAAAATAAATAAGACAACAGCAATATCATCTAATCCCCCAAAGAATAGCAAAAAATCAGGGATAATATCAAATGGAAATACGACATACCCGATTAAAAATACAATCGATAATACTTTCTTTTTCATAGCGATTTCTTTTGATGTAAAAAAGTCATATAAAAATGGACCAAATTGACGAAAATGAAGCATAAATCGAAATCGGTTTATAAACTTTTTCATTTTTCACCTCTCCTTTTTCTGCATACAAAAAGGACCTTTACCAAATATAGTAAAGGTCCTAAAAAAAACAATAAGGGGCCTTTACCATTGCTGGTAAAGGTCTCACTAACAACAAATCGTTGCCAATAAAGCCGAGGGTTTCTCCCTGTAATGACGACTTTATTGTGACAAGTTACTCCCCTTTATATACGCAATCTTATAAAATCACCTTAAAATATTTGATAGAACTTGTCAATCTTTTTTGGTTATCCTTCATTAATAGGCTGATACATACTCGCTATGGCTTGCATTTCAGAACTTGGTGCTGGTGATAGCTGATAATACCCTTTCTTCACCATATACTGCCAAATGTCATAAGCATGGTGACTACTATTTAAAAAGGTATTTTCTAAAAGCGTTCTTAACTCTGGATTCGCACACTCTAATAAAGAACCTGCACAATTAAACGCAGAAGACTTTTGATTCAATAAATATCCAGTCGCAATTGCTCGATCATTAGGTGGTTGTGCAATGACGCTTGGTGTAACGGGGGAATACTTTTGTGAAGGTGCCTCTGTATAAGAAGCTAATACTGGTTTTAATTTAGACGGCTGAAACTTTGATATATTTGGAGTTGTCTCACCTTGTATAAATTCCACCTTCAAATTATAATCTTGCACATGAAGAGGAAGATGATTCTGTAACATTTGTTTTAACTCATCATCCTGTGCTTGCTGTATATATGTAGACATCGTATTAATTGTGTTATAGTCTCCCGCTATCAGTTCACTTAAGTCACGTAATTCATGCGTTGCTAATTGCATTTCTATTCCCCCTTTCTATAATTCCTTTCTAGCATCTCCTAAAAAAACAAAAATACCATATAAAAATCCACATCATTGCGAATTTTTATCCCGCATTAACGGGCAGTAAGACCCCTCCTCAAAATTCAGCGAAAGCAAAGAAATTAGGTGGGGAATCAACTGCCCGTAAAAGCCCGATTGGTTCAACTAATAATTGATGTGAGGCAAAGCCCCACACCAATTAAAGTTTCACTTTATATGGTATAAATTAAAGCGGATTACACTTTGGCATCTCTAACCCAGAGGCTTGTGCTAGTTTCAGTAAATAATAACATTCTTCCCTTGCCATATGGTCTGCCATTCTTCCAGATATTAAGCTTAATACTTGATTAGATAACTCTAATTCTTCTAATTCGTGAAGAAAACGGGAGAATAGTGTTAATTCTAATGAAACATCTTTTGTAAATTTTTTTAGAGCTGGAAAAGAATGCAGCTCCGCCCGTAAGTAACCTGTCATTTCCACAGCTTTTAAATAAAACTGTTCAAAATGCTTTTCATATTCTTCACTCTTCTCTTTCAGTCGTTTCTCGACCAGATCTAATCCACCTGAAATGGCACCTGCATGACCCGCTGCATCCGTTAGCCAAGCAAGATGATAATGCAATTCATGAAAAACAGGTGGCACTTCTCCTTTTATTAAATATTCTAATACCGTTATGTACTCTTCCACTTCGTTCACCATATGGTTAATAAAAGTTGGTGTAAAATGAATGACAATTTTTCCTTCCAGTTGCTTTTGTATAATATTTAACTTAAATTTTCTAATTTCCTCTGCTACTTTATGTGCATCTTTCGCAAATGCAATCAAATTTACCGTATGAATATTACTGAGGAATCTATCAAATGTTTGGACAAAATACATCGCTTTTTGAATATCTTCACTTTCATTTTGAGCTAAAGCATCTAAAAGAAACTGCGCATGATCGCCAAGAACCTTCAACCAGAATTTATGTTCAAACAACGCGATTTCTTCATACGTACTATTCATCCGGTTAACTCCCCCCTTATCTACTCTTTCGGCGCAATTAGAATTCTATACTGGTCAGGATCATGCACAATAATACCTCTTTTCTCCGTTTTACAGCTCTCTAATTCTTGAAATGACACACAATAGAACTCTAATTTTTTTCGTACTTTTTCCATATCACAAAATGGCAAACTAAAATTTATATAAGAAGGCACTTCCTCACCGAAATCCCCGCCTTTTTCCCTATTTAAAACGAAGCAAATTCTCGTTGCACCAATATCATACCAAACGCCAGGCACATGTAATTGTGGCCGGTGTCTACTCGGCTGAAATCCCAAGATACCTTCATAAAAATATAATGTTTCCTTTAAATTTCTTACTTCTAATACAATACAATTTGTAATAGTCTCCACGTACATTTCCTCCTTGACCCTACTAGTTTTTCTATATGAGTCATAAATAACAATTATGTCTGAATACAATACATAGTGATGAATGTTTCACTTATAAAGGAGGTTTGCATTATGGACAAATTTATGAAATCTTACACACCTTACCATAGTCCAAAAGATCCTTGTCCGCCGATTGGAAAGAGATTTTATTCAACCCCTCCTCATTTATATATGGGATTCCAACCAACTAATTTACCACAATTCCCTCCAAGAGACGCCTTACAAAAAGGCACTTTATGGCCTGCTCTTTATGATTATTATGAAAGCCCCCATAAGAAAGGAAGGTGACAAGAATCGTGACTCAAACACTGCCAGATGAATATTATGAATGGATAAAAGAGTTGCAAGAACTCGATTTTGTATTAGTTGAACTTACGCTTTATCTAGATACTCATCCAGATGATGTTACAGCGATAAATCAATTTAATGATTTTTCCTATAAAAGAAGATTGCAAAAGCAAAAAATTGAAGAAAAGTATGGCCCACTCCAACAGTTTGGTAATAGCTACTCTAATGCTCCGTGGGAATGGAGTAAAGGTCCTTGGCCATGGCAAATATAAAGGAGAGAAAATATGTGGATATATGAAAAAAAATTGCAATACCCTGTAAAAGTAAGTACTTGTAATCCAGCACTTGCAAAATTATTAGTTGAGCAGTACGGTGGTGCAGATGGCGAATTAGCAGCTGCTCTCCGTTATTTAAACCAGCGCTACACGATTCCTGATCAAGTAATAGGTTTATTAACAGATATCGGTACGGAAGAATTTGCTCATCTTGAAATGATTGCAACAATGATTTATAAATTAACAAAAGACGCGACCCCTGAGCAGATGAAAGCAGCTGGACTAGATGCTCAGTACGCTAATCATGATAGTGCACTATTTTATCACAATGCAGGCGGCGTTCCGTTTACAGCCACATACATACAAGCAAAAGGTGATCCAATTGCAGACTTATATGAAGACATTGCTGCAGAAGAAAAAGCAAGAGCAACTTATCAGTGGCTCATTGATTTATCAGATGATCCTGATATAAATGATAGCCTCCGCTTTTTACGTGAGCGCGAAATCGTTCATTCCCAGCGTTTCCGCGAAGCTGTTGAAATTTTAAAAGAAGAACGCGATCGAAAAATTTATTTTTAATTTTTTCAGCTACACATATCCTATTGATATGTGTATTTTTTATTGTCCATCTATCTTTCCCTAACTTCCATACCGATGTTTTTCCAAAAAGGCATAATTATTCAATTTAACGCATTATTTTTAAAATTTTTTAAAGTTTCCTGTTGCTTTCTAGTCATCAGACGATTAAAATTATAACAGTTACTCGACAAGTTATTTGAATTTTCGACAAAAAGATATTTAGGAGGATTTTCTATACATGCGTACAACTTTAAAGCCATCGCAAATTCTCTCCATTAGCTTATTGCTATTTGCAGTTTTTTTCGGCGCTGGTAATATGATTTTCCCACCACTTCTTGGGCTTTCTTCAGGAGAAAACATGTGGGTTTCTATTTCAGGATTTATTATTACAGATGTAGGTTTATCATTATTAGCAATCGTCGCCGTTGCTCTTGCAGGTGGTAGTTTTAAAAGTTTAGCGAGCCGTGTTCATCCAAAGTTTGCAGCAGTATTAGCTATTATTATCTACCTTTCAATCGGCCCACTATTTGTTATTCCACGAACTGGATCTGTTTCTTATGAAATTGGAATCGCACCACTTTTTAATGATCAATGGTACTCCATGTTACTATTTAGCTTTATTTTCTTTACGGTTGTTTACTTCTTATCATTAAACCCATCTAAATTAGTTGATCATATTGGAAAAATATTAACACCAATTTTACTTGGAGTTATTGCAGTTATGGCAACGAAGGCAATCCTTTCACCAACAGGTTCATTTGCAAATCCTGTCGGCGATTATAAAGATATTCCATTTTTCAAAGGTTTTTTAGAAGGATTTTTAACATTAGATGCGATTGGTGCTCTCGTTTTGTCAACAATTGTCGTAAATGCGATTCGTCAAAACGGTGTAACGGAAAAAGCTTCTATCGCAAAATACACAATTATTTGCGGAAGTATCGCTGCTTTCTTTTTAACGATTGTTTATTTCTTGCTTGGCTATATCGGAGCATCGAACGGAAACCTTGGTCAATTTGAAAATGGCGGTCAGCTATTAGCAACTGTTATGTACCAATTATTTGGGACAAGCGGTAATGTTTTGCTAAGCATCGCAATTATATTTGCTTGCTTAACGACAGCTATTGGTGTAGTTAGTGCATTTGCCAACTATTTTACAAATATATTAACTAATGTCTCGTATAAAAAACTTGTATTATATGTTTGTATTTTCAGCTGTATCATTTCAAATCTAGGACTAAGCTTATTAATCAAAATTACATTACCTGTGTTAATTATTCTTTATCCAATTACAATTATTTTAATTTTTGTATCATTTATTGATAAATATACGAAGCGTAAACCATCTGTATACATCGGTGCAATGATTGCTGCGTTCATTATTAGCTGTATTCACGCACTTGATAATATGGGAATGATGCCAGCTGCTATTACATCTATTGCAAGCACAATTCCTTTTTACAAATTAGGGATTGGTTGGATTGTCCCAGCAATTATTGGAGGTATTGTAGGATACTTTATCCCGCAGACACAAACGGAAGGTGAAGTTTCTACTAAATAAAAAGAAGCAAGCATTACAAAAAATGCTTGCTTCTTTTTCATCTTCTATCACTTAATACAATGTTTGTATAAGAACGAACGGTTAACATGTAATAACAGTTTCCTAGGCTCTTTACATCGTATGTTTAAATGTAAATAACTCTTCTTTAGGAAGTGAAATAGACTTTACTTCTTCTACTTCCTCGTCTTTGTTCATTTCTCCTAACCTTACTTTTGCTATCGCATCCTCTATACTTCGTGCAATCATATTCCCTGAAAAAATAGTAAGCCCAAAGAAAGTAATTGGTACGAGCGGGATCCATGGATGCACTGATAGAGAGCGAAAGTATACACCTATTAAACCAGACCATTCATGTGTGTAAGAATCTAACTCTTTGACCATTCCTCCAAACTGGACCGTCCCTCCAAAAAACACTTCAAGTAATCCTAAATGAAGAAAAAGAATCAACGTTTGAATAAACTGCTGCATCAATACAAGTACAAACGTCATATATAAGTGCGGAAACACATGTTTCACAACAATATGCCGCTTACTTCCTCCTAGTATACGAGCAGCGTCTATAAACTCTTCCTTTTGTAATTTCCGCACTTCATTCGCAATATAGAGAGAAATTGTAGGAAGTGCAAGCACAATAAACAATATGACTTGAAATGATGCCCTCTCAAAGAAACTAGTCGTCTCTGCTCCATTCACAAAACTAGTTGCAAACTGAAGAAAGAAATATGCAATCATAACAGTTGGAATAACTGTAAAGCTATCAAAAAACGCTTCAATTTTTGAAAACCCTCTTTTTACATAGGTTCCTAATATAACACCAAAAAAGATACCTAAAACCACCCGCATCATCGCAATAAAAGCGGATATACCAATAGTCCACTTCGCCCCTTCAATGACTAAATGTAAAAGATCATAACCTTTTCGATCTGTTCCTAATAAAAATTTTGATGAAGGCGAAAATGGTGGAGCTTCTACATTTCCTTGCGCGTCATATTGCAGCGAAACTTGGCGAATATGCCCTCCATTCCACAATGTATTCCCAATGCTAAGTCCAACTAACACGACAAGAAATAAAATACTAAACCAAAACTTTTTATCGCGCTTTATATATTTCCACATCTCTTACGCCCTCTCTTTCATCGCATCTGGAACGAAATAATGAAATGACTTAAATAGAACAAAGATCGGGATATAAATAAGTAAGATGCTCATTGTAAAAACTTCAATCGGTTGATAATTTTTAATGAATACAAAAATACCATGTGTGTTAAAAAGCCATTCTATAATATACAAATTTGATAGCATAAACCAAATATTTGTTTTCGCAAAAAACAATGTACTAAGCAACACATTCCGCAATACATGACGATTTAAAATATAGAAACGATCAAACCCTTTCGCCCGTGCAAATAAAACATAATCCTTTTCTAATTCTGTTTCAAAGCGAAGTAATAACAACTTCACAAACATAATTGTAGTAGGAACACTCAAGCAAATAATTGGTAACCCCCGAATTGATTCTCCACTTAACGCAGCAATTTTGACAGGTAAAAACCCTGTCTTTTGAAAAAACCATACAACAAGAATTTGCGATCCGATAATAAGAAGAATGTCTGGGATGGACTCAAGAAAAAGCAGAAATGTTTTAATGCGCCGCTGTATATGCGAACGACTTCTCATCATCATATATACAATGCAGAAAGCTATACATAATGAAATAAAAAATGAAGCTAAAAAAAGAATCATCGTTTCTTTATAATGAATAAATAGTTGTGGAAATAACGGTCGATTCATCCCATACGTTAAGTTTGGAACATCTACCAGTTTCATAACTGACATCTTTAAAGCCTGTACATACTGTGAAAAATTAATATGTAAGCCTTCGAATAGTTTTGGAAGAGCACCTAAACAAATAATACCAATAACAGAAAGAATAAATTGCACTGTAATCTCTATTCCATTTGAAATCACCTTTCTTGTCATTTTCCCCCTTCTCTCTATACAAATTTCCATTCTATTGATACTCCGCTTTATTTTATAAATAATTTTCAGAATTGTAAATATTTTCTACAAAAAAAGAATCACTAGATTATGATCCTAGTGATTCTTTTTGCACGCGTTTTTCATTTCTAACAAATGGCATATACAAGATTAGGCATCCAATAAACGCAGCGATTTCTAATGAAATAATATAGTATGGATGCGGACCTAACATATCAAGTAATGAAGCTGTTTCTGGTTTATACGCCAAAAACATATAATTACCACCGGTTTTATAATTCACAAACGAAACAATTGGAATCAATATGTTTAAAAAAATCATCGTACGCTTGATTGATTGAAAAGTCGGCCTATACCCTTCTACCCATGTCATAAAGAGCGGTGCCAAAATGAGTAATACATGTGCGATGAAATATTCTATGAAGCGAAAATGCGGAAAAGCATATTGTAAGTTTGGAGTTAAAATGGCTTGTGATGCCCCAATAATCCCTGTAAAAAAGACAACTTCATATACTTTATAACTTTTTGTAATAACCATTATTGTTGCTAATACTAAACTAATGGTACATAACTCAAATGGTAATGATGTACTCAACTGAAAAATTCCAGCCTTCACTTGCCACACATCAAGTCCAATTTCACTTCCAATAAATAAAAAGGCAATCGCATATCGAACCATCATATTCCATTGTTCTTGACGAAGTAGATCCTGAAAATGATAAAGAAAATAAGCTCCTATACCGATAAGAAGTAGTATAATGACATGTTGTTTTGAATACGGAACAAATGGCTCTACCGGAAATGCTCCAAAGTACGTTTTCATATTCCTCACTCCTTTCCTTCATAAATATTATTGTAAGAAAGAAAAGGCTCGTCAACCAATCTGCTCTCCCCCTAAATGAAAAGGCTCCAGATATACAAATTCTCAACCTTATTTCTCTCCATACGCTAACCTTACAAAACTGTAATGTTATTGTAAGCTAAAACGATTTGTCATATTTTCTCTCTCTTCTATACTGAAAACAGATACAAAAACGAGCGAAAAGGTGATAAATAAATGAAAAAGAAAAATAAAGTAATCATTACTGGTTTAGTAACAATTGGAATTGCAGCAGGTTCATATTTTGCTTTTGCTGGCGGTGGCGATGTAGCGAAAGCTTACAGCAGCTATAAAGTATCAGAAAAGCAAATTGAAAATGCACAAAAATTTGGTGGCGAAGTCATTCCAAATGGTATTGAAACAATTGCATTTGATCCATCAAAAGGGACATATGAGCTATCTGTTAAAAAAGGCGATGAAGTAAAAAAAGGACAGCTACTTTTTAAATATAATGATCCTTCCATGAAGTTAGGTGTAACAGAAGCCGAAATGCAAAAAAAACTTGCTAATAAAGAAGTAGAATTATTAAACAAACAACTAAATGCAGCAAAACAAAAATTACAAAAAGATAAAAATGCCGGTTCACCTGGGGAGATGCTAAAAGCAACAGAAACTGAAATCACACAACTTGAATCACAACTTGAAATGAAAAAATTTGAAGTTGAAAAAGCTGATCAAATGATTCAAACAAACAAAGAAAAACTCACTACACTTTCTGTAACAAGCCCAGCTGATGGCGTAATTGAAGAAATTGCAAAAAATGCGAATGAAAAAACAGGTATGAGCGGTATTACCCTTCGCACTGCCGGTCCTCTCAAAGTAAAAGGTCAGCTATCAGAATATGAATTAGCCCAAGTAAAAGTTGGGCAAGAAGTAACTGTTACATCCAAAACGGTACCAGGAAAAAAATGGACTGGAAAAGTCACTGAAATCGGTACAACACCGGTAAAGAGCATGGATGAAAACAAGACAGTATCTAACTATCAATTTATTGTTACATTAGATAATAATGAAGAATTACAAACGGGCTTCCACGTATACGTAACAAGCAAGTCTGGTGAAGCAACTGGTACAGTTGTTCCAAAAAGCAGCATTGTGAAAAAAGGCGATAAAAATGTTGTATTTATCGTGAAAGATGGTAAGACAAAGGAACAAGCTGTTACTGTTGAATTTGAAACAGATAGCGAAGCAAAAGTGTCTGGCGTAAAAAAAGGTGACCAAATCATCTCTAAACCAGAAAAAGACTTAAAAGATGGTATGGAGGTTAACGCCCAATGATTGACTTAAGAGGCATCACGAAAGCCTTTCAAAACGGTGAAGAAACAGTTCAAATCTTACATGGTATTGATGTAACACTTAATCAAGGCGAATTCACTTCTATCATGGGGCCGTCTGGTTCTGGTAAATCAACATTAATGAATATTATCGGCTGCTTAGATAGGCCGACAAGTGGAACTTATTCGTTAGCTGGACAGAACATTTCAAACATGTCTGAAACGGAGTTAGCTCATATTCGTAATAAAGAAATCGGATTTGTATTCCAAAACTTCATGCTTCTCCCACGTCTCAATGCACTACAAAACGTAGAATTACCTCTTATCTACGCTGGAGTAGATAAAAAAGAACGACGTGAACGTGCATTAGCTGCACTAACAAAAGTAGGTCTAGCAGATCGTGCCACGCATTTGCCAAATGAATTATCTGGTGGACAAAAACAGCGTGTTGCCGTTGCTCGTGCAATTGTAAATAATCCAAAGTTCATTTTAGCTGATGAACCAACTGGTGCGCTTGATACAAAGACAAGTAAACAAATTATGGACCTCTTTTACGAATTAAACAAACAAGGCTCAACAATCATTATGATTACCCATGATCGTGAAATTGGGGAAGCGGCAGCACGCCAAATTGTAATTCGTGACGGAAATATCGTCCAAGATTGGAGAGGTTAATTTTGAACACAAACGAAAATATACGCATGGCCCTTTCCTCTATCTTCGCTCATAAAATGCGTTCTATTTTAACGATGTTGGGGATTATTATCGGGGTTAGTGCGATTATTACAATCATCTCAATCGGAGATGGAACAAACGCAAAGTTCCGTGAACAAATTGGTAAAGAAAAGAAAGATCAATTTTCAGTAAACTATACAACAGAAGATTATTCTGATATGGATGGAAAAATATCTGCAAGCATGTATGACAATGTCTCAAAAATTTCTGGTGTTCAAGATGTATATCCTGATGTTAGAGGAAAAGAGAAAGTATATGCCGGAAAAAAAGAATTAGATATTGATATAACTGGTGTAAAAGGCGATTACTTTGAAGATACATCTCGCTTCAAACTTGAGCACGGCAGGTTGTTCACTGCCACTGATTTAGATAAACCTGAACATACAATCGTATTACACAAAGATGCATTTGATAAATTGTTCCCTTCTTGGGAGGAAGGTTTATATGTTGATATAAAAGGTACTCCTTATAAAGTAGTGGGTGTATATTCTATCAAAGCAATGATGGGTGGCATGGAGTTTAAAGAAGGTGCTATCTCTGCTGAAAACTGGCCTATTCTATTTGGGAAAAATAATTATGACGGCTTAACAGTAAAAATTGCTCCAGGTCAAGATAAGCAAGCTGTGCAAGATGCAGTTGTAAAATCATTAAATGATGCGAAAAAACCAGAGCATACTGGGAAATTCAAAGTACCAAATCCACAAGACGCTTTAAAAGAGATTGATAGCTTCACAGGCATATTAAAAAGTGTATTCGGTGGTATTGCAGCAATTTCACTTTTAGTTGGTGGTATTGGTGTTATGAATATCATGCTTGTATCAGTAACAGAACGTACGCGTGAAATTGGTATCCGTAAAGCACTTGGTGCAACGCGCGGGAAAGTATTGATGCAGTTTCTCATTGAATCTTGTATCTTAACAGCATTGGGCGGATTCATTGGATTTGTGCTCGGTATTTTCTTCGCTTGGATCGTTGCAATGTTTGCGGGATGGCCGCTTGTTGTTTCAATAAAACTAGGTCTGATTTCTGTCGCACTTTCTATGCTAATCGGTATCCTATTCGGTTTACTACCCGCTAATAAAGCTGCGAAGCTTGATCCGATTGAATGTTTACGATATGAATAATAGAAAAAGGTTGCCCATATAAGGCAACCTTTTTTTATATTCTTGAAGATTCCATACCGGCTTGCAAGCTTCTCATAAACTCATTCTTACTATTCTTGTGGGCAAAAGCATGTTTAGGAACAATATTTGCACTCATCGAGCTTACATAAATAAAAATATATGCCTCAGTTTCTTCTATCTTCTCGATTCCTTTCCAATTTAGCTTTGTCTCTCCACCATTATTTGTTTCAATAATCCCCTCATCCGTTATTTGTACATTGTGCTTACCTATTAAATTGTCATAGCTTCCTTCCCGAAGCATTTTCTTAATATTTCTCTCAATAAGTTTATAGAAACACTTAGGATAAAACACGATCCATATAACCCCTGCTAGTAAAAAAATAAAAGGTAAATCCATCGATTTATAATCTGGTGGTCCTAATAAAAAAACACTAAGTGGAACAGCAAACAGAATAATAGCTACAATATAATGCTGAAGAACTAAAGAGCGCTTTACCATTTTAGAATGCCTTGCATAATGTAGATTAAATGCAATAAAATCTTGTTCTGTTAACGTATATGCTACCTGCATTTTTCGCCCTCCATCTCTAACCAAAACTCCCCTATATTGTATCATTTATCCATTTTAATTCCTCTATTTTTTCACATCAAAAAAGCCATCATATTCATGATGGCTTCTTACATAAACATATTATTTTTTTAACACAAACCCAAACTTATCCCAAGCTTGTAAATAATCTAATAAGAAAATTTCTTCTTCCACAACACGGCCAACTACGTTTGTTTTTCCTGTGTTAACCATAGCTTTTAAAGCAATCTGTAATTCCCCTTTATACTGGCCATACTGTTCATTATCAATGAGAATATCGCCACGTTTAATCGGTCTTGTATTATGAGGTTTAAACTCTTCTTTTTTATATTTCACACGGCTTTGTGTTGAACGAATCATATATTCAGACACATCCCCGCGATAAAAATGCGGTTCTTCTACTACAATCTTTCTTTCTAATTCTGTTGTTGTTTCATAAATCTCTACATCAAACGTTTGCTTTTCTTTATTTACTTCTCCAAGCGCTTTTAATTCTTCTTTTGATGCATATGCATTCGCAATAATCACGTCATCGATTAATTCTGTCGCAAATAAATGTTTCGCCTGCGTTGTCATTGGCAATTCACGATGTTGTTCGATTGTACATAACCCTTCAGTTACCGGCCATGGACCATATGTCGCATCAAATGATGTAATAAAGGCAGCAGTTCTCATGCCATAATCTTTAAATTGTTTTGAGCATTTCATAAAATGATCATAAGAAAGACCAGAATAACGATGCGGGTAAAAATTATGACAACCAATTAAATTTTCACAGTTCGGACGATGACTCATAATATTATCAACATATTTCGTACCGTTACTCATATTAATCTCAATTTTTAATCCATATGGGTTATATGTCATAATGGATTCTTCTAATCCTGAAAAACCAACATCTAGACGAATACCATATGCACCTAATTCGTGGAAGAATGAGAGATCGTTGTAAGAAATACCGAGCTGTTCAAAAACGGCTGGACTAATATCAACAAGTACTTGGAAACCTAATTCATTCGCATGCGAAATCGTTTCCTTAAATTCTTTAACAATGTTCTCTTTTTCTCCATCCACTGATAATAAACATGTGAATACACGTGTAAAACCATATTGATGTGCTAATGTTAAATATTCCTTATCTTTCTCTACTGTAGAATGTTCTGGATAAATAGAAATACCTAATCGTCTCATGCATATACGCCTCTTTCTTCATCATCATTTTGTAACCCCTTTCAAACATATATAGTAAAGTAGTAGAAATCCCCTTCTACTTTACTATCCGTTTGAATCCGCTTTCTTTTCAGAAAAAACATCTCTATCAATCTTAACAACTAGCAGACTATACATCTATACTTTACCTTTTTTAAGAGCATTTGTGTAGCATTTACACAAATTTGCAAATTTTTTCGCCCCAAAAAATTGTTACATCATTTCAGTTCACCTTTCTTGACTGGTACATTGACCACTACATATACTCGAAAGAACAGAGAAAAATATTTAGGGGATGAATATATGGGAGAAGCAGCACTCGTAAAACGAGAACCATTATGGACAAAAGAATTTATTGCGCTCATTTTAGCAAACTTATGTATGTTTTTAGGCTTTCAAATGTTAATTCCAACATTACCTGTTTACGTGAAAGAAATTGGTGGCACGAGTTCAAACATCGGATTTGTTGTTGGAATGTTTACTGTGGCAGCTTTAATTATTCGGCCGCTCACTGGAAATGCACTACAAAAATTTAGTAAAAAGCTAATTTTAATGACTGGTACTGCAATTTGCCTACTAGCGATGGGCAGCTACCTATTTGCCTCTACTATCTTCCTCCTTCTTGCTGTTCGCATTTTACACGGAGCTGGTTTTGGTATTACAACCACAACATATGGAACTGTAGTCTCCTATTTAATTCCTGCAGCCCGCCGTGGTGAAGGTATGGGATATTTCGGTCTCTCTGGAACGATCGCTATGGCACTTGGTCCTCTTATCGGACTCTGGCTTATGCAAACTTATAACTTTACGATTCTTTTTTTATGTGCACTATCTTGCACAGTCGTTTCATTAATATTAACAAAGCTACTCAAAATTCAAACTACTGAGAAACCAATTCAACAAACACACGAAACGTTTTTAGATGGATTTATCGAAAGAAAAGCTTTACTTCCTTCATTATTAATATTGTGTATTACATTAATGTACGGAGGAATTGGAAGCTTTATCACGTTATTTGCTACGCAAGTCGGTATCGCTGATATTAGCCTTTTCTTCTTATTTAACGCCCTTGCCATCGCTGTAACACGTCCCTTCTCAGGAAGACTATACGATGTAAAAGGCCATGCATTTGTTATTATTCCCGGTGTTATCTTAACATTTACAGGAATTATTCTGTTATCGTATACAACAACAATACCAAGTTTAATCATTGCAGCAAGCTGTTACGGAAGTGGATTCGGCGCTATTCAGCCGGCCTTACAAGCATGGATGATTGACCGTGTAGCTCCGCATCGCCGCGGCGTTGCTACCGCAACATTCTTCTCGGCATTTGACCTCGGCATTGGAGCAGGTGCAATTATTTTCGGATTCATCGCACACTTTACAGACTATGCAACTGTATATCGTTATTCTTCTGTATTACTTATCGCGTTTCTCTTTATTTACATTACAAATGTACGAAAACAAAAACAGATGGATAAAAAGAATGAAAAAGCTGCTGGATAACCCAGCAGCTTTTTCTAACCCTCATCTATCTCGATGATACTTTAAATTTGTTGTTACATTGTCTCCAAAATAAGTCTCAGATTCATACTCTCCAGAAGCAACTATTTTAGTTGTTAACAACACTTTATTTCCAGCTAATTGAATGTTTGCCTTTTGCAATACATTACTTCTTATATTTGTAAATGTAAAAGTCCCAACACCATTATTATCAAACGTAACAATAGCTCCGCATAAAATGAATATTATTATTAACACAGTAGATGCATATTTCATTATTTTCTCCACGCCTATACTTAATTCTGAATTTGATTATATCCTCTTTATTTGGATATATATTATCCTCTCATATTATATAGTTCTAAGACACTATTTACTTCGCATATTTTTTTACGTTAAACAAAAAGTATACAAAGGACTTCCAAATCAAATGTTATTTCTTTACAATACAACCCTATATAACGCATTAAAACCAATTAAATCCAGGGGTTTCTTTAAATAAATGTAAACTTTTTATCCCTTTGTAAATTTAATGTAAAGTTTACATTGATATCATTTACACCACCTCAAATTTTAGTTAATAATTACACCGTACATGAAATTTTAAGGAGTGAAATGCGTGGAATTTAATGTTCAAGACATGATCTTCCAGTTTATTGGTGGATTAGGTATTTTCTTATTTGGGATTAAGTACATGGGGGACGGTCTGCAACAAGCAGCTGGTGATCGCCTACGTGACATTCTCGATCGTTTTACAACTAACCCACTTATGGGCGTACTAGCAGGTATGTTAGTTACCGTACTGATTCAATCTAGCTCAGGAACAACCGCTTTAACAGTTGGACTTGTAAGTGCTGGATTTATGACACTAAGACAAGCAATTGGTGTTATTATGGGTGCTAACATTGGTACGACCGTTACAGCATTTATTATCGGAATTAAAATCGGAGAATATGCTCTTCCAATTATGGCAGTTGGAGCAATCTTACTATTCTTCTTTAAAAATAAAAAAGTACAATCTCTGGGACAAGTCGTATTCGGATTTGGTATGTTATTCTTCGGTTTAGAATTAATGAGCACAGGTATGAAGCCACTACGCTCTTTAGAATCATTCCAAGAATTAACTGTTAGTATGAGTAACAGCCCAGTCCTAGGAGTTATCGTAGGTACAATCTTTACATTAATTGTACAAAGCTCAAGTGCAACAATTGGAATCTTACAAGAATTATTCGGCCAAGGTGCAATCGATTTAAAAGCTGCTCTACCTGTACTGTTTGGTGATAATATCGGAACAACAATTACCGCTGTATTAGCAGCGATTGGTACTTCTATTGCAGCAAGGCGCGCAGCATTAGTACACGTTATCTTTAACATAGTTGGTACCATCATCTTTACAATTTTATTAGTACCATTTACAAACTTAATTCAATATTTCCAAACATCGTTAAACTTAAATCCAGAAATGACAATTGCTGTTGCGCATGGAACATTCAACGTAACGAATGCGATTATTCAGTTTCCATTCATTGCAGTGTTAGCGTGGATTGTAACAAAAATTATTCGCGGAGAAGATGCCGCTATTGACTTTAAACCGCAGCATTTAAATCCAATCTTTATTGAACAATCTCCTGCTATCGCCTTAACAGAGGCACAAAAAGAGATTATTCGTATGGCAGAGTTCTCATTACACGGCCTAAAAGAAGCAACTCAATTTTTAAATACAAAAGAAAAGAAACATGCTGATATGGCAACTCAACTAGAGGGTGCTATTAACAACTTAGATAGAAAAATTATGGAGTATTTAGTGCTACTTTCTGAAAAACCACTTTCACCAATGGATTCCGAAAAACATTCTGTCTTAGCGTCTGTTGTTGGAGATATTGAACGCGTTGGCGACCATGTAGAAAACGTTGTAGAACTTGTGGACTCCCAAATTTCTAACCGTGTCACACTATCCGATGAAGCAATGGCGGAACTAAATGAAATGCTTGAACTAACAATTTCAACATTACAAGATGCAATTGGAGCTTTAACAAACTTCGACACTGAACTTGCACAAACGGTCATTACGAAAGAACGTAAAATTGACCAAATGGAACGTGTATTACGTAAGCGCCACGTGCTACGCCTGAATGAACGTAGTTGCTCAGGTGATGCAAGCATCATCTTTATTGATATGGTAAGTAATTTAGAGCGTATCGGTGATCACGCTGTAAATATTGCAGATGGAGTTTTAGGGGAACAAGGGAAAGTTGCATTAAAACAAACACTATAATACAAATTGAAAAAACTGATATAAAATCTTTCTTTTTTGGTGAGAAAGAGCGTCCGTCCTTGCATAGAAGCGGTCAGGGTCTTTTTTAGCCCCATGACGAGTGAAAACAAAGAGAGAAAACGAGTACAGGTCTCCTTTTGTTTTCATAGCAGCGACTTATATGCCAACAAATCAAAATGGATTTAATCGAGTAGAAGACATGGCAATCCCATGTCTTCTATCACTTTATAATTGATTTTTTTCCTTTTCATTTATAAGAATTGCTCGAAATGATGTATGATTTATTATGTCTATCTCCTTTACTCCTAACAAACAGTTTTTTCACTTCATTATATAAGGCCTATAGAAGAATGTAATATAATCTTCCTCTTGAACATATTTCAACAAATCTTACTTCTTTATTATTTTTTCATAATATGTATTTCTATTTCTAATACGACAAATTATAATTGTTCTATTGCTTATTCTCCTAAAATTCACTTTACGAAAGGCGGAAAAATCTGACTTTTCGTGAAATAAATCGGATTTTAGCGAAATGTAAATGATTTGTAATGTTCTTTTTCGCTAACATTCATTATAATTAGGTGATATGAGTATCGTATTTCAATCCAAATGAAGGAGTATATGAAATGGATCAAAACCCATCTTTGCAAGAAAATATACGAAATAATAAGAAAAAAGGAAAGAAAAAAACAAAAATTATTATAAGTGTCCTTTTATTATTTTTAATAATAGGAGGCAGTTATACTTGGTTTTTAGTAAATAAAGCATCCTCTGCTGTTTTTAATGCCGCCCACGATTTAGCACGCGGTGATAAATCAGATTTACGTGATAAAGCAGTTAAACCTATTTCTAACAATGTATCTGTATTAATCATGGGCGTTGATGAAAGCGATGTCCGTGGCAAAGAGTACGGTGCTGCTATAAGAACAGATGCAATGTTACTTGCAACTTTTAATAAAGATAGTAAAACTGTAAAACTTTTAAGTATTCCACGAGACACATATACTTATATCCCAATAGAAAAGAAAATGGATAAAATTACGCATGCACATGCATTTGGTTCGGCTAAAAATGGAAAAGCTGGTGGCCCGCAAGCTAGTATTGATGCGGTAGAAGATTTACTCCACGTTCCTGTTGATTACTTTGTAAAATTCAACTTTAAATCATTTATAAAAATTGTGGATGATTTAGGTGGTATTGAAGTAGACGTTCCTGTTGAATTTACTGAACAAGATAGTAACGATAATGCAGGTGCAATCCATTTGAAAAAAGGCGTTCAAAAATTAAACGGTGAAGAAGCTCTTGCTCTTGCTAGAACACGCCATATTGATAGTGATGCAATGCGTGGTCAACGTCAACAACTTGTTATCGAAGCCATTCTGAAAAAACTAACAAACATTGATTCTGTAACAAAAGTAGGAAATATTATTGATCACATTAATGGACAATTCGTTACAAACTTAACATTTGATGATATGTTATCATTCTATAAATACGGTTCAGATTCTTCACTTGAAAAATTACAAATTAATGGTAAAGATTGTTATATGTCAGCTGGTGATAAAGAATGCGGTCGTGCAAGTGATGGTGGTACGTATTATTATGTACCAGTAGAAAAAGATTTAGACGATTTAACAAAACAACTTCGTACTCATCTTGGACTATCTGAGTATAAGAAAGTTGATTCTGATGATAAAGAGAACAAGAAAAAAACAAGCTCTGAGAAAACAAAAGATACGAAACAAGATAACGATAATCGTCAAAATTCTACTAACCAAAAAAGTAACAATGACGATGAAAACGTAAAGACCAAAACATCATCGAATGAGAAAACAAAAGATACAAATCACGATAGCGATAATCGTCAAAATTCTACTAACCAAAAAAGTAACAATAACGATGAAAACGTAGAGACCAAAACATCATCGAATGAGAAAACAAAAGATACAAATCACGATAACGATAATCGTCAAAACTCTACTAACCAAAAAAATAACAATAACGATGAAGACACAGAGACAACATCGAATAAAAATTAATAAAAAACCCAGCTCTATAGAGATAGAGCTGGGTTTTTATACACCTTAATATAATTTTGAAAACAACAAAAATTCTAATTTTTTTAACTATCAATTTCAATATCTTTAAATTATAATAAAAGGTAGAGTTATATTCTAATTAACAGGAGGCACAAACATATGAAAGCCGCAGTAAAGCATAACGTTTCAGACTTTAAAGATTATCTACAATCCAATGAAATACATATGGAAGAAAACATAGATGAGAATGATGGCTCTGTATTTTTTTCAGTAAACTTAGAAACAGAGAGTGGTGCAAAAGTTCGTCTTATCGCTGCCTTTCATAACGAACATCCTACTGTCGATATATATTGCTTCAATCTCGCTCAAGTTCCTGATTCAGCTAAGAAAAACGAAATATTGCATTTAATCAACGAACTAAATACAGCATATAGATTCGCAAAATTCACAATTAGTAACAGCGACTCCATTGATATTTCAACTTCCCTTGTATTTACAGAACCATACTTTAACCCTGCCCTTGTATTTGAACATACTAGACTATTATATAAAGCTGCAAATGATGAATATGAAAGATTAATGAAACTTATTTGGGCTTAATAACTTGAACGCCACTGGTTCTCCAGTGGCGTTCTTACATTCTTTCTATACTAGCCTTCTTCTTAAAATATCTATCCAGTAATATCTGGTAATACACTTCCCAAAAATCATATTACAATGCGATATCCATCCAAATTTTAATAGATGTTGAAACAATCAATATCGCTAATATCCACTGCAATATTTTTTGATTTAACCTCTTCCCTACACTTGCTCCAAGCGGTGAAGCAATTAAACTTGCAATCGCGATCATTATAGACGGCAGTACTACCACTTGTCCTGTAGTTACTTTTCCAATTGTAATCCCGATAGATGAAATAAAAGTAATTGCTAATGAAGTTGCAATTGTCATATGTGTAGGGATTTTAAGAATGACAAGCATAATTGGCACAAGTAGAAATGCACCGCCTGCTCCAACAATACCAGAAGAAGTACCTACGATAAATGCTAAAACACTAGCTAATCCTTTATTATACGTCAATGCTTCTAAAGGAAGCTCGCTGCGATTTTTTTTCGGAATAAACATCATAATAGCTGCTATCGTAGCTAAAATAGCATATACAATATTAACTTGCCCTGCATCTAATACTCTTGAACCTAGACTCCCGACAAAACTTCCCACTAAAATACTCGTTCCCATATATAATACCAATGTTTTATTTATATAACCGCTTTTCCGATAAACCCATACACCTGCAAATGTTGCGAAAAACACTTGAATAGCTGTAATACCACTTACTTCATGTGCCGTATAACCAGTAAACCCTAATAGCACAGGAATATATAAAATCATCGGATAATTAATAATAGCACCGCCAATACCAACCATTCCTGATATAAATGAACCAACAAAACCAATAAGAAAGATTACAATCATAAAACTGAAGCTCATCTTTATTTTTCTCCCTTCTAGAAAGAAGGCGTTCTTTAATGAATTACCTTTAAATAAATAGATTCACATTCCCATCAGAAGCATCTGCTAGATAAGCTGCCACACCAGCGAATTCAACATCTTCCATAATCTCTTCTTCTTTTAGTCCTAATAAATCAACTGTCATTTGACAAGCTACAAGCTTAACAGCTTGCTCTTTTGCCATATCAATTAAATCTGGAAGCGGCATAGCATTGTGCTTTTTCATAACATGCTTAATCATTTGAGGGCCCATACCGGCAAAATTCATTTTAGATAAGCCCATCTTATTTGCACCGCGAGGCATCATCTTTCCAAACATTTTCTCTAAGAAGTTTTTCTTTACTTTTACATATTCATCTTTTCGAAGTGCATTTAACCCCCAAAACGTATGGAAAATAGTCACCTCTTGATCATACGCCGCTGCACCATTGGCAATAATATAAGCTGCCATCACCTTATCGTAATCTCCACTAAACAAAACAATCGTTGTTTTTTTCTTTTTCTCCATGTTAACTCCCCACCTCGATATACCTATGCGGGTATTTTGTGAAATATACAAAAGCCTTTATTTATAAAAGAACCCTGCGTCGTACTCCGTATTATTCTATTTTACCTTCCCAATCTAACATACCACCAGTCATATTTATAACCCCAAAACCATAGCTTTCTAAAAACTGAACAGCTCGTGAACTTCTCCCACCAGAGCGACACACCATAATATATTCTTTGTTTTTATCTAATTCATGCATGCGAAATTCCAACAGGCCAAGTGGAATATGAATAGCTCCCGGAATTTCCCCTTCCATCACCTCTTCCACTTCACGAACATCAATAACGTGTAATACTTCATGATTCATCAATTTATTTTCTAATTCTTTTGCTGTCATTTCTTTCATTTTTCATTTCCTCCTTAATTCCAAGCATTCATACCACCTGAGACATTCGTAATATGTTGAAAGCCTAATTTTTTTAACATTTTTGTTGCTTGTTTACTTCTCATTCCACTTTGACAAATTACAATTACTTCTTTATTTTTATCTAAATGACCCGCTTTTTGTGCTAACTCATTTAATGGGATATTCTGAAACCCTTGAATATGATTCCCTCTAAATTCACCAGGTGTACGAACATCAATAAATTGTTTATTTTTTTTATTCATCTCCGTCTTTAGTTCTTTCCCGTTTATATTTTTAACTCCTTTAACCGGTAAAAAGCGAGAAATGATAAACCAAGCAACAAGTATAGTTAAAACAATATTGAATACTACATTTGCACTCATACACCATCTCCTCCAATCTTTCTCTATACAATTCGTATCCGTAGAGCAGGTCTTTTTGTTTTACGCCTTTTTAATCCAGAACTTCAGTACACCATTTTCTTCCGTATGCTGTAGTACTTCGTGTCCACCTGTTTTTGACCAAGCTGGAATATCCTTTATTGCACCTTTATCTGTTAAATGAACCTCTAGCGCTTCTCCAGATTGTAAAGCTTCCATAGCTTTTTTTGTTCTTACGATTGGCATTGGGCATGCTAAGCCTTTCACATCTAATACTTGTTTTGCATTCATATTCTATACCTCCAACATATTTTTTTATTATTAATCGTGCACCGCACAGCGATTTGGACCAATTTCCATTTCGCGCTCTTCTTCTACACTTGGATTGATTTTCCCCATATTCGTCTGACGAATATCTTGATATGCATTCGGCTGGGGCGGTAAATTTTCTGTAACTGTTTTTCGAAACTCCAACTCATCTTCAATATTTAATCCTGCATTTCGTTTAAATAGATCTTTCAATTTGGCACGAACCTGCCCTTGCTCATCCAATTCGCTTACTTTCGAATAATGCGCTGGTAAAACAATCAAATCTTGAGATAATGTTTTATAACGTTTATATAAAGTGTTACGCAAATCACTTACCCAGTCTTCCGCTTTGCCCGCAAGATCCGGACGACCAATAGAATCTACAAATAAAATGTCACCTGATAGAAGATAAACATCATCTACAATGAATGATGTACTTCCAATTGTATGACCTGGTGAATAGATCGTCTCAATAGCAATTTTTGTTTCTCCCACCTGAATGACAGTTCCTTCAACAAGTGGCTCATAAGAAAAAACAACTTCTCCAGCATCTTTTGGCGGTAACCAATACGTACCTTTCACCTTCTGTGCTAACTTACGACCACCAGAAATATGATCGGCATGTAAATGTGTATCCATAACGTTTGTAATCATAGCACCTTGTTCTTTTGCAAACTCCTCATATGCTTCAATTGTTCGTATAGAATCAATGACTACAGCTTCCCCATTTGAAATAACCATATAGGACAAACATCCTTTTCCAAGACGGTTAAATTGATACACGCTGCCACCATCTTTTAAATCCCCTACTTTAATCGGCTTCACATATTCACTCCAAGCTTTCATACCACCAGCTAAATAATAAACATTTTTCAAACCAGCCTCTATAAGTTGCTCAGCAACAAACTTGGAAGATCCTTCTTTCGCACATACAACAAGAATATCTTTTTCCTTTGGCAACTCTTCCAAGATGCTTTCTACGCCTTCTAACAAATCAAAGTATGGTTTATTAATAGAAGAAACTTGTTTCCCTTCAATTTTCCAATCCATATAATCCACTTCATTACGAACATCTAAAATAAATAATTCTCCAAATAAAACTTTCTCAGCAACATCTTTCGCTTGTAATCCTATAGCACCCACTACCTTACCCCCTATGGTATAAATTTTATTAAAAAAATTAAAAGTTAACTGCCCTACTCAAATTTTTTCTTATTCTTTTTCTGTAGTAGCTTACCATTACATCACTCAATATACATATACCTGTATGGGTATATTAAAATGCTTTTTAAAATCTGTCAACACATTCGTTTGACAGATTATCTGCTTTTTACAAGCAGTTGTACAGCCTCTTTAATTAAATCTTCATTTGATGTATCGCCTTTTTCAAATTGTTCTCGCAAACAGTTTTCCAAGTTCGTTCCTACAATTAATCCAATTGTGCGATCCATAGCAGAGCGAGATGCTGTTAATTGTGTAATAACCTCTTTACAATCTTTTTCTTCTTCAATCATTCGAAGTACACCGCGAATTTGTCCTTCAATTCGCTTCAACCTATTTTTAATATCTTGATTATATTCCAACGTGCTATCACCTCAATACTTTAATAGACATGCTTTATCTAAAAAAATGTCTACTGCACCAGATTGTAGTAAAATTCTTATTTGAATTTACAACCTCATCATATACCCTTCAGGGTATTTTGTAAAGCCATATTTTTATATTTAAAATTAATTCCTACTATATTACCTTATATTATTAGCCACAGCCCCTAATATATTAATATACAATGCAGTTTGGTAAAGCAGTTGCATACAATTTAAAACCACCATCTACATTCTTCACCTTATATCCTTTTTCCATTAACATACGTGCAGCAACATAGCCTCTCATACCTAGCTGGCATGTAATATATATTTCTTCATTTACTGGAATTTCATCCAATCTTTCACGTAATTCTTCTAATGGAATATTAACTGATCCCTTAATCATCCCTTGTTTCAATTCATTTGGTTCACGAACATCAATTAAATATCCACCTTTTTGGGCAATATGATTAATTTCATGCCACTGCACTGTATCTACAAGCCCTTCAATCATATTACTTGCAACATACCCCACCATGTTTACTGGGTCTTTTGCAGAAGAATACGGCGGTGCGTATGCTAATTCTAAATCTGGTAAATCCATTACCTTTAGCTTAGCTTTCATTGCCGTCGCAATTACATCAATTCGTTTATCTACACCGTCACGCCCAACAGCTTGTGCACCATAGATTTCTCCTGATTCTTTATTAAAAAGCAATTTTAATAAAATTGGATATGCATTTGGATAATAACCCGCATGAGAATTTGCCTGTACATGCACTACCTCATAGGGTATATTTAAACGCTGTAATATCTTTTCATTTACTCCTGTTGAAGCAACCGTTAATTCAAATACTTTTGCAATTGACGTTCCCATCGTCCCTTCGTATACAGACTCTGTATGCCCATGAATGATATCCGCTAATAGACGACCTTGTCGATTTGCTGGCCATGCTAATGGAATCATTGTCTCTGTTTCTGTTACAAAATCTTTTACTTCAATCGCATCACCAATGGCATAAATAGATGAATCAGACGTTTGTAGTTTTTCATTTACTTTAATTGTCCCGCGTACTCCAAGTTCTAGTCCTGCTTCTTTTGCCAAGCTACTCTCTGGCTGGACACCGATAGACAGAATTACCATATCAGTATTGATTTTCGAACCACTTTTTAAGCGTACGACTGCTCCGCCTTCTTCAAAAGTATCTACTCCATCTTCTAAAATGAGCTGAACACCATGCTTTTTCATATGTTCGTGTACATATGCTGCCATTTCATAATCAATTGGCGGCATTACTTGCTTTGCCATCTCAACAAGCGTCACATCAATTCCTTTTTCTCTCAAGTTTTCTGCCATTTCAACACCAATAAATCCTCCCCCAATAACAGTAGCATGACGTGGTTTCTTCTCATCAATATACCCTTTAATGCGATCTGTATCTGGTACATTTCGTAATGTAAACAACGTTTTTGCTGTTTCAATTCCTGGAATAGGCGGTACAATTGGCTTAGATCCTGGTGAAAGAATTAAAATATCATAAGACTCTTCATATGTTTCATTTGTCATTACATTTTTCACAACAATTGTTTTTTCTTCTTTATTAATTTTTATCACTTCACTTAAAACTCGAATATCTAAATGAAATCGCTTTGACATCTTTTCAACAGTTTGCACTAACAACCTCTGTCTCTCTTGAATCACACCACCAATGTAATATGGTAACCCACAGTTTGCAAACGAAATATATTCGCCTCGCTCGAACATAATAATTTCATCCTCTTCACTTAAACGACGAAGACGTGCTGCTACTGATGCTCCTCCTGCAACTCCACCGACTACAACAATTTTTTTGCTCATCTTTTCATAACCTCCACGATTATTTTCATTTAACTTTTCTTCTTTTTACTTACTACATATAAATATACAGGACATCAAATTACATATACCCGTATAGGTATATAATAAACACAAAAAAATATAATGACAATATATAAAGCTCAAACTTTATACTTGTTCACAAAATTGAAACAAACTTGGTATGAAAAAAGCCGCTGATCCCAGCGGCTTTACACATATTTCTATCATAAAATCATACTACGCTTGCTTTTAGCTTCGCAAATTCGTTTGAAATAACATCATTTATTTTAAGTAAAATATAGAACAAGAGCTCAGATTATTTCTAAGCTCCTACTATTGCTACTAGACTCTTTTTTATTCCACTACAGCCCCAAGTTATTTTATTTATTGTATAGCTCCATAATTCTGTTCACAATCAACTCAGCAGTATTTTCTTCTGGTGGCATTAATAAGTTTGTAGTTGGTCCATACACTACAGGATTCAATTCCACTTCATATCCTCCATATGTATATTCCTCTTTTGTTGGTAAATAACCAAGATAACCATTCGTATATCCACCAAAAAAAGCTAGTTCATTGTTTAGATTTTCTTTAATAGCTAGAGCTGTTTCTGAGAAAGGTTCCATCGGTATTCCAGAAAATGATCCATCATTGATCCGAAACAATTGAATTTCCAAATCAATTGTTAACTGTTTAATATTTTCTTTATGCTTAGCTACAACGACTTTAAGCCAGTCATCAGTATTAACCCCCCACTGCTTTTCAGCTAGTAGTGCCATTCTTTTTATCTCTTCAGGTTCAGGAATTTCCTTTAATTTCATTTGTAGTGTAGTTGAAATAATTTTCAACTTCGAAATGGGGTTATAAGTAATTGTTGGCAACATGGTTAGGACGTTTCCACTCAATATGTAAGCCATTTGCTTTAATGCATCCTCTGAACCACGATATTTTGCATTAATGTTTCCAGCTGCCCCTTGGACAATTGCTACAGGGCAGTTAAGCGTCCGTTCAAGAATCTCCCTTGTCACGCCTGGGTAATCTGCTGATAACCTATCACTATCTGACTTTAATACGTTAGGATGTGCAGTACAAAAGACAATGATTCCCGTTAAGTTCTTTGTTTTATCGTTTCTAATTGCTAAAACGCCAATTCGTTTATCTACAACACCATTTATGTTTATACCCATCTTTACTTTTCCGTCAGATGTTCTTTCTCTTCGATTTACTCCTAATTCACCCGTAGTTACATTCCACCCCACCTCTGATAATTGCATATTATCATTCGCAATAACGGATCCTTTAATTACATTAGTGATTAAAATCGTTTTATAAGACTTTACTAAACTATCATTGCCGACTGTTTCGGGACCAGAATGGGTATGAGTATAAACAACCGTTATGTTTTCAAATGAAACATTCAGCTCATTTGCTACTTGTTCTCGAATGATTATTGTATCTTCTATTAGCATTCCTATATTATCAATGCTAATAAATACCGCCTTTGTTTGATTATTTTCAAACACATATATTGTTGCATAAATGCGTTCTTCAATATTACTAATTCCCGTTTCCCTATGATATCCAATAAAATCAATACCTAAAGGAGGTGTAATATCCACCTTACATACCCCTACTTTACTCATTTGAACCTCTCCAGTCATCTATGTAATTTTTATATCTCACTCCGCTAAACTCCCCTTTAAATAAAAAAGCCCAATCTAAACAGACAACAATATTATTACATATAAATTTGATTATTTCATTAAATTACCAATTCAAAAAAAGCCGCTGATCCCAGCGGCTTTACACATATTTCCGATGCACCATCTTCCCATCATATGAGAAGATAACACCTTTATTCTCAACATTAGATTCCATATGCACCGTTCTTCCCCATAACTGATGAATGTACGGCAGTACTTTCTCTAAGTATTTTAAATCAAGCTCAATTCCTTCATAACAATGCTTAATATATAATTCCCCATTTTTCAAATAATCCCCATCTTCCACCACTAAATATGGAAATCCGCCATTTGTTCTCATATTAACAAGCTGATCACGAACATGTTCCCATTCTTTATCAATTACTTTATACTCTTTTCCTTGGCGCTGGAATAAGTACATATCTTCTCTCATAACCAATTCTTTATTTAAGTAATTCCTTAAGAAGGATACATCCCATTCAATTTCTCGCACTTCAAAGATTTTTTCACGGCCTGATCCTGGTTTTACACCACGACGTTTCATTTCTTCAGTTGGATTATTATAACGTTCTTCAATATCTTCGAACATTTTAATGCCAAGGTAGTATGGGTTAATGCTTGTTTTTGATGGTTGAACTACCCCAGCGTTAAGCTTCGCAAATTCAATTGCCTCATCAGATGTTAAGTCCATTTCGCGAAGGATACGTTGATGCCAGTACGAAGCCCAGCCTTCGTTCATGATTTTCGTTTCTAGTTGCGGCCAGAAATACAACATTTCTTCTCGCATCATTGTTAAGATATCGCGTTGCCACTCATCTAGCTCCCTACTATATTCTTCAATAAAGAGTAGCAAATCTTTCTCTGGCTGCGGCGGGATTTTCTTTTTCTTCCGCATATTTGGCCGTTCTCGTTTTTTATTTCTATCATCTAAATTCCACAAATCATCATACTGTGAAACTCGTTTCTTTTCTACTTCTTCCTCTTCTAAGTCATCTATGCTCCAAGCTAGCTTCGGCCGCATAAGCGATGGATCAATATGTTCTTGAATGGCCAAAACAGCATCTAAAAACGTTTCTACCTCTTCTTTTCCATATTTATGTTCATATGCTTTAATTCGTTCTGCTGTCGCTGCCATACTTTCAACCATATCGCGCTTTGTATTTGAGAAGCGGATATTATTTTTAAAGAAATCGCAGTGTGCTAATACGTGTGCTACAATCAATTTATTTTGAATCAATGCATTTGTATCGAGTAAAAATGCATAACATGGGTCAGAGTTGATGACAAGCTCATATATTTTACTAAGTCCCAAATCGTAATGTAGCTTCATTTTGAAGAATTGTTTCCCAAAACTCCAATGTGAAAACCGCGTCGGCATGCCATAAGCACCAAATGTATAAATAATTTCCGCTGGGCATACTTCATAGCGCATCGGATAAAAATCCAGCCCAAATCCAGTTGCAATTTCAGTAATTTCAGCGATTGCATATTGTAGTGCTTTATCATCACTAGTTCTCATTATTTTCCCTCCTTACACTTTCCCTTAAGAAAGTGTATGAAGGAAAACAAGCTTTCATGAGAAATGATGAAAAATAGATACTCTACCATTCACTTTAACCAGTAGTCTTCTTCATAATCATATGACAGATACTGCTCTTCATAACAGCGTTGGCACATATTATAAGGGTAATCCCCTAGCATATATTTTTGACAATACTTGTACCTTTTACGATGGTTTAGCAAGTGTTTACTTACATACTCATCAATTACTGCAATATAAAAAAGTACTAGAAAAGCACAAAAAAGCCGGATACAAATTTCACATCATTTGCATCCAGCTTTCCACCTTTATCTATTACCCTTCAATAACTTCAAGCTTCTCCATAATCGGCGTGCGCTCTTTTCCTTCTGGCTTCTTATCGAAATAACCAATATGAAGGATTCCTACAATGCGTTGTCCTTTTGTTAATCCAATTCCTTCTATAAATAAAGGATTATAATTCAATCCGCCTGATTTCCAAACACAGCCTAGTCCACGTTCCCAAGCGAGTAACTGAAAGTTTTGCATCAATGCACATACTGCTGCGTAGTCTTCATCGCGCTGGATTTGACGTGGATCTTCATCCATATACACAATGATTTGAGCTGGTGTACTTAGAAAACGATCGGATAAAATTTTACCTCGTTTTGTTCTTTCTTCTTCTGTAAAAGAATTTAATACAGCATCTACTAATGTTTTACGTCCTTCACCAATATATAATTTACATTTCCATGGCTCACGATGCTGATGGTTTGGTGCCCACGTTGCATCATTTAATAATTCAATTAATAATTCTTTTTCTACTTCTCTATCTGTAAATGTACGAATCGAACGTCTTTCTTTAATGATATTTGCAATGGAAGTATATGTAGTCATATGTTTCTCTCCCTTATTCTCATCTATATGTATAAGTTTGTTATTGATATTGATTTTCAATTTCGATTATAACGCAGTTTTCTACCATTAATCAATGTTTTATGTTGTGAAACTAATAATTTTTTTTTTGTTACATTGCGAAAAAAACTTGAAATGTTCACAAGTTTTTCACAACTTACGGACATGCTATGTGTAAAGTTTTCCATTTCATTCAATTAGGAGGAATTTGTATGTACAAAAGAATTGTATTAAGTATGGCTATGGTAGCACTGCTATGTGGAGTATCTGTCTTCCCAGCTGCAGCTGCCTCGCAAAAAGAAGTAGCGGTGCATCATCATAAGTTAATCTCAGAAGAACAAATCCAGTCGTTAGAAAAACAAGGATACAACAAGCATGAAATTTGGAAAGCAGCACACATTGCAAAGATTAGCAAAAAAGATATTAAAGATGTTTTATCGTACTATAAACAAAATAAATCTTGGAAAGAAACAGCAAAGCATTTTGGCATGGATCCAAAGAAACTGCATAAACACCATATGAGTAAAGAAATGAAGCACGCACTACTGCAAAAAGTAGCCGAAATGCAAAACTCCACACCAGAACAAATGCAGAAAATAATGAAAGATAATAATATTCGTTTGCATCACCTTACAGTTTTAACTATCATTGCACAAAAAAGCAATACACCATTCAATGACGTATTAAAAATGAAAAAAGATGGCATGCATATTAAACAAATCGCAGAAAAATTAAACGTGAAGAAAGAAGATATAAGAGCTGAAATGATGAAATTAATACAGTCTGTGAAAGAAAAAAAGACAAATTAAACATAAAAAGGAAGAAGCATTTGTTGCCCTTCCTTTTTTATGTTTCCTGTATAAAATTTGTTCTTCCCAAAAAAACTAACAAGAGCATTCCATATAAGGGAAGGAGTGAAAATTATTGTTTAGCTTACCACGAAAAAATTCTAAAGCAAAAAACAAAAAAATGAGCTGTACCATTCCAGAATTTATTCATACGATGAAAGAATCTACGGATTTTGTATCCTACAACATAACAGAAAATGGAAAACTCTGTCTTTTTTATTATAAATCTGTCGTGGAAGAGCTCATAATTAAACGATTTATTTTGACACCTATTAAAAAGCAATTAGAACAAATCCAAAACATTGCAGACTTGACAAACATCGTCTTTATTGAAGACATTATTATCTCTCCTTCCATTGATGATATTCGTGAAAAGTTATTGGGTGGATATGTACTCATAGAGTTACAAAATACATCACATGCTGCACAGTATGCTTTAATTCAAGCAGAAAGTACCGTTCTTGGTAAGCGTTTATATAATGATACTGAAAATGAATATAGTGTAATTGGACCGAAAGTTGGTTTTGTGGAGAGCATTGATATAAATATTCACTTATTACGTCGCGGCATCATAACAGAGCAACTCATTTTTAAAGAGATTATTGTCGGTTCTATGTCCAAGACACATGTTACCATTGCCTATATAAAAGGACTAACAAATGAACAACACATTAATACAGCGACGCAGCGTCTTCAAGATATTGATTTTGATGTTCCTTTTGATGCGACAATGATTGAACAATTTTTGAGTGATAATAGTAACTCACCCTTTCCCGTTTTACTGCCAACTGAGCGAGTTGATCGGGCTGTATTCGCTCTTATCACTGGTCAAGTATTAATTTTAACAGACGGATCACCGTATGCATTAGCCGGACCAACAACATTATTAGACTTTTTTGTTTCTCCAGAAGATTATTATTTACCATGGATCATCGGCTCCTTCTTCCGGATTATTCGCTTTTTTGGTGCTTTATTTTCTCTATTTTCTTCTGCCATTTATACAGCTGTCTTAACATTTCATTATCAAATGATCCCATCAGATTTGTTAGGACCTATTATTTTTTCTAGAGCCAATGTACCTTTTCCCCCAGTTTTAGAAGCACTCTTTTTAGAAATTACAATTGAATTACTTCGTGAAGCTGGAGCACGCTTACCTACAAAGGTCGGTCAAACCATTGGTATTGTCGGTGGAATTGTTATTGGACAAGCTTCTGTTCAAGCTGCTTTAACGAGTACAATTTTATTAATTGCAGTCGCATTATCTGCATTAGCTTCTTTCACCACACCGACAGTGAAGATGTCTTCGACAATTCGTTTGCTCCGGTTTCCACTCATTGTTTTAGCCGGTGCCTTTGGCGGACTTGGTCTTATTGTTGGATTTGTGATGATACTTACGCACTTAATTCAGTTAAAATCACTTGGATCACCTTACTTAGTACCTTTATATCCATTTCGTGGTTTAGCTGCATCTGAAGGTTTTATTCGCTTCCCATTTAGCCACACAGCACAGCGTCCTTCTTTTCTACGCCCAAAATCGAATTGGCGCTATAACCCGAGTAAAGCAAAGACAAAACGTGATGGTGAAAAGACATGAAAAAATTTTTAACTGTATGGATCATTGGGGGATTATTTTTCCAATCTGCTTGCACTCAAACTCAAATTATTGATACACAAAGAATTATTCATGTTGCGGGATTCGATATAAACAAAAATAAAGAAGTTCAAGGAACGATTTTGTATCCCGACTATACCCGTGGTGTACAGACGAAACCAAAAATTCAGTCAACATCGGCAAATTCGATTGAAACAATCGCATCTCGTATGAATGGAAAGTCCCCTCACAATGTTGTTGTAGGACAAATGCGTACCGTGTTATTTGGGAAGTCTTTTGGTACATATGGAATTGGTGATATTGTGAATAATTTACAAAGAGATCCCAATATTGGAAGGGATGTACAATTTGCATTTGTCGATGGCTCAGCAGAAAAGCTGTTAAAACACGTTGCGTCAAATGGTTCATTATATCTCTCTGACTTGTTGGATCAAAATATGATGAATGAAAATATTCCTCGTGCTACTTTAAATATTTTTTTATATGATTACTATTCATATGGATCCGATCCATTCATTCCTTACATTCAAATGAGTAATAATAAAGCGGCTACAGTAAAAGGACTTGCATTTCTCAAAAAAGACAAAGTAGTTATGTTTGCCGATCAAAAAGATTCATTTTTAGTAAAATTACTGACTCATCCTACTAAAAATGGTCGTTATGAAACGTCCATCCAAAAAGATGGCCATAAAGGGCTTGTAGTCACACAAAACTTATCTGGAAAAAGCACCTATTACCTTGATGGAAATGGTGAGATTCCGAAAGTAAACATTCATTTAAAACTAAATGGTTTGATAAAAAATTCTCCGAATTGGCTTAATTTAACGAAGCCTCAAAATATAGCTTATATCAAAAAACAAATCGAGCAAACGATGGAAAAACAGTCTAAAGCTTTGATTCAGCAATTTCAACAAAAACAAATAGATCCGTTAGGAATACAGGATCAAATTAGAAGCCGCACGAGAAAATGGAACATACAACAAATACATAAAATGTATCCATCTGTAGATGTAAATATTGATGTAAAGGTTAATGTTGTGCAATCTGGTATCGGAGAATAATGAGGTGACGATATGAATACCCGCAGCAAAGAACTAACAGTATCTCCTTACTTCGCTTTCTTTTTAGTTCACTCTCTTCAAATCGGAGTAGGAATTTTAGGATTTCAACGTATCCTGATTAAAAGAGCTGGATATGACGCTTGGATTTCTCTTATCCTTATGGGATTTGCAACTCACATTGTTTTATTTTGTATGTTAGCGATGCTAGAGAAAGATAACGACTTAATCAATATACACACAACATGCTTTGGAAAGTGGATCGGATCTTTCTTTTCTCTATGCTTTACTGCTTATTTTCTTTTATTTTGCCTTACCATTCTTCAAACATATATTGAAATCATTCAAGTTTGGGTATTTCCTACACTTAAATCGTGGAAGTTGAATGTACTCTTTTTATTCATTGTTTTTTATGTTATAAAAGGTGGATTTCGCTCTGTAACCGGTATCTGCTTTTGGGGGATCGTCATTCCTTTTTTTGTAATCTTTTTTTTAATTTTCCCGATGAAATATGCTCATTTCCGTAATATTTTACCTATTTTGACGCATTCACCTTTACAAATTTTTCAATCAGCAAAAGATTCTATATTAGAATTTCTCGGATTTGAAGCATTACTATTTGTATACCCACTCATTGAAAAAGGAAAATCTCTAAAAAGATGGGCACACGGTGGAATTGCTTTAACAACCATTATTTACGTTATCTTAGCACTCATTTCTTTCATGTACTTTAGTGAAGGACTTTTGCAGCGTACAATTTGGGCAACCTTAACAATGCTTAAAATTATTAAAATTCCTTTCATTCAACGATTTGAGTACATCATTATTTTTGTTTGGTTTCTCATCATTTTACCTAATCTTTGTGTAACGATTTGGTCTTCTTGCCAATCCATGAAACGATCGTTCCATATTCCGTTTAAGTTTACATTGCCTTTTTTCATTTTCGTTGTGTATATCGCGTCTTTATTTATTATAAACAGAGAACATATTAATACATTGAACACGCTCCTATCTCGGGCTGGTCTGTATATCGTATATGTTTATATCCCTCTCCTTTTTCTATGGCATTCCATTCGCTGGCGATTGAAAAATAAACAAAATAAAACTTCACCATAGGAAAGTACTAGCGATTTTGATACAATTTTACTAATACAAAGGCAAAGGGGATATGCAGATGAAAAAATATCTATTCTCTCTACTTGTAATAAGCAGTCTTATGCTTTCTGGATGCGGCGCAGCGGACAAGAAACAAACGTCTGAACCGAAAGAAGAACACGCTTCCCATTCTCAGCAAGGTGATATACAAGAAACAACAAAAGGAATCGACACGCTACCAACGTTTCTGAACAAACTAGACCCACAAATGAAAGAAATCTATACAGTTGCAGGAAAAAATGCCGAATTATTAAATTGGATACCTTGTTACTGTGGATGCGGAGAAAGTGTGGGACATAAAAATAATAAAAACTGTTTTATTCGTGAAATTAAGAAAAATGGAGAAGTTGTTTGGGATTCTCACGCAACGACCTGTGTAAACTGTTTAGAAATTGCGGTAGAATCTGCATCTATGCATCAAAAAGGAAAATCGACTCTTGAAATTCGAAAATACATTGATAATAAATATAAAGAAGGCTACGCAAAACCAACGCCTACCCCAATGCCAAAAGCGTAAAAACGAGGAATTTCCTCGTTTTTTATTTTTTACGTAACATTTCCCTTAGCAAATTCTTTCAAGTGTTTTTCTTCTCGATTGACGTACACTATATGTAACTCCTCAGTAAGGAGGGTACACAATGCAGACATATAACGACTACGATAAAGCTCTCTATTACACGTATTGTTGTAATTGGGACAAGTTGCTTGTTTTAATGGTGCAAACTGATGATCAATTATTTTCTAAACGAATCGAGCATTTTTTACATGCTTACAAATATGGAAAAGAACTACCAGAAGTAGATAAACAACTTCAACTTCTATTCCAATATATCGACCATGCTTCACAAAAGTCGCATATAGAAGAAATAGACCAAGTACAAATGTAAATGAAGCGCTATTCTCTCTTTGAGAATAGCGCTTTTTGAATATTTTTCCACATTCCTGTTCATAATACACATATCAATAGTGGACGGACGTGATTATTTGTATAAATCCTTGTACGTATTTCTCAGCATGATGATACTGCTAATTGGTTGTGAAAAAGCGAATAATCCTCATTTATTTCAAGGGGTAAAACAAGAGAAAAACATATGGAATATCTTAATTATCGGTAGCGATTCACGAGGTGAACAACAAGCCCGTGCTGATACAATTATGATTGCCCAGTACAATAAAAAAGAAAATACAGCAAAGCTCGCTTCAATTATGCGGGATAGTTATGTAGAAATTCCTTCTTATGATAAAAAATATAATAAAATCAACGCTGCCTATTACTATGGCGGCCCTGAATTATTACGAAAGACGATTCAACATAATTTTGGAATCGATGTTTCTCATTACGTTACGATTGATTTTGAAGCATTTGTTAAAATTGTGGATACCATTGCACCGGAAGGAATTGAAGTGAATGTTACACAAACAATAATCGATGATATGGGACTACATGTAAAGCCAGAAATACAACCTCTTCACGGGAAAGATTTACTAAAATACGCGCGTTTTCGCCATGATACTGAAAGTGACTTTGGCCGTGTGAAACGACAACAAGAAGTACTCCGGGCATTGAAACAAACCCTTACTGATAAAGTTCACTCTATAGATGGGGTACTAAATTTACCAATAATGGCACATGAACTCTCTCCATATATAAAAACAAATCTAGATATACCAACGCTCTTTTCACTTGGGAATAATATTTTGTTTCAACCCATTGATAATATAGAGACGATGCGAATTCCAATTGATAACGAATATGAATCTGCTCTTACCAAACACGCTGGTTCCGTATTAAAAATAAATCCAGAAACAAATAAAGAAGCAATTCAAAAATTTTTCAATGCTACAAAAGCCGTAAACACCCCCTAAAAACAAGGTTCATGGACCTTGTTTTTTTATTTCCAAGTTTTCCCCTTATAAAACTTTCCTTGATAAAAATATTTTCTCTTTATTTTCTTGTCCTTTTCATACTATAATTTAGTATGTAACTATTATAAGAGAGGTAAAAAACATGAAACGTGAGAAAAAACAAGAATATGCATTGTTTACTGCTTGGGGAGCTTCTTTTATTGCTACACTTGGAAGCTTATATTTTTCTGAGATCATGAAATTTGAGCCTTGTGTACTTTGTTGGTATCAACGCATTTTTATGTACCCATTTGTTTTATGGCTTGGTATTGCAGTTGTAAAAAAAGACTACCGCATTGCTACATATTCTTTACCAATTGCAAGTATTGGTGCCTGTATTTCGTTATATCATTATGCCATTCAAAAAGTTTCTGCATTCTCAGCAGCAGGAGCAGCTTGTGGACGTGTGCCTTGTACGGGGGAATATATAAACTGGTTCGGATTTGTCACAATCCCATTTTTGGCACTTATCGGATTTGTCACAATTGCCATTTGTAGTTTGATTGTAATTAAAAATAAATAAGGAGATGACATAATGAAAAAAATGCTTATCTTTGGCGGTATTATTATCGTCTTATTTGCAGCTATTTTTGCTGTAACACAGATGGAAAACAAAAATACAGCGAAACAAGAAAAAAATTACTATACAAATAAAATCTCTTCTTCTGATATTCGTAAAAATAACGAGGAAAAGAAAGAACAAACCATTTACTTCTATCAAACAGATTGTCACTACTGTGAAAAAGTTTCACCTATTGTTGTACCAATGGCTAAAGACATGAACATTGATATGAAAGTCATTGATATTTTAAACGATAACCCAACTTGGGATGATTATAAAATTGAAGGAACACCAACAATTATTCATTTCAAAGACGGAAAAGAAGTAAGCCGCATTAGTGGCGAACAGCCAAAAGATACTTTTGAAAAATGGTTTAAAGAAAACAAGAAGTAATAAGAAAAGGAAACTCCTTCTATACATGAAAGCTGTGTAAAATCCCACACTAATGTATAAGGAGGGGGTTTTATGCCAGAGGTACGCTGTTCTGTGTCCAATTGTTCATTTTGGGGACAAGGGAATTTTTGTCAGGCGAATTCAATCTTTGTCCAGCCTGATGATCAAAACACGAATCAATCAAATGAATCTTATACAAATTCGGCCTTAACAGGTGAAACACTTGAAAGCTCTGCGTCAGCAAGTGTTGAGACTTGTTGTCAAACGTTTAGACCAAAATATTAAGACGTAAATCCCCATCTCCTTTTGAGATGGGGATTTTTCTTTCTTTTTTTCCTCATGTCTTAAATAATATGTATAAACATACTATTTAAGAGACGAACAAAAATAAGACATGTTTTTTATATCGGGGAATTACTAATCGACTTTGTATGCCATGATATTCATTCATCATTAACAGATGGTAAACATTTTGAAAAGAAAGTTGTCGCCTTAACTTGTACAAATCGCGGGCAATCGTTTCTTTCCTAACGCTTAAAGATGTAGAAGCATACAGCTAAAGGTATGCTTCTACATTATAACAACCCCATATTTCCATGCATCATGCATTATCGTTATATACACAATCAATATAAAAACTGTTCCAAACAATGTTATCCTGCGATAGATTCCATCTTCCCCTTCTCTCGCTTCAACAAAGGACCAAATAAAACCAACGAAAAGTAATAAATCAATATAGGGAATATACAGATTAAACATAAATGAAACATACAAATAAATAATAAATAAACAATTCGTTAACAAAAAGATTTTAAATGCAAATTGGCTATTCCCTTTTCTCATAACACGCCCGCCCCCAATCTGTACTGTATTATATTCACAAGAACAGAATAGTTGCGATTGGACCAACTAATTATACTTTGCTATATAAATCGCGGCTATGAAAACAAACAGAGATCTCCACTCATTTCCTCTCTTTGTTTCAACATGGCATGGGGCCAAACTTCTATCCACGGACGGATCCTCTCTCTCATCCAAAAAGAAAGGTCTTTCGCTTTTTATTTATATAACAAATAAGCTATCGCCTATTTACGATAGCTTTACTGTACATTATATTTCCTCTTATATATATTACTTAAAATGGAATAAGGCACTTGCTCATAACGAATTTCCCCGCCTGTTTCATCCATAATATACAAATTATTACCTATATAATAACTTCCATTTTTCCCTCGAGAATAAACAGTATATCGTTCATTCGGCAATACTGTTTTTACTTTCGTAAATTGGCCATTTGGTTCTTGCCAATATATATTCATACGATCCACAAGTGTTAACATTCCAATTTGTTCTTCTTCTATTATACGTCCATTCCAACTTGTAACACGATATCCAAGCTTATGCGCTGCATATTCTGGAGATGTATAAAACTGAGAAATAATTACTTTTGTCCGTAACGATACTCGGTCATATAGCCATTTTATATCTCGATCATGCATACGAATGCAACCGTTTGATTCTCTTCTTCCAATTGTCCCTTCTCGATTTGTACCATGAATTGCATATTCTTTTTCATTTAAACCAAGCCATCTTGTTCCAAGTGGATTATTCGGTGCACCACCCGGAATATTTTTACGGTGATATTCTTTATTTTTATATTTATTAATGATACAAAATGTGCCTTCAGGGGTTGGCGTTTGACGCTTTCCAGTTGTAACAGGAAACGTTCTTACATAGTTGCCATTTTCAAAAAAAGATAATTGATTCGTTGTAAGGTTAATTAATATCAGATGATCTGTATCCGCAAAAGTGCTAATTGGTAGACAGAAAAAGAGTATTACAACTAAACATACTTTTTTCATTCATATCCCCCCAAGCATCCCCCTTTAAAATTGACCATAATATATGAGGGTACAATTAGCTTTTACTATGAATTCTATTCTTATGAATGAAAGTACAAAGCTTCTTCAGATTTAACTTATCCATTCACAATTACACCACCATTTACGTGAATGATTTGTCCGGAAACATATGTGGAATCGCCTGAAGCTAAATATACATAAGCAGGTGCTAATTCATACGGCTGCCCTGGTCTTTTCATCGGTACATTACTTCCAAATTCCGATACCTTCTTCTTATCAAAACTCGCTGGAATAAGCGGTGTCCAAATCGGGCCTGGCGCAACACCATTTACACGAATTCCTTTTTGAACTAGTGATTTTGCAAGTGAACGTGTAAAAGCAACAATCGCTCCTTTTGTTGCAGAATAATCAATGAGTTGCTCGTTTCCTTCATACGCAACGATCGAAGCTGTATTTATGATTGTATCTCCCTGCTTTAAATGTGAAAGCGCAGCTTTTGTAACATGAAAATAAGAAAAAATGTTAATGCGAAATGTTTTTTCAAGTTGCTGCGCTGTAATGTATTCTAAACTTTGCTGTGGATATTGCTGTGCGACATTATTCACAACAATATTCAGCCCCCCTAGCTTCGAAGCCGCTTCCTTTACAATATGCTGGCAATGTTGTTCACTACTTAAGTCACCAGGAAGTAATATACACTTCACTCCTTGTTTTTCAACAAGTCTTTTTGTCTCATTTGCATCTTCAAGTTCATCTAAATAAGCAATAGCAATATGCGCCCCCTCTTTTGCAAACGCAATAGATACCGCCCTTCCAATTCCACTATCCCCTCCTGTAATAAGCACGTTTTTCCCTTTTAGTTTTTCACTGCCGCGATAATTAGGATCTTCGTACTCTGGGAGAGGATTCATCATCGCTTCAATCCCCGGTTGTTTATTTTGATGTTGTGGTGGTAATGTTAAAAACCTTTTTTGCTCAGGCATACACATTTCAGCTCCTTCTCATTTCTCTTTCTTATGATGTACACATTTATAAAAAGTACTTATACATGAAAAGCCGAAACATAGGAGCTGTTCTGTGATTAATATTCGAAATTAAGACATAAAATAGAAATTGTTATAAAATTTTTTGTACGAAACTCTTGCAATAGAACTAAAAAACGAATATTATATATAACTGTTGTGACAATTATTCGTAAACAGAAAGGATGTTTATATGTTTAACCTTTCAAAACATAAAACTTCTATTAAAACTGAAATTATGGCAGGTATAATTACCTTCTTAACAATGGCATATATCATTGTCGTAAACCCTGTCATCCTTGGGGATGCAGGTGTTCCATTTGAACAAGCATTTACAGCGACAATTATTGCCGCTGTTGTTGGAACATTATTTATGGCAATCTTTACAAATTTACCAATTGCAATCGCGCCGGGTATGGGACTTAACGCTTATTTCTCTTACTCTGTTGTAAAAGCGCATGAAGGAATGACATTCGCAATTGCATTCTCTGCTGTATTTGTGGCAGGTATGATTTTAATGTTGTTATCATTAACTTCTTTCCGTACAAAATTAATGGAAGCAATTCCTGAAAACTTAAAACACGCAATTACTGCTGGTATTGGCTTATTTATCGCCTTTATCGGTTTACGTATGACGGGCATCGTAACAAAACATCCATCTAACTTAGTTGGACTTGGAGATCTTCATTCGCCTCCAGTACTACTAGCGTTAGCTGGACTTGGGATCACACTTATTCTTATGTCCTTAAATGTAAACGGCGCATTATTCTTCGGAATGTTATTAACAGGAATTATCGCTTATTTCACAGGTCAGTTAACATTCCCAAACGGCATTACATCTATGCCTGGATTACCAGAAGGAATTATTGTTTCAAATCCAATTACTGCTGTTTCTGATGTAATTAACTACGGTTTATACGGCGTTGTATTCTCCCTCTTCCTTGTTACATTATTCGATACAACTGGTACATTACTTGGTGTCGCACAGCAAGGTGGACTTATGAAAGATGGTAAACTTCCAAAATCGGGACGAGCTCTTCTATCTGATTCTTTCTCAGCAACAATCGGGGCTATGTTCGGAACAACACCATCAACAGCATATATTGAATCATCTGCGGGTGTTGCAGCTGGTGGACGTACTGGTTTAACAACAATTACAGTAGCTGCATTGTTTGCCGTTGCTGCATTCTTTGGTCCTCTAGTAGGTGCTGTTTCTGGTGTTTCAGCAATTACATCTCCATCATTAATTATTGTTGGTAGCTTAATGATGGGCGCTGTACGTCATATTGATTGGGATACATTCGACGAAGCATTTCCAGCATTCTTAGTAATCTTAAGCATGCCACTTACATCAAGCATCGCAACAGGTATTGCACTTGGATTCATTTCATATCCACTTATGAAAATGGCAAAAGGACAATTCCGTGCTGTTCATCCACTTGTATATGTATTTGGTATTTTGTTTGCTTATCAATTAGTTTTCTTACCGCACTAATAAAAAAGCCTTGGCTCACAAATTCTGTGAACAAAGGCTTTTTCTAATATTCCTTATTCATTTGCAATTCTTTACTATACTTTTGAATCAAAAATGAAGAAATAAACATTGCCGTATATCCCATACGTCTAAGTCCCTTATATACATTTTCCATATGTATCATTCCTCTATACACTTTTACCCAAATTACACCACAATTAGCTCTAAATAAATTTTATATTCAGTCTATTCCAAGGACAAAAACCCCTTAAAGAGGTTTTTCCATCCATTACCTTTGTAAAAACGCCTGTAAATCCGCAAATTGTCTTGCTGCATCTTTATAGCCTTGTTCATATAAATTTTGCAGCTTTTGTGTATCTTTTTCCATTCGATCCACTTGAAGTGGTACTTCTGGACGAATGACAAATAGATTTCCAGCTAACTCTTCTTTTTCAATATAATGAAGTGTCTCATTGTATACTTCATAACGAGAAAGCATCGTATTGACAAGATTAGGATATTTTTTATAAGCTTTTGCTGCAATCCATCCAAATTTTGATTTTTTCTTCGCATATCCATGGTTTCTCGTTAAAATAACAACCGATTTCTCATAACCATCTTGCTGTGCTTTACGAACTGGGATTGGATCCGAAATTCCACCATCCAATAATTGTTTACCACGGTAATTTACAACTGGTGCGATAAATGGCAATGAGCTAGAAGCTTGTAATAAAGTCAATGCATCTTCATTTGTTCCTTCTTTTTCAAAATACATTGGTTCACCAGTTTCACAATCTGTCGTTCCTACTAGAAAACGCTCTGCACTATTAAAATATGTGTCAAAATCAAATGGCACGTGCTGTTCTGGAATCTCACGAAAAATAAAGTCCATATCAAATAACTGACGTTTTTTCCATAAATTTTTGTAAGATAAATACCTCGGATGTGTTGCATAATCAATATTTACTGTTTTATTTCGATTTCTTTGTCTTGAAATATATGACGCCGCATGGCACGCTCCCGCTGAAACACCAATAACGTATGGAAAATATAACTCCTGTTCCATAAAGTATTCTAGTATTCCCCCCGTATATACACCGCGCATACCGCCGCCTTCTAATACTAAACCCGTATTTTCAAGCATTGTTTTCTCTCCTCTTTATATACATAGACTCTTTAATTATTCATCTTGTTAAATATCTCTTTCTATTATATAAGAGTCTTCACGAAAACCATATTCAGAAGGCTTGGTGCGAACGAAAAATTATTCTTCTACTTCTCTAAATGAGCTCCTACATCCTTTACAAACCTTTGAATCAATGATAATTCCTCTTCTGTATACTGATTTAAAAGTAACAACCACTTCTCTTCAGCTTGTTGATGCAATTTCTCATGCGCCATATAAATTTCATTTCCGTTGTCTGTTAAACGAAAAAATATTTCCTTTTGATTATCTAACATTTTCATCTTTTCAACAAATTGTTTATTAAACAATTTTGTACAAATTTTAGAAATTGCTCCCTTTGTCATTCCCATCTCTTCAGTAATAGCTGTTACATTCATTAATCCTTTTTTTCCTATGCATTGGATCACATGTAATTCTGATAAAGACATACCACTTACCCCTGTCTCACGAAGAAAACGCTCATCATTTCCTTTCATATGCTCTTCTTGTTTATGAAAAAGTGTACGAATATCCGAAAGTATTTCTATTTGCCTTACAGTACGGTCCAAGTCGAATCCCCTCCATGATACTTCATAAGTTTCCACAGAAACAATTTAATTATATACCATTTCAAAATAAAAATTAAATTCATTTTTATCTTTACAAGTAAGAAAATAATGTTAAAATTATTTTAGTTTCCTAGGAAACTAAAATAAGGAGGTTTTCTGATGAATCACTCATTATCTTCATCAAAATTAAAATCTATTTTGTATATCGTTTGTATTAGCGCTCTATTAGGTTCCTTTGCTCAAAACATTTACACGCCCCTCTTACCAATGATTCAAGATTCTTTTCACACCTCTCTTTATCTTGTGAATTTAACTGTCTCTATTTTTACTTTTGTTCTTGCAATTATGCAGCTTGTTTATGGACCATTAATTGATACAAAAGGACGCAAATATATTCTTCTTCCCAGTCTATTCATAGGTACAATCGGTGCAATTGGTTGTGCTTTTACAACAAACATTTATTTATTTCTTATTTTCAGAGCAATTCAAGCATCAGGGATAGCTGCGATACCTGTTGTAGCGGCTACTATTATTGGGGACTTATTCGAAGGAAAAGAACGAGGGAAAGCCATGAGTCTTTATCAAATGCTACTTTCCATTGCTCCTGCTGTAGGCCCTCTCATAGGCGGCTATCTTGGAAATATAAATGGTCACGTATCTATTTTTCTATTCTTATCTACGATTGGCATAGCCCTATTAATTGTAAATATTGCATGGCTACCAGAAACAAAACCGGTTATTCCTAAAAAAGCTACAACAACTAATAATTATTGGAGTATCTTAAAACACAGAACTGGTTCTGCTATTGCGATCATTGGATTTATGCAGTTCTGCATTTATTTTTGTTTTCTTGTTTTTTTACCAGCAATATTAGCCAATTTAGTTCATTTCAACACAAGTAAAATTGGGCTTATGTTTGTACCAATGTCTCTATGTATTATGCTTGGAAGTTATTGCTACAAGTTTTTACAAACATTACTTACAACAAAACAAGCTTTACTTCTCACCAGTTTTCTCAATATCACATGCGTTATTCTATTTTCTTTCACATATCATATAAATATCCCAATCCTTATCATTGCAACATCCCTATACGGTTTTAGCATGGGACTATCAATTCCAACCCATACAACTCTACTAACTGAAGAATTTGTAAGCGAACGAGCAACTGCCATTGGTATCTACAACTTTATCCGTTATATCGGAATGGGTACAGGACCAATCGTAGGCAGTTTTCTACTCTTTAATCAAAATTACTTTTGAATTTTCTTTGTAGAGGCAATTGTTTTTCTGATTGTGGTCTTATATTCTATGAAAAAGCTAACTTCTCATCCTGTAAGAAAAGCTAGAATTCAAAAAGCTAAATAAATATTTATGTATATTACAAACAAAAAAGAGAATGTCCGAAAACAGCTATTTTGCTGCATTTGGACATTCTCTTTTTTATACTCTCTGATCCGCCACAATATGAATATCAATATGCTTCGTCTGCCTCATAATTTCATTTACAATTGATCCTTTTCGAATTTCTTCCCATCTTGTTCTTGCTGATTGACCAAGTAAAATTTGGGTGACCTGTAATCGTTTTGCCACTTCAATAATGACATCAGCTGGCTTTCTTCCTTTCGCTTCTTCCAATACGAAAGTAGCATGAAATTGATTCGTTAACGCTTGCCACTCCTCAATTGTTTGCCTTTTGCTTGCCGATAATGATTCTATATTTTCTCTTTCAACATTTAATACATACAATTCAGCGTTTAATCGATCTGCCATACGCCAACCACGCCGTATTAATTTCTCTGCTGTTGAACTATATTGCACACAAACGAGAATTTTTTCTTTTACACCTATTGGTTCTGTCACTGACTGACTAATCTTCTCGTCCATATCGTCAGCAACTTCACGAAGTGATAACTCTCGTAAAGCTCCTAAATTATTAACCGTAAAAAAATTTTGTAAGCTTTGCTGAATTTTTTCTTCTTTATATATCTTTCCATCTGTCAATCGTTTCCTCAAAACTTCAGGGGTTACATCAACAAGTTGAATTTCATTTGCTTTTTGTAAAATAAAATCAGGAATACGCTCTCGTACTTTTACATTCGTGATTTGTTCCACAATATCATGAACGCTTTCTAAGTGTTGAATATTAAACGCTGATAATACTGATATCCCAGCGTCCAATAATTCTTCTACATCCATATAACGTTTTTTATGTTTTAATCCAGGTATATTACTATGTGCCAATTCATCCACAACAACTACTTGCGGTGCTCGCTTTATAATCCCCTCTACATCGAGCTCATAAAATACTTTTCCTTTATAGTTTATTTCTTTTAACGGTATTCTTTCTAAATCAGCAATTGCTTCTTCTGTTTCTTTTCTTCCATGCGTTTCAATTAAACCTATTACAATATCAATATTCTCTTTTTTCATTTCTTGCGCATCAAACAACATTTTATAACTTTTCCCTACTCCTGGAGCAGCACCTACATACAGCTTTAATTTCCCGCGATTTTGCTGGCGTATATATTCTAAATATTCTTCCGGCGTTCGTCTTTGAAACGTCGGTTTATAGTCATCTGCATACATTACACGCACTCCCTCCCAGTAAACAACGCTACCTCAATCGATTGGATTGAGGTAGCAACAGTACTATTTCATTATTTTTTGTAATTCTAAATTTAATTTCAAAACGTTCACACGATCCTCTCCAAATAATCCTAATGTAGCACCTTCTGTTTGAGACTTAATCATTTGATTTAGTTTTTCTTTCGGAATATTCGTTAATTTCGAAATGCGATCAACTTGTACGTAAGCTGCCTTTGGACTAATATCAGGATCTAATCCAGAACCTGAATTCGTCACTAAATCCATCGGTACTTCCGTAACTGAAACAGTCGGATTTTTATCCTTCCAATCCGCTACACTTTCTTCTACACGTTTTACTAAATCAGGATTAGATGGTGCATAGTTATTTGATCCTGACGCTTCTGCTTTATATTCTATACTAGAGACGCGTCCATGAAAATAACGTGGGTCTTTAAAGTTTTGGCCGATTAACTTTGAGCCAATTACTTCATTTCTTTCATTATATATAAGACTTCCATCCGCATTATCCTTCATCACTGCTTGCGCAATTCCAGTTACAAGCAGCGGGTATAAAAGCCCACAAAGAACAAGAAATGTAAAGGTAACACGAATGACCGGTGAAAGTATATTTTGTTTTTTAGCCATTTTCTTTTCCCCTCTTCCTTATATGAACAATCCTACAATTAGATCAATTACCTTAATCCCAATGAAAGGAACCATGACTCCTCCAAGTCCGTAAATTAATAGGTTTCGACCAAGCAATGCATTGGAACTCATCGGTTTATACGCAATCCCCTTCATTGCTAATGGAATGAGTAATGGAATGATAATCGCATTAAATATTAATGCTGATAAAATAGCTGAAAGTGGCGAAGTTAATTTCATTATGTTCAGTGCTTCCATTTGCGGAATTGCTAATGTAAACATCGCTGGAATAATCGCAAAATATTTTGCTATATCATTCGCGATACTGAACGTTGTTAACGCACCACGCGTCATTAACAGCTGTTTACCAATACCTACAACCTCAATAATTTTTGTTGGATTGGAATCTAGATCAATCATATTAGCCGCTTCTTTCGCAGCTGTTGTTCCACTATTCATCGCTAACCCAACATCCGCTTGTGCTAATGCTGGTGCGTCATTCGTACCATCACCAGTCATTGCCACAAGTTTTCCTTTATCTTGTTCTGCTTTAATAACTGCAATTTTATCTTCTGGCTTACATTCTGCAACAAATTCATCTACACCTGCTTCTTTCGCAATTGTTGCTGCTGTTAATGGGTTATCCCCTGTACACATGACCGTTTTGATTCCCATTTGGCGAAGTTGTTCAAAACGTTCACGCATACCAGGTTTTACAGTATCCTTTAAATAGATTAAGCCATAAATACGATCATCCACTGCAACTACAAGTGGTGTCCCACCTTCTTTTGAAATTAAATCTGCCTTTTGATTCACATCTTTTGGAATCGTACCACCTTGCGCTTGTACCCACTCAATAACAGCACCAACTGCACCTTTTCTTACTTTTGTACCATCAAGTAAGTCTACACCACTCATTCTTGTTTCTGCTTTAAACGGAACAAACTCTCCTTGCTCAGCAAGCTCACTGTTATATGATAAAGCTTTTGATTTTACATATTCAATTACAGAACGACCTTCTGGTGTTTCATCTAAAACTGATCCTAATGCAGCCCATTTTGCTAATTGTTCAATTGTTTCGTTTCCTACAGGAAGTAATGTATGTGCCATCCGGTTTCCAAAAGTAATAGTACCCGTTTTATCTAAAATAATTGTATTAATATCACCCGCAGCCTCTACAGCTTTACCTGACATTGCTAATACATTAAATTTCGTAACACGGTCCATTCCTGCAATCCCAATCGCGGATAATAATCCTCCAATTGTTGTTGGAATTAAACAAACAAGAAGTGCAACAAGTACGGCTGTATCAATCTTAAACCCTAAATAATTTGTAAAAATCGGTAGTGTTACAACTACAATTAAGAAAATAAGAGTTAAACTTGTCAGTACTGTATTCAGAGCAATCTCATTTGGTGTTTTTTGACGGGCAGCCCCTTCTACTAAAGAGATCATTTTATCTATAAATGACTCACCTGGATTGCTTGTAATCGAAATTGTAATCTCATCACTAACAACCATTGTACCGCCTGTTACCGAACAAAAATCACCACCTGCTTCTTTAATAACAGGAGCAGATTCACCTGTAATTGCTGATTCATCCACCGATGCCAAACCTTTAATGACTTCACCATCACTTGGAATCATTTCCCCTTGCTTTACAATTACAATGTCACCTTTTCTCAGCTCAGTCGCTGAAACTTGAACGATTTTCCCATTCTCTTTTATGACATTTGCAAATACATCTTTCTTCGATTGTTTCAAAGAATCTGCTTGCGCTTTCCCACGCCCTTCAGCTAATGCTTCTGCAAAATTCGCAAATAACACTGTAAATAATAGAATGAGAGAAACTGTTATATTAAACCAACCTGGTATACTACTAGATATATTAGGAAGAAACGATAAAATAAAAGTGATAATAAATCCAATTTCTACTACGAACATAATTGGATTTTTCACCATTACTTTTGGATTCAGTTTTGCAACTGATTGTTTCATCGCATGTGTAACAATATCACGATCCATTGTTTTCGCTTGTCTAACTTCACTTTCTACAGCATGTATTGACGATGGAATCGATTGATTTGCTTGTTTTTCTTTTACCACTACTGGTTTCATCATTTACCCTCCATTACTTCAATGTAAGAAATTCTGCAATTGGTCCTAGCACTAACATTGGGAAGAACGTTAATGCACCAACAATTACAATTGTTCCAATGAAAATGCCCCCAAATAAACTATTATCTGTGCGGAACGTTCCTACTGTTTCTGGCACTACCGTCTTCTCTTTCAATGAAGCTGCGACAGCTAACATCGTAATTAAACTGAAATAACGTCCTAAAAACATTACTAAACCAGTTGTAATATTCCAAAATGGTGTATTATCTCCTAGTCCCTCAAATCCAGATCCATTGTTGGCAGCAGAAGATGTATACTCATATACAACTTGCGTTAAACCATGAAAACCTGAATGAGAAATCGCATCCGTCCCTAAATGAGTTGAAAGGGCCAATGCTGAAAATCCTAAAATAAGCAATGGATGAAATAATATTGTTACCGCAATTAATTTCATTTCTTTTCCTTCAATTTTCTTACCTAAAAATTCTGGTGTCCGTCCAACCATTAATCCAGATATAAAGACTGCAATAATTGCGTACATAATGATATTGACAAAACCTGCTCCAACACCACCAAACACTGTATTTAACATCATGTTTACAAGTGGTACCAATCCACCAATTGGTGTTAACGTATCATGCATTGTATCAACTGCACCTGTTTCAGCTGCTGTTGTTACTGTCGCATACAGTGAAGAAAAGACTGTTCCAAATCGTACTTCTTTTCCTTCTGTACTGCCTTGCACATGTTCCATACCCATTTGATTTAATACTGGATTCCCATGTAATTCAGATGAAACAATCGTTACAAACCCAATTAAAAATACCATAAATAGGGAAACGAAAAGGATACGCCCTTGTTTCTTATTGCCAACCATTCGTCCATACGTAAACGGTAAAGCTGTTGGCAGTAACATCATGAGCATCATTTGTAAGATGTTACTGATTTGTCCTGGATTCTCAAATGGATGTGTGGAGTTTGCTCCGAAGAATCCGCCACCATTGTTACCAAGTTCCTTAATTGAAACAAATGAAGCTACAGGACCACGCAAAATACTCTGTTTCACACCTTCAATTGTTTGTGCTGTAACTGCTCCGTCTAAAGTTTGCGGTACACCAAGCGCAACAAAAATCAGTGCTGCAACAAATGCAATGGGAAGAAAGACCCTTGTTAAAGCTCGAGTAAAATCAACGAAAAAGTTCCCCAGTTCCTTGCCTGCTAATCCTCTTATAAAAGCCATAACAAGTGCTAATGTCGTTGCCGGTGCAGCAAACATTAAAAATGTGATCCCAATTAATTGTGATAAATAAGATAATCCGTTTTCGCCGCTATAATGCTGTAAGTTTGTATCCGCCATAAAGCTGATTGCTGTATTAAAAGCAAGCGTTGGCTCCATCCCTTCAATATGAGCCGGATTTAATGGAAGCACGCCTTGTAAGCGAAAGATGAAGTATACAACAACGATCATGAAACCATTGAGTGCAACTAGCGATAAAGCGTATTGTTTCCAACTCTGGTTATACGCTTTAACACCTGCAATTTTGAAAATAATCTTTTCAAAAGGCCCAAATACTTTTTCTAATCTGCTATTTCCTTGAAAGGCTTTCTCTAAATAAGTACCCGTTGGCTTTGCGACAAGAATGAATAACAACATTGTGATTACAACTGCGACCCAAATCATAATAAATGCTTCCCCCTAGTTAAAACTTTTCTGGATTTAATAACGCATAAACTAAATACACCGTAATTGCTGCAACAATAACCGATAAGGCAATCATCATGATTGCTTCCCTTCTTTCACAACTTTATCTGACCAGCTCGCTAGCCCTATCATAGATGCTACCAATACAACACAGATTCCGATCATCACAACATCAAGCATTATAATCCCTCACTTTTGAATGTTAAATTTTACCATATACCCATCAAAAAAAGAACACTGAGGCTCTACTCAGTGTTCAAAAATGAACAACACAAAAGTAAACCTCCTCTCCAAACGCTTACGAGGTTAGCTGTCGGATTCGGGCCTAAAGAGTAGCCCTACTTTCGTAATGAAAGATTCACCCCAAGTGACAATGCACAAAATTGGTTCCCCCGCTCCATTTCTGGACTCAGCGATATCAGGTTGTTTTTGGAAATATTTATGAACAATTTATGAATGTAAATATACTCCTCTATATTTAACTTGTAAAGAGTAAAATTACCTAAAATAAGAAAATATTTCATCATTTAAACGCTTACATTGATTAAGATTAATATTTTATCATCTGTTTCCTTGTCTTTTCTTTCTTTTTCATCAAAATCGATTTTTAATATGAAATAAAAAAAGAGAATGAATTTGAGTACCGTTTTAATAGTACCTTGAATTCATTCCCTTTTTGCATTATAAAAATGAACGCAAGTTTCTCCCACGAATATAGACTCGTGTTAGTTCCACATGCCGCATTTCATACGCAATAATATCCGTTTCTAAATACAAACTCTCTTCTGATGGCAATATCATATATGGTTTTGGAAACATAGAATCCATTGCTAATTCTTGAACTCGCTCTACTGATACTGCCCAACGATGCGCTATATCCTCGCGTAATAACACCTTCATCATCACTTCCCCCGCCCTATTCAAAAAATAAAAAAGAAATGTTATCACAATTTGTAAACACTACAAATGTAGCTCCAATTGTTTGATAGAGCCTTACTGGATATCTTTTATTTCTTGTGACAACTGTAATAGGTGCTTGAAAAGAAAATCGAATACGCTCGGTAAAAAAGCTAACTGTTGGAAGCTCATCTCCTAGCAGGATTACTTTTTTAATCCTCTTGCAAATATTAGTTAAATTCTGCTCACCATTGCAACAATAAGTTGATTCAAATCCACATGCTCGCACTTCAGCCGCTACATGTTCAGTTGCGGTAAAAATAATCATATCTTGTTGAAAAGGCACTAATTCTCGTAAACTGTTTACTTTTTCCTCTTCCCCTACACAAATGAGCGTTACCTCTTTTTCCCCATCCATGTACATCATCCTCCTTAGCATAAAAGAATTCAAATATAGATTGATATTCTCCTATACTAGTCAGACCGATGAAGTGATGTATCCATCCATGCACCATCCTCTCTCAAGACGCTTACGAAGTTAGCTGTCGGATTCGGACTTTGAGAGTAGCCCTACTTTCATCATGAAAGATTCACCCCTAGTGACCATGCACAATTTGGTTCCCCCGCTCCAAATGAATCGGACTCAGCGTTACAAAAAACAGATTCTGGCTGATATAATACTCCTAAATATGGAAAAAGTAAACAATAAAAAAAGCCAGTTATAAAACTGACTTCCCCATCAAAACTTGAATATTTATGCACGGGTTTCTTGACGTTTGCCCCGCATTAACAGGCAGTAAGATCCCAAAAAATGCAGCGAAAGCAAAAGCTACTAGATGGGGAATCAACTGCCTGTAAAAGCCCGATTGGTAAAGGCTAATAATCAGTGGGGGATGAAGCTCTCCACTGATTAAAGTTTCACTTTATATGCAAAATGGTTCGTTGGCCCATGACCACTTCCAATATTCAATTGCTGTTCAATTGCTATGCTAATAAACTTTTTCGCTTCTCGAACCGCTTCTTCGATTGGATACCCATTTGCAAGTCCTGCCGTTACAGCAGATGCAAATGTACAACCGCTACCATGCGTTTGTTTTGAATCAATTCTTTCACTTCTATACTCAATAAATTGTTCACCATCAAATAAGAAATCAATAACTTCATTTCCTTGATAATCCGCATGTCCACCTTTCATAAGAACGTACTTGGCTCCTAATCTATGCAACTCTTTTGCAGCTTCTTTACTATCTTGGATGTTATGAATCTCCATCCCTGTTAATGCTTCTGCTTCCGGTACATTCGGAGTCACAACTGTTGCAATAGGCAATAAATATTCCTTTAATGCTTGCACAGCTTCTTGTTGTAACAATGATGCTCCACCTTTTGCAATCATAACAGGATCTAGTACAATATTATTCCAGCCAAACTTTTTAATATTTTCTGCAACGACCTTAATAATTTCACTACTAAATAGCATGCCGAGCTTAACAGCATCTGGTGTTAAATCAGCACCAATTGAATTTAATTGCTCCTGAATCCCTTCAAGTATAACAGGATATACTCCTTGCACACCAAGTGTGTTTTGAGCTGTAATAGCTGTAATAGCTGTCATTCCATATACACCAAGCTCTTGAAATGTTTTTAAATCTGCTTGAATACCTGCACCACCGCCGCTATCTGATCCAGCAATTGTTAAAGCTTTATTCACTTTCATCTCACTCATCCTTTTCTATCCAAAATAGCGATGATAAATCGTTTTTGCTTCTACTATACCTTTTGTTCCATGCACAAGTACGCGTCCATCTTGAAAGGCAACTAGTCGCTTTCCTTCAACTGAAAATGATAATAAATAGGGATTTACCATTAAATCTGCTACGCGATCGCGCAGCAGCTCTTTATATCGTTTAAAATCTAATTGTTCTTTATAAGGAGGTCTAATTTGAACTGTATTTCTTCCACATAAAACTGCAGTTTTCGATGTATTCTCTTTACTTAAATATGGGTAGAGTGCTTCCCCACCACATGATGGACAATTCGGCTTTCGAAGCTTTTGCACATTCATACATGAATATTCGTTTTTCCATACATCAAACGACACAAGTCCATCACGAAGTGCTTCATAATCCTCTACTAAAATTTTAATCGTTTCCGTTACTTGATGAGAAACAACGAGAGATACAGCAGGTGAAATAATACCTGCTGTATCACATGTTGCTCCGCCAAGCGGAATAGATTGTAATAAACAAGATAAACATGGCGTTTTTCCTGGTAAAATCGTATAAGAAAGGCCGTAACTTCCTACACACGCCCCATAAACCCACGGAATTGAATGTTTGTGTGATATATCATTAACGATAAAACGTGTTTCAAAATTATCAGTCGCATCAATCATTACATCGACATTTGTAACAAGCTGTTCTAATTCCTCTGCTGTCACATCTTGAACATATGCTTCTACAATTACATTGCTATTAATCGCTTGCAAACGTCTTTGTGCTGCTACAGCCTTCGGAAGATTACTTTCTACATCCTCCTCACAATATAGCTGCTGACGTTGTAAATTGCTCCAATCAATATAATCGCGATCCACAATCGTCACATGGCCGACGCCAGCTCTTACAAGCATCTCTGCATTCGCGCTACCAAGTGCCCCAGCACCAATGATTAACACATGCTTTCCGCCTATTTTTTGCTGCCCTTTTTCACCAATTGGAGAAAATAACTCTTGGCGAGAATATCGATTATTCAACTACGCTCATTCCTTCTAACGGGCTACTTGCTGTCGCACAACGCTTACGTGCAATACGTCCTGCTTCAAATCCTAAACGTCCTGCATGAATACCTAATTTCATTGCTTCTGCCATTTTAATAGGATCCTTCGCTCCAGATACAGCTGTATTTAATAGCACACCATCCGCTCCTAATTCCATCGCAAATGCTGCATCAGCTGGGCTACCAACACCTGCATCCACAATTACCGGTACTTTTGCTTGTTCAATAATAAAGCTTAAGTTTAATGGATTTACAATTCCAAGTCCTGAGCCAATTGGTGATGCACCAGGCATAATCGCATGAACACCAAGTTCCTGTAATTTACGTGCTAATACAACATCATCAGATGTATAAGGAAGAACAATAAATCCTTCTTCTAACAACATTTCAGAGGCTTTTAAAGTCTCCACTGGATCAGGTAATAACGTTCTGTCATCACCAATAACCTCTACTTTTACCATGTCACAAAGCCCTGAAGCTTTTGCTAATTTCGCAATACGAACTGCTTCTTCAGCATTTTTTGCCCCTGCTGTATTTGGGAGTAATGTATATTTTTTTACATCAATTTTTTCTAATAAATTGGGTTGGTCTGCATCAAATATATCCATACGACGTACTGCAAATGTTAAAATTTCTGCCTCTGATACTTCAATTGCTTTTCTTTGCACATCAAAATCAGAAAATTTCCCTGTTCCTAATAAAAGTCTAGAATGAAATGTAAATGGTCCAATGTTCAACATAATCAACCGCCTCCTACGAAAGTTACAATCTCAATTTGGTCTCCATCAAAAACAGATATATCTCGATGGTCTTCTTTTTGCAAAATATCTTGGTTACGTTCCACCACAACAATTTTTGTATCCAATCCTAAATGTGTAAGCAATTCTGCTACTGTCTTAACACTCCCAGGTACCTCTACTTGCTTACCATTAATTTTCAAATTCAAACTTCCATCCCCTTTCTATATAAACCTTTCTTGTTAGGTGGGAGAGAGCATCCGACCATGCATAGAAGCGGTCAGATCCTTTTCCTGCCCCATGCCAAGTAAAAACAAAGAAAAAAAACGAGTGTAGTTCAGCTTTTATTCTTTGTCACATTGACTTACATGTTAAAAAATCAAAATACATTTATATAAAGTGAAACTTTAATCAACATGTGTTCTCTTTATCCCCCATCAATCAGGCGTTTACTGCCAGTTCATGCAGGATAAATTGATTTAGAAACCAATGAATCTAGCAAATAATTCCCTTGCTTTCCTTCTATTAAATCTGCCATATATTGACCAGAAACGGGACTTAATAAAATACCGTTTCTGTAATGACCGGTACAAGCATATAATCCTTTTATTTCCTCGTGTGCCCCCATATAAGGAACCTCGTGATTAGATTGCGGGCGTAATCCCGCCCACGTACTTTCCCATTCAGCTTCTTTCAAAGCCGGCAAGATTGTATAAGCACGTTCTAATATCGAAGTAATACTTTCTGGTTGTACAGACTTATTAAACGTGTGAGGCTTCATCGTTGCTCCAATTACATAGCGTCCACCACGTTTTGGCGTGATATAAAACCGCTCTTGGAAAATAGGAGATTGCAGCAATGGTTTACGGCTCCTTACGGCAACAACTTCTCCTTTTACAGGATATGTACCCCAATCACTATGAAAATGATGAAGTAGTTTTGTACTCCACGAACCACCAGCAATTACTACCTTTTCACATGTAATCATACCTTCATTCGTAACAATTCCTACTACTCGGTTGTCTTCTATTTTGATATCAAATACTTCTGTTTGTTCATATATATCAGCACCAGAAATGGCCGCAGAGTGTGCAAATGCCTTTGTAAGTTCCGGTGCAATAACATGACCATCTTTTGGATAATATACAGCCCCAATGATCGATGAAGAGAGGAATGGCTCTTTTTCATAAAGCTCATCTCCTGTCAGAAAATATGATTCTTCACCTATTTTCTGTTGCCAGCCCATAATATCTAGTATTCTTGTCTTCTCATCTTCATTTTGGGCTATACGATATATACCTTTTTCTTCATATCCAATATCAATACCCGTTTTTTCACGTAAAGCTGCTGCAAGTTGTGGAAATATTGCACGGCTTTTTCTAGCAAGCTCAAATAGTGGATCGTACGCATCCCACTCCGCCTGTACACCAAGTAAACCTGCCGCTGCTTTAGAAGCTTCAGACGCAATCCTTTGTTTCTCAACAATTGCAACTTGGTATCCTCTTTCCGCTAGAAAATGTGCAACTGAACTCCCAATCACACCGCCGCCAATAATGGCTACATCATACTTCTTACTCATGATTTTTCGCCCCCTTTCTTATTGTCTCCTTGTACAACCTTGCCTGCTTATACGGATTACTATCACTTACAATCCCAGACATAACAGCAATACCACTCACGCCAGCTCTAAGAACCTCTCCTATATTTTTAGGTGTTATCCCTCCAATAGCTGTAATCGGTATCGTTAATCGCCTTGCTATATCTGAAATCTCTTCCAACCCTCTTGCCGGAACATCTTTCTTACAACTCGTTGGAAATACATGACCATAAACAAGTGAATCTGCTCCATTTTTGAACGCTACTATCGCTTCTTCTAAAGAATGCACAGAATAACCAACATGCAAATAAGAAAACTTTTCCTTTACAGACCTGACATCAGCACTTCGATATCCCAATTGTACGCGAGGAATATTTAATAGAATTGCAATATCGATTCGATCATTAATCACAAGCTTAGATGCCGGAAAGCCTCCTTTGAGGAGACCTTCCACACCTTCATATAACTCTTTCGTACTTTTCTCTCGCTCACGAATATGCAAATAATCAATCTCACTCTCAATTTTCATCGCTACATTCGCTAACTCTTCGAATGCCATCTGGCCATTTGAGATAACGTGGAGCTCATCTTTCATATTCACTCGCCTACTTTAAAATATTTTCGAATAATTCATTGGCAGGAACACTCTCTTTTGTCATGCCTTTTTCTTTCAACCATTTATTTTGTTTTTCCCATGACTCTTTCGTATCTGATAAAAATGGCTCATCTTTCGTTTCCATTTTCTCTAACAAAATTTTCATACTTTCTTTTTCAACTTCTGGAACAAGTGGGAAATTTTCCTTTTCTTGATAATTTAATAAAATACCCAGTGCTTCGTCTGGATTCTTTTTCATAAATTCATATCCTTTTTTCGCACCTCGTAAAAAGGCTTGCAACGCTTCTTTATCTTTTTTCAACGTTTTATCACCTGTTACAAAAACAAGTTCATGATAATTTGGTACACCATAGTCAGCTGGGTTGAAGTACGCTGGTTCATGGCCTTCATGACGCATAACAGGAACTTCATGGTTAATATAAGCACCTGTGACAGCATCTACTTTTTTCGTAATTAATGCTGGTACTAAATCAAATCCAACATCTACTACTTTTACAGTATCAGGATTACCACCAGCTTCTTTTACCATCGTTTTTAAATACGCTTCACTTAAAGGTGTTCCAGAATAACCAACTGTCTTTCCTTCTAAATCTTTTGGTGAATTGATTCCCGCTGATTTTAATGATACGACGTGATTTAATGGTGAACGGACCACAGCTCCGATTGATTTCACTGGAATTTGTTCATTCGCTTTTGCAATGACAACGTCTGGTTGATAATATAAACCAACTGTTACTTTCCCCGCTGCCGCTAATGTTAATGGATCGGTTGGATTAGAAGGGAATTTAATATTCACCTTTACTCCTTCTTCTTTAAAGTATCCTTTTTCAATCGCTGCATAGATAAAGCTATGCACCGCATTTGGATACCAGTCGAGCATAACTGTTACTTCTTTTTCAGCCTTTTTCTTTTCTGATGATGAATTGCTAGAACATCCTGCAATCATTACAACTAATAATGTAAACACAAAGATGCGTTTGAATAATTTCATGAATGTTTCCTCCAACTAATGAATTTCTTTTCTAATATAGAAACAAATAATACAAATAAAATAGCTAGTAATGATAGAAGCACAATCGGTGCAAACACACCAGCTCCGTCTAACTGTGTCATCATTCGTTTACTAAAGTATCCTAAACCAGCTTGTGCACCAAGCCACTCACCAATTGCTGCTCCAATGACACTAAGTGGAACAGCAATTTTTAAAGCAGAGAAAAAGTACGGAAGTGCAGATGGCAACTTTAACTTTAGAAAAATATCTTTTTTCGTTGCACCATATGTCACTAAAAGCTCCTCCCATTCCTTTTTCGTGCTGCGCAATCCATCATACGTATTTACCGCAATGGGGAAAAAGGTAATCAAAACTGTCACAACGACTTTGCTCCAAATTGAATAGCCAAACCATAAAACAAATAATGGTGCTAAAGCAGTAATTGGAATCGTTTGTGAAGCAACTAGTAACGGATAAAAAGCTCTTTCTATCCATTTACTCGCATTCATAGACATCGCCAGTCCAACACCAAGTACAATAGAAATAACTACACCGATTAAGACTACATATAAGGTTGCTGGCAAATGAACTGTAAGTAATATGTCACGCAGTGCCCACATTTTAGCTAGAATTGCAGTAGGGGATGGCAAAATATACATCTCATCTACAATTCTAGCCCCCACTTCCCAAGCTATGAGCAGTATGCTACTTAAAATCAGTGCAGGTAGTAGCTCTGTCACACGTTTCATACGAGCACCTGCCTTTGCAGCATACCGAGTAACTCATCTTTTAGCCCTAGTATCTCAGGCTTATGCAAATCTTTTCTTGAGCGCTCCGTTCCAAGTGGTACAACACGCTCCGTTAAAGTTGTTATAGGCTGCTCTGTCACTATTAAAATCCGATTAGAAAGAAAAAGTGCTTCTTCTACATCGTGTGTAATAAATAAAATGGTTTTTTGCCACTGTTTCCATTGCTCAAACAACCATTCTTGCAACGTTGCTTTCGTTAATGCATCTAATGCGCTAAACGGCTCATCTAACAATAAAATGTCCCCGCCTGTTAATAAGGTTCGAATAAAGGATACTCTTTGCCGCATACCCCCTGATAAATCTTTCGGATATTTGTTCTCGTATCCTTGCAAACCAAATTGCTCTAAGAGCCTCTTTGCTTTTAGATGAGCTTCTTTTTTCTTTATCCCCTGGCATTCTAACGGCAGTGCTGCATTTTCAATAATTGTTCTCCATGGCAGAAGCATATCTTTTTGTGGCATATACCCTACAGGATGACTCGAGGTTTCTGTAAGTTGAATCGTTCCAGCCGTCGGTTCTTCTAATCCTGTAATTAAACGAAACAATGTACTTTTGCCACAGCCACTCGGTCCAATGATGCTAACAAACTCTTTTTCCTGTACCGAGGCATCCAGACCCTTTATAATTGGCTTTTCATCATAATGAAAGGAAACATTATGAAATTGTAGTATGCCCTTGCTCCTCAAAACCCCACATCTCCTTACGATACGCCATATCCCAGAATAAATACTCAAATCGGCTAGAATATAAGAAAATCTCTTCTAATTTGTCTAACTCTTGTTCAGACTTTCCTTCAGCTAGTTCATTTAATAAATCCATTAGCCAAATGCAAAGTTTTCCATACTCTTCTGAGCTATATCCTTGAATCCACTCCCCAAAGAACTCATGATCCCTTGCTCCTGGAATATCATTTAAACGTTTTCCAATTTCCCAGTAGCTCCACATACATGGAAGCAGAGCCGCAATTAACTCTGCAAACGTACCATTTTGAGATACTGACATCATATAGTTTGTATACGCTAAATTTTTAGCAGATGGTTTTGCCTCTTCCATCTCTTGTACAGAAATACCAAGGCGTTTTGCATACTGTTTATGGATCGTCATTTCTCCATTTAAAATGCCGTCTATTTGTTCTGCAAATTTTGCCATAACTTGTGGATTAGTCGCTTTCACAACTCCAATTGCATATAATTTTGCATAATCTAGTAAATATAAATAATCTTGTATGATGTAATATTGGAATTTATCTTTTTCTAATGTACCGTCCCCCATCCCAGTTACAAATGGGTGATTATGACTTTTTTCCCAAACAGGCTGTACTGTCTCAAATAATCTCTCACAAAACTTCATTTATATTTCCCCTTCCTTTATATCAATTTATTCAAATAAAAAACCACTCCTCTATAAGAAGTGGTTACATCAAATAAAAATACATTTATTCGTTGCTCCACTTCCCTACGCTAGCATAATCTAGATCAGGTCTGTAAGGGTTAAGGATTATTCCTCTCTCAGCACATAAAGCACCCCTAGTGGTTTCTACTATAAAATTGTCAAATAAAAAAGCCCTGTTTCTTTACGCAAAGAAACAGGGACTTACTGTTAATGTCCGAATTGCTTCCCTACGCTAGCATAATCTAGATCAGGTAGTAAAGGATCTAAGACTCTCGGCCTTACTCTCAGCTGGCAACACCAACTCTCCTAGCACAATATGAAATTACCATAGTCAGTATAACACTGTCATCCATCATCAGCAACTGTTTTAACTTATTCCAATCCTATTTACAAGCCATGAATCCAATACAAAGTAAGAATTCTTTACATCAAATTTATACTTATATAAAATATGAAAAATAAATATATATATCCATTTTGATTTTCCAACATATAAGTCGCGGCTATGAAGAATAAAAGGTGACCTGTACTCATTTTCTCTTTTTGTTTAACTTAGTACGGGGTAGGAAAAGGATCTAACCGCTTCTATGCATGGCCGGATGCTCTCTCCCTCCTAAAAAGAAAGCTGTTCTCCCAGTTTTTAATTTAGATTTATATACCTATTCAGAAAATATCAATTATCTTTAATCTATATTATAATGATTATTAATCTATTATTCTTTTAATATATTTCGATTCCATTAAAAAATTGTTATTTTTCTCATTTCATATTACAGTTATGTGAATAATGCACAAAATATTATATCTTTATACTATAATAGGGGATGTATTAACACATCTATGGGGGGCTAATATTAGATGAAACAGAAAGCTATAGCTTTAACGACAACTACTGTCGCAGTCGCATCTCTACTTCCATCCATAACTCAAGTAGATACACGTACTGTAGCAGCTCAAGGATTGCCTACACAAGACACTCAATATATAAAACCGAATCTAAAAATATTATATTCGAATAATAAAATAAAAACAAGGAATAATGCTAACTCCGTAAAAAATACAAATATTTCTACATCTACTAAACGGAAAAACAGTTATATTGTAAATGTTGGTGATCAAGTTCAGACTGGGGAATTGTTAGGACATATGGGAAATACAGGCCATTCATTTGGGCAGCACCTCCATTTTGAATTACATAATGGTGAATGGAATTTTGAAAAAACAAACGCAGTAAATCCACTGCAGTATTTAGTTCGGTAATATTATATGCCACGTAATATTGCCTTAATAATTGAGTATTTGGCTTTTCTCGGTTTAATTTGTTGTTTAGTAATTTACAATACTAACATTGTTTTTTTGAGTATCGTTATCTTATTTGTTACTATCGAATCTTTGATGGAAGCATTCAAAATCCGACTAAAGAAACACATTTCTCATATATATACTGCATTTGTTATTATCGGCGGTTTAATAACAAATATTATTTATAGTGGTTTTCACCTGGCTGCTATATTCCCTGTATTTTTTATAGGGGTACTACTCATTATTTCCCAATATATTTACATTCCTGATCACCGTAAGAAACAACAAGAAGCTTAGGATGGACGTATGTCTACTTCTCATTTACGACTAAATAAAAAAAGGTCTCACTTGAAATGTGAGACCTTTTTTTATTTATACATTATAGAGAGTGAACAAGGAAAAGCACAAAACTTTTCTTTACCCACACGCATATCGTTCATAAATAAAACTCAAATTATATTTCTTCTCTAATCCCACTCGTTGTTCATCATCACACCAGTAAAATAAAATATCATGAATCGTTGCATAACGCTTATTCTTTAGAAATTGTTTGATAAATGACGGTAAACAATCATGTAATTGTATAAATATATAATTCCGCAAAAGTTCTTCCTTATGTTCAATTCCTTTACAAACATACATCAACTCTTCACAATAATATGCATGTTGCGGAACTTGAATCATTTCAAAAAATGGTACATATGATAATAGTTTTCCAATGAAATGCTCATATCGATTCATAAATTCAAACGACATGTGCTCCATCATTTCTTTCATTACATAAAGATAATCATCCACATGCGTGGTTTTTAATGGATTAAGGCGATCAGAAATTTGAGAAATTACAGCCCTTTGACATGCAACAACAGAACGACTTGGTCCATAATATGTTAAAAAATCCGTACACTTACGATATTTTTTTAATAAGTCATATATGTATAAGTCATAAACGTATGTATTGCAGTATATTGCTAAATTCATCATCTCTTGATCTAATTGTTCTTTAGACAATAGTTTTGCCTGTTTGCAAATATAAAAGAATGTAAGTTCCATTACTTCCTTATGAGATAATAGCTTCTCACATTTTTCAATACACTCTGTATTAAATTTAATTCTTTCCCATATCATTACATCATCATTTTCCAATTTACCAATTCTATATTTTACAATTAAGTAGTTCCAAGCCACAACTTGAGTTAAAATATCCCATGTTTCATATTCCATAGATGTATGTACAAATTCATCTAATCTTTGGTTCACCATAAATGTATACGCTTCCTTATACCAACCGATTTTCTGGCATAAACGAACAATACGAATTAAAGTTGGTATTTCATCCTTATGGAACTGTGGCAAGTCCTGCACCTTATTCATTCCATATAAAATAAACGGAGCCAAGTTTTCTTGTTTATAAAATTCTTTTTCTTTCCAAGCTAAAATTGTCCGTTCTTTTCCTTCGCCTTTTGGATGATTTGGTACAAGTAAAGAAAATAAATCCGCAAAATTATTTGGTTCTACATAAACATCTGTAACCAAATTCCAATTTGGATTACTTTGTACATCCCTCATATCATTTCCCCTCCATTTCTATTTATATATAAAACCTTTGATAGCTTAGTAGATAAACATAACATTATAAATATTAATATATTCAAAATAAATTATAAAACTTATATTTATTATATCATTTTTAACATAACAAAAATTAGCAATAGGAATTTTTAACCAAAATTTCAAATGAAATTAACATATATCATTCTTCATATATACTTAGTTAAGCATCTTTACACCTTATATACATCTATGCCTAATATTTTGGATACGTTTTAATAACAATATAATTTTGCTTGCAGTATTAATAAGGTGAAACTTCCATCAGTAGGGATTTTCTTCATCCACCACTGATGGAAAGTCCTCACCAATCGGGCTTTTACAGGCAGTTATCCCTCACCTATCTTCCTTGCTTCTCTCTGAACCTTGAGGTGGGGGAGCTTACTGCCCGTTAATGCGGAATAAAACGTATCCAATCTTACCTATTCTCTAGCACCTAAATACACTGTATTTTCTAGCCTGAAAATAATCTGCATCTATTCGTTATTCTGTATGCTCGGAAATCTCACTTAAAGCAAATCCAGCTTGATCATCAGCTTTCTCTGCTATTGCTAAATCACCTAGCGCTAACATCCCAACAAGCTCGCCATTCTCAACTACAGGTAGTCTTCTGATTTGATGCTGTGCCATTAACTCTGTAGCATTTTCAATAGGGTCATCAGGAGATACGGAAACAATTTCTGTTGTCATGACATTTGTAATTTTATTAGACCCAGGATGTTTCTCAGCAATTCCACGAACAACTAAATCACGATCTGTGACAAGACCAACCACTTGATTATTCTCTACAATTGGAATCATCCCAATGGCCTCTTCTTTCATTTTCACAGCGGCTTCATATACATTATCTAGCGGTGTACATTGCACAATATCGGTACTCATAAATTCTCTAACTGTTGTCATGTAGCTCTATTCCCTCCTTTTTATACATACTATAGTTTTTCCAAAATCCCTCTATTTATTTCATAATAAATAGAGGGATTTTGGATTGACGATATCGTATATTAGAAAAGAACGTAACTTCACATTATATTTTTCACAAGAAAAAAAGAGCCAGCTAATTGCTGACTCTTTTTTATGACCCGTACGGGATTCGAACCCGTGTTACCGCCGTGAAAGGGCGGTGTCTTAACCGCTTGACCAACGGGCCATGGCTCCGCAGGTAGGACTCGAACCTACGACCGATCGGTTAACAGCCGATAGCTCTACCACTGAGCTACTGCGGAATATGGTGGGCCTAAATGGACTCGAACCATCGACCTCACGCTTATCAGGCGTGCGCTCTAACCAGCTGAGCTATAGGCCCATATTTCTTTACAGGGGCAGTAGGAATCGAACCCACACTGGAGGTTTTGGAGACCTCTGTTCTACCTTTAAACTATGCCCCTAAGTGGTGCCGGCTAGAGGACTTGAACCCCCAACCTACTGATTACAAGTCAGTTGCTCTACCAATTGAGCTAAGCCGGCTTGTCAAAAAAAAAAGATGGCTCGGGACGGAATCGAACCGCCGACACGAGGATTTTCAGTCCTCTGCTCTACCGACTGAGCTACCGAGCCTTTATATAAATGGCGGTCCCGACCGGGGTCGAACCGGCGATCTCCTGCGTGACAGGCAGGCATGTTAACCACTACACCACGGGACCATTTGGTTGCGGGGACAGGATTTGAACCTGCGACCTTCGGGTTATGAGCCCGACGAGCTACCGAACTGCTCCACCCCGCGACGGTATTATATTATTTTAAAAAATGGAGGAGGTAGAGGGATTCGAACCCCCGCGCGACTCTCGCCGCCTGTCGGTTTTCAAGACCGATCCCTTCAGCCTAACTTGGGTATACCTCCATGAAATAAATATTAATTATATCTTTTAGTTATCTTTGTACATCTAATAGTTTTTATTAACTATCCAATCATTCCATTTTAATTATTATAAAATGGAGGAGGTAGAGGGATTCGAACCCCCGCGCGACTCTCGCCGCCTGTCGGTTTTCAAGACCGATCCCTTCAGCCAGACTTGGGTATACCTCCAATAAATAACCAAAGTGGAGCCTAGCGGGATCGAACCGCTGACCTCCTGCGTGCAAGGCAGGCGCTCTCCCAGCTGAGCTAAGGCCCCATGTTTTAAAAATATCGGGAAGACAGGATTTGAACCTGCGACCCCCTGGTC
>NZ_JAPHWH010000040.1:0-8589 GCF_026241455.1 Bacillus sp. DHT2
GAAAAGATCTTTGTATAACAAGAACGAGACAAACCATTTCTTTTAGTTATTATTGATTTATTAAAATAAAAATTGATACCCAAAAAACAAGAAAGGTTAGCATTTTGCCAGCCTTTCTTGTTTACTATTTAATTAATTTTACAAATAAAATTTTGTTTTGGAGATACTTCAAAATCTTCGCTTAATGGGCATGGGGCTAAGCTGAAAAAATCCAGGAAATCGTATAAAATTCGGAATTTTATACGATTTTAACGAAAGAGTTTTGTAACATTTTCGAAAGAAATATGCAAGATATTTAAACTAAGATAAACTCACGAATATAAATTTTATATTAATCGTTAGTAAAATAAAAATACTAACAATTTTAAAAAACATTTTACAATATTATAAATGAATCAGAAAAAGATTTCTTTTATTATTGATAAAGGAACAGAGGAGATTTTATGTATGAAAACAAGAATTGCAATTATAGAAGATGAAGATAATATCCGTGAAATATGCAAACGGTACTTAGAAAGAGAAGGATATGAAGTATACACCGCTGTAAACGGAGAAGAAGGTTGGAATTTATTTCAGCAATATCAACCAGATCTCATTGTTTTAGATTTGATGATGCCGAAAAAAGATGGATGGGAACTATGTGAGGAAATTCGCCAACACTCTAATGTTCCTATTATTATTTTGACTGCTAGGGGAGAAGAAAGAGATCGGATTTTGGGATTAACAATAGGCGCGGATGATTATGTAACAAAGCCGTTTTCGCCTCGTGAATTAGTATTAAGGGTACAAATTCTATTACGAAGAGGCAATCAAGCAACAATACAAATACAAGAACCAGTATCAGAAATAATAAGATTCCTAGATTTAGAGATTCACCCAACCAAAAGACGGGTATTTGTTTGTGGGCATGAAATTGAGTTAACAGTGAAAGAATTTGAGGTACTTCATACTATGGCAAAACATCCAAGACAAGTATTTTCAAGATCTCAACTTCTTGAAAAAATTTGGGATTTTGAGTATGAAGGGTGCACAAATACAGTAACAGTTTTAGTAAGTCGCCTACGTGAGAAATTAGAGAAACATACAACAAAGAATCGTTGGATTCATACAGTTTGGGGTATAGGTTATTGCTTTGAGCCAGATGGAGGAAATGAAATATGAAGTTAAGAGTTCAATTGTTATTGATGAATTTATTAAGTACGGGTATCATGTTAATCTCTATCTGGTATAGCGAAATACAAATGTTACTTAGACCAGAACAGACACGGTTATTTATGGTAATCGTGATTGTAGCACTAATTATTTCAACGATTATTTACTGGTTAATGACACGTCCTATTATGAAATCGATCCAAAATTTAATTGCATTAACCAAACAATTTAGTGATAGACATTTTGAAACGATGTACATAATAGGGAAAGAACCGGAAGAGTTTAAAGAATTAGCCACAGCTTTTCAAGAAATGGCAAAAAAATTAGAAGAAAGCTTTACTAAGTTAGAAAAAGGAGAAAAAGAACGTACTGAGCTGATTACGAATATTTCACATGACTTACGAACGCCTCTTGCTAGCATACAATTGATGATAGAAGCGTTACAGGATGGTTTAATTGAAGATGCTGATATGAAAAATCAGTATCTAACGACAATTCTAAACGAAATACAACGATTAAGTGGATTAATTAATGATTTATTTGAGCTTTCTAAGTTAGAACTTGGACAAGAAGTATTTTATCCAAGTTTAAAACATGTAGATAGTATTCTATTAAAAGTAATAGATTCACATGCTATCCTATTGAAAGATAAAGAGATTGATTTGCAATTACGTGTTTCAGATACATTACCAAAACTTTGGATTATGCCATGTAAAATAGCACGAGTTATCAATAATTTGTTACATAATGCGATTCGACATTCTCCTACATGTGGCACAATTGAGTTAATTGTAGAGGAAAATAGACAGAAACAGCAAATTATATTCACTTTGCGTGATGAGGGGAATGGGATTTCCTACGATGAACAACTACGTATATTTGAACGCTTTTTCAGAACAGATCCATCAAGAAGTTCACAATCTGGAGGATCTGGACTTGGACTCGCCATTGCAAAATCACTAGTGGAAATGCATAAAGGAGAAATTGGTGTTCGGAACCGTCCAGATGGTAAACAGGGATGTGAATTTTGGTTTACTCTTCCCGTTATATCAGAAAAGAAATAATACAGTTGAAAGACTTTTTTATCAGTAATCATTGTATCTAAAATGAAAAATCCCTCGGACAATTGAAGGGTTTTTATTAGCATAAGCGGCAAAGATGTTAATCACGCAAATAGAGAAAAAGAATCCCTTATTTCTTTTGGGATTCTTTTTTGCTAAAGCTTGCTCACACAAATGACCTGCACATCAATTCATCTTTGAGATACAGATCATTTGTATGATAATTTTTTTAAATAATTGCGAAATAACGAACTTACATAAATGCTTTTAAAAGTTCTTGAACGAATGGAAGTAATCCACCTACAAATTTTAAAACTGCCATTGCGATTGCCATGTTATTTCCTACTCTTTTTATGTGTTAAGATGTGGTACATATTTATGTTTTTATTGCGGTAAGCGCTTACATCGATATCAATACATTTCGATATGTAATATTGCATATTTTTGTATAATTTATATATTTAATTAAATAGATTATCGATAAAGCCAGTAAACATGCAGGTTTTCTTCTTTGTGTGCTAGTTTCATCAGTAAAGAGGTCAGACCTTTGAAAGACTTTTGTAACATTTATGAAAGAGAAATGAAAGATTTGTTAGCTAGGATGAGGCTTGTCCACTAGTAGACGATGCGCGCAGGGAGTAAAACCATTAGTGAAAATAAGGAGATATTAAGACATGTTGATTAAAAGAAAACTACCTATACTTACATTCTTAGCACTAATATTTAGTTTGATCGTTACTGTTTTTCCTACAAATTCTGCTTATGCAGCTGGGGACAGTCGTATACTTGATATTTATGGGGATCCAGTCAAGACATCTAAAGATTATATAATGGTACGTAAAATTTGGGATGGTAAGCCTCGGTATGCTGCTTATGCAGGTGTAGGTGAGAAGAGACTTGGAGTAACTTATGAGAAGTTTGCGGGTTGGCATTATGTAATTCAATATAAAGATAAATCTTATTATGGTACTGCTGAGACTCATAAGGATACAAAAGGTAATGAGTACTATGGTACACCTATCAATTTCGAAACTCCAGATGGGGTAGAAAGTGATGGATATATAAGACATAATACGCCAGTTACCATGTCAATGTGGATTGGGGGACCAAATGCTGAGGCAGGAGGAACTAAAAAATATGTCAATGCAGGGAATCGCGGCTGGATTTATTTTAGCGATCAATCAAAAAGCACGTTAACAGTTCAGGAACAAAATGCAAAGGAAATCAATTTAATAACAGGTAAAACTGATTATCTTAGAGATAAAATGGGTAGACCTTGTGATTGGTACAGTGCAGATCCACAAAATTCTGAGTATGGAGTTACATCGTATTTCGAGCTAGAGCCTTCAGGTCAACCATTTTCAAATCAAGATAAACTATGGGGAAGTTCTGCGCCGCCATATCAATCTGGTTATGAATTGGTACCTTTACAATAGGGTATTTGTTACATTCGGCTTTATATAACTGTACTTATTAGCATTTAACGTGTCTTCCGGTAAGGTAAGAGAAAACGCTATGAAGGAAAGTTAAATTATATATCAAATGGAGGAATATTTATGAAAAGAAAAATGTTTGCTATAGCTTCTGTAATTGCTTTAACAGCTCCTGTTCAGAGCGTGGCGTTCGCACATGAAAATGATGGGCAATTTGATCCACCTATTGCTCAAAGATGGTCAGCAGAATCTGTACATAATGAAGGAGTAAGTTCTCATTTATGGATTGTAAACAGAGCCATTGATATTATGTCCCAAAATACAACTGTGGTGAAGCAAAATGAGACAGCTCTATTAAATGAATGGCGTACTAATTTGGAGGAAGGTATTTATTCTGCAGATTATAAAAACCCATACTATGATCATTCTACATTCGCTTCACACTTCTATGATCCTGATTCAGGAAAAACATATATTCCATTTGCTAAACAAGCAAAGCAAACGGGAGCAAAGTATTTTAAATTAGCTGGTGAAGCTTATCAAAATAAAGATATGAAAAATGCATTCTTTTATTTAGGATTATCACTTCATTATTTAGGGGATGTCAACCAACCAATGCATGCAGCAAACTTTACTAACATTTCGCATCCATTTGGCTTCCACTCAAAATATGAAAACTTCGTTGATACAGTGAAAGACAATTATAGAGTAACAGATGGAGATGGCTATTGGAATTGGAAAAGTGCAAATCCAGAAGAGTGGGTTCATGCATCAGCAGCAGCAGCAAAAGCTGATTTCCCATCAATTGTTAATGACAATACGAAGAATTGGTTCTTAAAAGCAGCGGTATCACAAGACTCTGCTGACAAATGGCGTTCTGAAGTAACACCGGTAACAGGAAAACGTTTAATGGAAGCACAGCGTATTACAGCTGGATATATTCATTTATGGTTTGATACGTACGTGAATAACAAATAACAAAATACACTTATACATGGCAAAAGTTATGTATGTTATAAAGTGAAACTTCCAACGGGTGGGGGCTTCATCCCCCACCTATCTTCTTTGTTTCTCTCTAAATCTTGATGTGGAAGTCTTACCGACCGCAAATAGCAGATAAAGTAAAACGGAAACGACTATTGGGTTCAAGGGTCATCCTGAGAGTAAATACTATAATTTGAGTTTGATACGTGTATTTTAGAAATTTCCAAGCCTTTCAAATCAATGAAAGACTTTTGTAACATTTATGAAAGTAAATTGAAAGATATATATAATAAGATAAATATATCGAAAGTGATTTTATTTTAATCCGAAGTAAAAAGTATAAGCAATGTACAGTATAATTTCATTTTTTGTAATCTTGTAGAGATGATAAAAGAAAGGGAGAGATCATATGAATTATAAGAAAAAAGTAATTCCCGCAGCATTAGCATTTGCTGTTTTAGCAAGTCCAGTTTTTTCTTTAAAAGCAGAAGCAAGTACAGTATCAGTATCTTCAGGTTCTAGCGCAATTACTTCTGTTGAAAAAGAAAATCCGTCATTAAACCTTAAAGAGGGACAGGTATCTGAAGAAAATTCCAATGTAAACCAAGAATTTGATGCAAATTATATCAATAATAATATTATTAAAGCGAATTTTCCATCTGTTACACCACCTCATATCAAGCAAGCAAAGCCTCTTACATATGTATATTTAGATTATTTTTATAAAAATAACAATAAAATTATTGGGGAGTGGAGAAACAAAGAACTAAAACATATGGATCCAACACCTAGGTTTTATGATGATTTAAGATTTATGGGGTATAGTGAATCCCAAATCGAAGAATATTTTGGAAGCACTTATGGAGAAGCCTTTGTAAAAGGACTTGTTCTGGAAACATTAGAAAACTTTTTCCAAACTCGTTATGCTCAAGATCCAAATGATCCTGATGTACAAAAAATATTACAATCTAAATATTATGAAAAAAGTGATGCTGAAGATTCAATTTGGTCGCCAGAATTTTTTGTAGGACCAGGTGACTTGAAAAGAGCGATTCTAGAGGAATTTGGAAAGAAAAGTTTAGATGAGCTTGGAATCCAAGTCATTTGGGGTGACAATAATTGGGGCGCTGAAAAGGCTGTAACAATTGGTTATTCAGCGAAGACACCATTTAACCCACTAAAAGATGCTGAACTAACTGAAAAGAAATATCTTAAGAAAGTTCCTGGTGGATCAGCATCAATTCCAGCTAAAAACACAGGATATGAAGTAACATTTGACATCAAAACAGGGTTGACTAATGAACAATCACAATCATTTGCTCACACTGTAGGTTTCAATGCTGGTGTTGGCATTGAAGATATTTTTGAAATTGGAGCAAGTTATGAGTTCCAAAGTACATTTGGTACAAGTATCTCATTAAGTGAAGAACAAACAGTATCCCGTAAATTTAGTCTTACTAACGATACTGATAAAACGATTACAGCAGCATTATATCAAGTTACTGCTGAGTATAGCCTAAAACCTGGATCGGTTGCTGCGGGAGCTGTAAATAAAACAATCAATTCACCTTTTGCACAGTTTTGGCAAGGTGGCGGTTATTGGGATACAGCTACAAAAGTTAAAGTATCATCTACTTCAACAGGTGCAATTAAAACAGATGATTTAAAACTAGTTCGTTCAGATGTACTAGAAAAATAAAGAGATACGGAAAAGATACCTTATTTTCTGAATCCCCCTTATATAATGACATAGAATATATATTCTATGTCATTATTCGTGTAATTAAAAAATTTTAGATTGCTATATTCTTAATGAACTGTTAATTCTTAAATCAATTCACCAATTTAAACTACCATATAAAACTTACTTTCATTTTTTTCCTTATGAAATCTTACAAAAGTGTCATCTTTATGTAAGGTAATTAGATAGTTCATTTACGATTTCAATGTGATAATAAAAGTATAAGAAATAATAAATTTTTAGATATTATAGGAGAGTGCTAGTAATGATTGTAACAACAACTTCTACGATTCAAGGAAAAGAAATTATTGAGTATATTGACATTGTAAACGGTGAAGCAATTATGGGGGCAAATATCGTACGCGATTTATTTGCTTCTGTTCGTGACGTTGTTGGTGGCCGTTCTGGTGCATATGAAAGTAAATTGAAAGAAGCACGTGATATTGCAATGGAAGAAATGAAAGTTCTTGCGAAACAAAAAGGTGCAAATGCAATTGTTGGTATTGATGTAGACTACGAAGTCGTTCGTGATGGAATGTTAATGGTGGCTGTAAGCGGTACAGCGGTACGTGTGTAAATAGATAGAATGTGGATTTTTCTATAGTTGTTATGTATTTTCTATAAATATAGATGCATTATGTTTATGAACACATCACAACACATAAAAAAGGAAGAGAATTTTTATAATTCTCTTCCTTTTTTATTTACGAGAAATTTCATGTTCATTAGCTGTTTAGTTCATCGAAAAATGCTGTAGAATTTACCTATGCTATTATAACAGTATAAAACATGGTTTTAAGATGTAATATTGCATATCAAAATGTATTGATATACATGTAAGCGTTTACTATAATGAGGGTATAAAGATTTACCACATCTTAATACATAAAAAGAGGAGGAAATAACATGACAATCGCAATGGCAGTTTTGAAATTTGTAGGTGGAGTACTTCCGTTAGTAGCAGAACTTTTAAAAGCAGTAATGTAAGCCCATTATTCCGCAATTATTTGTAAAAATTATCATACAAATGATCTGTATATCAAAGAAGAATTGATGTGCAGATCATTTGTGTGAGTCTAAATAATAAAAAGGCTTATTTTCCTCACAAGGATTAAGTCTTATTTTTATTTCTTGTGAAAAATATACAAATTTACTTCTTCTCAAAATACGGCGAGTTTATGTTTCTTTATCTCAGCAAGCTCATCAGAGGTATAACTAAAAATTCCAGATGCTTTTACTGGATTCGAAGTTATCGTTGCCAGTTTTCGCTTCTCTCCCGGTAGTGCATGAAAAAGTTTCATTAGATCAAAAGAAGCATCACCTGGTTTTATATTTGGAAATTCCTGTTTAATATATTTTAGAGCTAAAGGACCATTCATTTGACCACTATTGTCACTTTTTAAGTAATATGTTTGCCAATTTGTAAGCGCAATACCAGTATTTCCTCCATCTAATTGTTTTTGTGTAATATAATACATATCACGTTCATATAGATCTGAGGCATCAGGATTTAAGTCCACTATTATACCAGCTTGCTTAATCAGAAGTTGTTGACCATGTTTTATCGTTTTATATTCAACTTTCCCATCTTCATAGAAAATTTTAATTTTTTTAGAAAAGTTTTGGTTTTTATAATAATCATACACACTAATACCAAATTCTCCTTTGTTAAAAGTAGGAGCTTTGTAAGCACGATTTTCATTGTTAGCTGTATAATCATATTTAGCACTTTGTTCTGATAAAAGAATAACAAAAGGCTCTTTTAGAAACGTATCATAGGTATCTCCAAATGTTGTAAGAATCGTTTCTCTTGTATCAACGTCTGCATGCGCTTTATGTTTTGTAATTGGGTTGAAACTGAATAAGATTCCCATCGCTATTCCTACAGGGGAAATTTTTTTTATACTTCTCTTTATCTTTTCTCTCATGACTTTGTTCCTTACTTTCTAATTATACTGTTACCAACATATTTAAATTAATATCGGTAAGTTTATCTTAATTTAAACCTCTTTCATTTTTCTTTCATAAATGTTACAAAAGGCTTTCATTGCTTCTCATACAAACATTTCAGGACTCTTGCAAGTAATTTCTTAAACTTGGACATACAGATAGGAATAAAATGATTGACACATAAGTAAACACCGATCATACAGTCTAAAAATAAACTTTTGCGAAGGATTAACACCATGAATCACAAAAACATAAGTATGAGATTATT
>NZ_JAPHWH010000041.1:0-8118 GCF_026241455.1 Bacillus sp. DHT2
TGGTTGATCGGGAAAAACAATATGAACCATTCTCGAACTTTACGCAATTCCAAAATGTTGCAAAGAAAAAGAAACAAGAGGTGGAATTAGGACGATAAATGGCTTGTTTACACAATTTAATAAAGAATCAATGTCATCACTTATCGTTGAGAACGAGAAGTGATTTTTTATTATAAAGGAGGAAGTGAAAAATGAATATACAAGAACAACTGAAGCAAGAAGAAACCAGAGAAGCCTTATATAAACAAGCAATTAAGATGACTGGTAAACAAAAAGAAAGGTTCCCTGAAGGGAATATGCATGAAATACAAAGAGGAGTTGAGCCTGGTGTGGCTCGTTTTGCAATTCCATCTGTGACAAGCGAAATGGACTGGGGGCAAGGAGATATCACAATTGATGTTCATCATGATACAGGGAAAGTGAGAGTATATGAACAAGAAATAGATGGTGAGAATTGGTCGAAATCTTCTCTTCGACTTACAGGAGAGAAGCAGTTGTCTGATGTGGTAAAAAATTTGATAAAACAAAGAGCGATTGAACGGCAAAGAATGGATGAAACAGCCAATCAAAAGATGGAAAATCAAGTAGAACAGTCTTTCTCATCTCTAGAGCCATTAGATGAAAAAAATCATGTGGTGATGCCTAAAGCAATGCCAAAAGAGGCATATAAAGAGTCGTATAAGGAACAAATTTTAGAAGAGATTGCTCCTTCTCAGGATGAGATACGTTACAAGGAACAATATCAGGCAGAATTGCTTATGTTATTAGGAGTTGATAATGAAAAGGGATCAGATCCAAATAAACAAACCTCATCAAAAGAAAAACAGGATAATAGCCCAGTACAACAAGAAGAAAGGTATACGAAAAGTCGGGAAGAACGTGTTAAAGAAATGAAAGAGTTTGAGAAGACGCATTCATATCCTGAAGTATATCGGTTGAAAAAGGAAGCCCTTCAGGAGTTAAAAGGAATGAATCTAACAGATTCCCAGCGGGAAAAGTTGTCCAGCATTGAAAAATCCTTAGATCAAGAAAAACAAGAATACGATAAAAGTAGTAAAAAAGAATTCAGTAAGGAGGAAGAACCAAAGAAACCAAATAAATTTTCACAGCTTTTTCATCAGTTTAAAAACGTAAAAAAGAAAGAACAGGTAAAAGAAATAGAAATGGAGCATTCTAGATAGGTATATGTTGAGGAGAGTACTGTGAAACAGTGCTCTTCTTCTTTTTAACAACGAAAGGAGAGAAAAGAATGGTAAATATCGTTGAGATTGTAGATATCGATTATACGGGTGTGTGGGCAGAAACAAAAGATGCAGAAGAACTACTTTTTATTACCCTACCAAAAGAAAAAATTCGGCTTGTACGTGAAACGCTGTCAGAGAAAAAACAAATGTATGTCTTTCTGCAGAAAGATTGGGAATGGAGAAAGATGTCATGAATCCATGGCTATTTGCTGGCTGTATGTTGCTTGTAGTCGTGGCATTGAACATTTGTTTATGGATGGGGCAATGTGTGATGAAACGCTTCAAAATGCGGAGAATCAAGCGTCAAAATTAAAGATGTTACATACATGAGGAGGAATGGGTAATGGGAAAAACATTATTTATTGCGGAAAAGCCAAAAGTTGCATACGAATTATTGAAATCACCACGTTTTAGAAATGCAGAGAAACATATGGGGAGTAAACCTTATTTTGGATACTTTGAGAACCATCAGCACATTATTAGTTGGTGTTCCGGTCATTTATTAGAGCTGAAGCATCCAGAAGAAATAGATGAGAAATACAAAGAATTTAAATTCGAACACTTGCCCCTTTTGTTAAAGCCGGAATACAAAGTGAAGCAAGATTATATCGAACAAATCAATACTTTAGTAGAATTGTTGCAACGTCAGGATGTAGATCATGTGGTCAACGCTTGTGATGGAGACCGTGAAGGCGAGTTGATTTATCGTGAAATGTATGAATATGCGGGCGTAAATAAACGACAATCTCGCCTCTGGCTTGCTTCGTATGAGCCAGCCGAATTAGAGGCAGGACTGAACCGATTAGAGCCAGGGGAACACTATGACGGACTTGCAAATTCCGCAAAAGCAAGGCAATACCTAGACTATCTTCTCGGAATTAATGTGACGAGAGGATGTACAACGAAACTTGCTAAAAATCAGTTTTTATTAGCAACGGGTCGTGTGCAAATGTGCCTGTTACATGAGATTTGGCAACGTGAGGTAGCCATAGAAAATTATAAGGAACAGACCTACTATAATCTAAAACTCATCACAGAGAATGGATTAGAAGCTGTTATGAAGACAGAAGATCAGTTATTAGATCCAGCTCCTTTGCAAAAGCTTGGGACAAAACTAGTCGGTACAGCTTTAACCATAACGGAGTTTAAAGAGAGTACCAGAAAAAAGAAACCAAAATTGTTATATAACCTAACGGATTTGTATAAAGAGGCGCATTCGAAATTGAAAGTGAGTGCAGAAACCGCAAAAAAACATATTCAGAGTTTATATGAAGAAGGTTGGATTTCCTATCCTCGTTCGTCATCCAGGCATTTACCGACGGAAAAGGTAGGCAGAGTACAAGAGGTATTCCAAGCTTTGCAGTCTACCAATTATGCAGATTTGATTCAACTTGTGGATATGCATACCATAACGGAGAAACATACCACATTTAATGATGAACTTGTAGATAGTCACTTTGCCATCATCCCGACAACCAAACCATATGACGGGACCAATAGAAAACCATTAGAAATTCAATTATATGATTTGATTGTAAAGCGATTTATAGGGAACTTTATGTCACCGGCTGTTTATTTGGTGCGTGAAGCACAGTTCATGGATCAAGATGAAACTATATACAGTACAAAAGAGAAAGTTCTTCAAGAGAAGGGATTTTTAAGCGTATTTCACGAGGACATAGAAGAAGGGTCTGTGGAAAGCTTTCAAATCCCTTTCCTATATGAAGGAGACTCATTCCAAATCGTAAAACATGACCTCATTCAGTCAAAAACAAAGAAACCAGCATTCCATACAGAGAGCTCCATTCTAACGTTTATGGAGACCGCCGGTCGTAAATTAGATGATGACCATTTAAAAGAGTTAATGAAGGGAAAGCGGATTGGGACGGTTGCGACAGAAGAAACCTTTATTCCAAAACTCGCAACGAGAAATTACATCACAGTTACCAATGGCCAAATTCGTACTACGAAAATTGGTCGTGCATTTGTAGAAAAATTTCCGATAGATGAAATCAAAAATCCAGCTTATACGGCTGAAATGGAAGGGATGATTCATATGATCGAAAAGAAGGAAATGCAATACGGTAAATTTGTGGAAAATACGAATACATTTGTAAAAGAAACAGTTGCAAAACTTGGAGAAACAGAAGAAAAAGTAGCGGATGAAATGATTTTGAATTGGAATCAACAAATTGAAGTATGCCGTTGCCCATGTAAAAAGGGGAAAATCCTTCATAAGGGCAACTTCTATGGATGTAGTAATTATCCAGAATGTGAGATCCGTATACCGAAGAAAATTAAAGAGAAAGCGATTCCTGAAGCACAAGTAAAAAAGCTGTTTGAAAGTAAGAAAACGGATCTGTTAAAAGGCTTTAAATCCGGTGAGAAAGAGTTTTCAGCGTATTTAGTATTCCGAGAAGGCAAAGTACAGTTCCAGTTTCCAACGACAGAGGAGCTGTCTCTTGGGAAGTGTCCAGACTGTAAGAAAGGGGACATTCTTCATCGAAAAACATTTTTTGGGTGCACAGAATATAAAAATGGTTGTAAGTTCATGCTGCCAGCAAAAATCAAAGAAAAAGCGATTCCCCCTTCTCAACTAAAAAAGATTTTGACCGGGCAATGTTCAGACTTCATTCAAGGATTTAAAGGAGAAAAGGGTGAATTTACAGCGGCACTTTACTTGGATAAGGAGGGGCTAAAGTTTCGTTTTCCAACAATTGAGGATCGTACATTAGGGAAATGTCCGCTTTGTAAGAGCCGAGTGATTGTAGGGAAATCAACTTACTTATGTGAGCAGTATAAGAAGACTTGTGAATTCATTATTCCAGGGGTCGTGTCTGGAAAGAAAATTAGTAGTAACAATGTGATCAAAATATTAGAAAAGAATATGACCGATCAAATCAAAGGGTTTGAGTCCAAAAATAATGGGAAGAAATTTGATGCTCGTTTATCTTATAGCACGCAAGAAAAACGATTAAAATTCTTATTTGGAAAATAAATGATGTAGAGAACTGATACAAACAGTTCTCTTTTTTTATTCTTGAAACCATTCACAACAAGGGGAGGTGCCAACATGACATATCGACTGGCAGAGGAGGAAGTCATGAAAGCAAAAGATGTGGATTTGTTGTCGTATTTAGAAGCTAAAGGGGAGAAATTTCAAAAAGAGGGAAACTATTATCGACATACGGAGCACGATAGCTTGTTAATTCGTGACAATATGTATGCATGGAATAGCCGAGGAGAGAAAGGATACGGGGCGATTAGCTTTGCCAGAATGTACTATGGTATGACTTTTCAAGAAGCAGTTCGAGACGTGAATCTTGGTGATTATCCTACTTTTACATCTTCTAAGGAAGAAGAACCAAAACAAGATGAGCCCTTCCGTTATCCAGGGCATTTAGAAGTCCAGGATAAACAAGCCATTAAGCACTATTTAACTGATGAACGGAAGATTGACGCTCGTTTAGTAAATTGGTTGATTGGTCAAGACTTGATTGCACAGGATAAAAAGAAGAATGTGGTGTTTAAATGGCGGGAACAAGGTGGAACAGGAAATGTAGTAGGTGCGGAGCGTCAAGGGACGGTTAAGATGGAAAATAAGCGAGGTTCTTTTAAACAAATTTTGCCGAATGGAAAACCGCATACGGGATTTATGGTGGATGTTGGAAAACCAACATCCATTTATTATTTTGAGAGCCCAATTGACCTTCTTTCGTATTGGACGTTACAACAAAACCGACTACAAAATGCAAGGTTAGTCAGTATGAATGGACTGAAGATGAAAACCGTTTTACGTACATTTAAAGAGGCAAAAGATGAAGGATTTCCCGTGAATCGTATTGTCCTCGCAGTAGATAATGATAAAGCGGGGAAAGAATTCACAGAAAAGATAGGAGCTTTAACGATTAATCCACGTGTCCAAATGCACCTTCCTTCCCAAGAAAAAGATTGGAATGATGTACTGAAGGTGGTCATACAATCAACAGAAAAACAACAACAATCTCATATACAACCGCAGGGACAGCAAAAGAAACAAGCGGTACGAATACAGAAAAAGGAGATGGAACGTAGTGTCTAATCTGCCAGTCGGGCAACTTATACCAGTTGTGCCTGTATCTAGCATGATACAGGCTTTCATGTATGTTTTTATTTTTTATGTTCTCTTTCGTATTTATATTTTTGTTCATCGAATTATCCAAGAGAAAAGAGTATTGAAGATGATGGCAAAGTCAGGTATTCAGTACATTGATAAAATGGACGGATATCAGTTTGAAGTGTACTTAAAAGCTCTTTTTCGAGAACTAGGGTACCGTCCAGAGGTCACAAAACGCTCTTGTGATTACGGAGTAGACGTCGTATTAAAAGGGAAAAATCGTATTGTGATTCAGGCGAAACGATATGGGGTAAAGAATCGAGTTGGGATTCGGGCTGTGCAAGAAGTATATGCAGGGAAAGCCTATTATAAGGCAGATGAGGCATGGATCGTAACCAATAATGCATATACAAAACAAGCCGAAGAATTAGCAAAAGCATGTCAGGTAAAACTCATTGATCGTTTTGAGCTTCAAAAATTAATCAATAAAGTGAATCCAGAACAAAAAGCAGAAGATGTGTATCAACAAGTTGAACCAGGAGAACGAAAATGTCCGATTTGTAAAAATCAATTAGTCATTCGATATTCAAAGAAAAATGATAATAAGTTTTTTGGTTGTTCTCAATTTCCATCGTGTATGCATACGGAAGCAATTAATAGATGAGCTGAAAGGACGAAATTCAGCTCCTTTTTTATTTTATTCAAAAAAATGAAGTTCTTATTAAAAAATGGATTCTCAGATTACTTTGTATTGAGTTTTATTATCGACTCTAACGCAACAAGTATCAGACAAGTTAAAACCTTATTTAAAGGGGTTTATAAGCCTTAAATGATATTTTGAAGTATTCTTTATTAATTTATATAAATTCGAACTTATTTTACATAATAAAAAGATAAAATTCAGAAAATTTAACAATTAGACCTTGCAAGGGCGTGTCGATAAAGTTATAATGACCTTATAAGAGCATAAGTGATAAGGAGTGGTTCCAATGAGAAAGGCATCAATGGAAGTAATCCAAGACTTAAAGTATTTTCGTAAAAAAGGGCAAATTGGTTTCGATCTTAGCAATTTTAAGTATTATCAAATGTTTTGCAATGCATTAGAAGCAACGGGTACTTCGTATCACTTGGAGGTCAATGAATTAGAAGGAAATATAATCGTAATTAAAATGGTGTAAGGAAAGGAGAATGAAGGATGAAAATCAATACGCCAGAATGGTTATCCCTAAGTAAGGAAATTAAGGTGAAACTGATTCGTTTAGCTATTTTAGAATCAAGATTTAAGTATCAAAAATAAAAACCCTCTGTTGCAAAAAGCAAACAAAGGGCATTTGAATGAGTATCGTACGATGAAGGGAATCTAGCACATTCCCTTCTTTAACAGTATAGCATAGAAGGAAAACAACAAAGGAGATATTCATGAAAGAGATTGAAAAGTACATGACACCTAGTGAAGCGTCATTCCATTGGGGAATTGCTCGTGAAACACTAAAACATAAGTTTAGTCCCTCTGGAATGAACGAAAAACAAGTAGCAGAATTACAACGCATGTTAGATGAAGGATTAATTAAGTATTTTTTACAACCAGGAGGGAAGCGGAAAGAATGGATAATTAGTCGTCAAGCTATGTATGAATGGTTTGGTGAACCTAAAAAATAAAGGGAACTAAGAAAATCGTTATTTTAAAATACATGGAAAGGTTAGGAGAGTAACTATGACTAAAATAAGAGTAACTTTTTATTTGAGTAGTGGTGAATCAAGGGGTACTATTTTAGAAGCGAAAGACTTTAAAGAAGCACAAGAAATAATTAAAGAAAACTTTCGTATTCATAAAAATAATAACAACAAGAATGTGTTATATATTAATGCAGATCATCCAGAGGGAAATGTATTTGAAGTTATTGAAAATCATGTAGTTTGTATTGACTATGAAGAAGCTGAATAAATCAAAAACTGTACAAAAGAGTTATTTTAGTAAAAAGGAGAAATGACAGAAGTATCTTGTTAAATAATGGGCTCCTTCCAGAGGAGCTTTTTTAAATCACATCTAAATAATTTCACTTTACCGAATACAAAAAACTATAAAAATGGGATTATTAAGTACATTTTTCTTGAGTGGCTCCAAAAGTAAAGAATCGTTGCCCCCAGAAGGGAAGCGGAAAGAATGGATAATTAGCCGTCAAGCTATGTGTGAATGGTTTGGTGAACGTAAAAAATAAATTGGATTAAGGGAGGAAATAAATATATGTCTTTAAATCGTGTCATTTTAGTTGGGCGTCTTACCAAGGATCCTGATTTGCGCTACACACCAAATGGTGTTGCGGTAGCGACGTTTACGTTAGCTGTAAATAGACCGTTTATGAACCAGGGGCAAAAAGAAGCTGACTTTATTTCTGTGGTTATTTGGCGTAAACAAGCCGAGAATGTAGCAAATTATCTAAAGAAAGGTAGTTTAGCTGGTGTAGATGGTCGTCTTCAGACACGTAATTATGAGGGGCAAGACGGGAAACGCGTATATGTGACAGAAGTGGTTGCAGAGAGCGTACAATTTTTAGAGCCACGTAATAGTGGTGGAGGAGAACGTGATTCATTTAATCAACAGCCAGTAGGAGCTAGTTTTAGTAATCAAGGTTCGAACTCATTTAATCAATCTAGTAATTCTGGATTTAAAAAGAATGATGATCCATTCTCTAATTCAGGTCAACCAATTGATATTTCGGACGACGATTTACCATTTTAATGGGGGAGATCTTTGTACAAAAGGAGGAATCAATAGAT
>NZ_JAPHWH010000042.1:0-8087 GCF_026241455.1 Bacillus sp. DHT2
TCATCCTGAGCCAGGATCAAACTCTCCAATAAAGTTAGTTTGTCTAGCATCTAAAATAAAAATTGACGTTTCACGTTGTTTGTTTCGTTCAGTTTTCAAAGAACTTGTTTGCCGCTCATTTGCGACTCCCTTATGTTAACACTTTCATGTTTCAATGTCAACTAAGTTTTTTATTTCGTTTGTCGCGTTCTGCGTTGTTGCTATCGGCGACTCGTATAATATTACACTTCAATATACTAATCGTCAATACCTTTTTTAAATATATTTAATCCACTCTTTTTGCATCAATATATTATGAGAAAAAACACATTAAAATTTCAATAGATAGAAACAAGAGCGTCCCTTTATCTAGTAATCTATTTCTCCAAGTAACATTCAAAATTATATACTTCCGTTTCACAACACTCTTATTCAAACTATCTTTGGGGCGCTCCCCTTATATTCAATCACTCATAATCTCCCTCTTCTCGATTCCATACATCCTATTCCTTTCATCAAAACTAATAACCTTACTTTAATAATTAATAGTATATAATTAGATAGCTATTGTATTTTTTTATTACCGAGCCATACTACAACCTTTGTTTATACAAATTATACTATTAATAAAACTCTATTAGAAGCAGGTGACAATATGGAAGATATCCGTGTACTTATAGCAGACGATGAAAAAGAAATACGAGATTTATTAAAAAAATATCTAGAACGAGAATTATATACAGTAGATATCGCTATAAATGGCGAAGAAGCACTTCATTTATTTAATCAAAATAAATATAATCTGATCATACTAGATCTCATGATGCCTAAGATTGATGGTATCGAAGTATGTAGAAGACTTAGGGATAAAACAAACATCCCAATACTAATGCTTACTGCTAAAGATCATGAAGTGGATAAAATTTTAGGTCTCAGCATAGGGGCAGACGATTATATCACAAAACCTTTTAGTATTCATGAAGTGGTCGCTAGAGTAAAAGCTCTTATGAGGCGTTTTTTCGTGTTAGGGAGTAACACTAGCACGCAGGACAAAACACTCCTAACATTTAAAGGGCTAACAATTGATGTGAAAAAGTACACAGTTAACGTAGATGGCACAGAAATCTCTTTAACCGGAAAAGAATTGGAATTATTGAAGTTTTTTACTTTAAACCCTGAACAAGTTTTTACAAAAACACAACTCTTCCGTAATGTTTGGGATAGTAATTATATAGAAGATGATAATACCGTTATGGTGCACATTCGAAAGCTTAGAAAGAAAATCGAGGCTGATCCTTCAAATCCTAAATTCATCCAAACCGTCTGGGGCATCGGTTATAAATTTGTAGGTGAGAAGCATGAAGAATGATAAAGTTCTGTATCTTCTTCTATTGCAACTTTTAGCAATCACGGTACTCCTATTTATAGATATAAGTAACAATCAATTAGAAACAGGAAGATTAGCTTTATTTATTGCACTCTTCATTATGACAATCAGTCTTTTCTTTATAAGACTTCATTTTATCGAAAATCGAAAATCCATGGTTACCGGATTAAAACGTGCTATCAAGGGAAATACACATACAAGACTCTATACAAATAACGATCATTCATTGGATGAAGTAATTTTTTCTACAAATGAATTAATAACCGCGCTAGAAAAAGTACAAATTGAAGCTGTAAAATCTCATGAATCTAGAAAACAGCTCCTATCTAGTATTTCGCATGATATCCGGACACCCCTTACTTCTATTATTGGCTATGTTGATGCTTTAAAAGATGATATTGCTACTTCAGAAGAAGAGAAACGAGAATATCTTGAAATTATTTCAAAGAAATCAAGCAACTTAAAACAATTAGTTGATGAAATATTTAATATGGCCAAGCTAGATGCAGATGAATTTCCATTGAAGGAAGAGCCTCTCAATTTTGCTGAAATTGCTAGAGAATCTTTAATTGAATTTTTACCTGAACTAACAAAACATGATTTAGAGTTACAAGTTAGCATCCCAGAAACACCTTGTCCCGTTACAGCAGATTATCTTAGCCTTATACGAGTTATAGGTAACCTCATGAAAAATGCTATATATTACGGAAAATCCGGAAAGATAATAGGAATAAAACTCTTAGAGGCCACTAATGAATATCAGCTGCTTATTTGGGATAAAGGACCTGGAATTTCAAAACATGATTTAAATAATGTATTTGAGAGAATGTACCGAAGTGAACAATCAAGGAACCATTCTCATGGCGGGAGTGGTCTAGGACTCGCTATCGCTAAAGCTCTCGTAGAAAAAAACGGCGGGAAAATATGGGTAGAAAGTATTCCGTGGGAAAGAACCACATTTGGATTTTCTATCCCAAAACAAACCATTTTTAAGAAACAGTTAAGAAATGATTAAGTAGCAGTTAAATCCTCCTTTTTATCATGTAATTAAGAGCTTATGGAAAGCAGGTGTTTCAAAATGAATGCAATTATAAAGACAACAAATCTCACTAAGATTTATGGCAAACAAAAATCAGTAGATAATCTAAATATAACTGTAAACCAAGGAGAGATTTACGGATTTATCGGGCGAAATGGTGCTGGTAAAACGACTACAATTCGAATGCTACTAGGATTAATAAAACCTACAAGTGGAAAAATCGAAATATTCGGAGAAGATTTATTTCGGAATCAAAAAGAAATTTTAAGGAGAATCGGTTCTATCGTTGAAGTGCCAGGGTTCTATGAAAACCTAACTGCAAGAGAGAATCTATTAATTAATGCAAAGATAATCGGGGTTCATAAAAAGAATGCGATTGGAGAAGCACTAGAAATTGTAGGCTTGCAGAATGAAACAAAAAAGCTAGTAGGAAAATACTCTTTAGGGATGAAACAGCGGTTAGGAATTGCAAGGGCTCTTCTCCATTATCCAGAACTGTTAATATTAGATGAACCAACTAATGGTTTAGATCCAATTGGTATTAAAGAAATGCGAAAGCTCATTAAATCTTTAGCACAAGAAAGAAATATAACGATATTAATTTCCAGCCATATTTTAGCTGAAGTCGAACAGCTAGTCGATCATATGGGAATTATTCATGAAGGAAAGTTATTAGAGGAAATTGCTCTTGATACACTTCGAAAAACAAATCGGAAATACTTAGAATTCCAAGTAAATAACGATAATAAAGCTGCAATGTTGTTAGAAAACCAATTCCATATTTCGGATTATGAGGTTCATGATGAAGGTAACATTCGCGTCTATTCCCATTTGGGACAACAAGGACAGATTAATAAAACATTTGTCCAAAACGATATCGAAGTATTAAAAATTATGATGAGTGAAGATAGATTAGAAGATTACTTCACCAAATTAGTTGGAGGTGGAACAATTGGTTAATCTACTATACACCGAACTATTAAAATTAAAACGTTCTAACATGTTCTTAATTAGTATTATTGGAGCAGCTGTGGCACCTTTTATGGTAGTAGTAGCTTCATATGTACACATAAAAACAAAAAATCCTAATCCAACTATACTATTTGATAGACTGTTCTCTGATGTCAACCTATATACTGTTTTAATAATTGGAATCCCCCTATACGGTGTAGTGACTGCTTATCTCTTTAACCGCGAATATACGGAAGATACATTAAAAAATCTATTAACCATTCCTGTATCACGTATTAACTTTATTATAAGTAAATTCATCCTCCTATTTGTTTGGATTATGATGCTAACTATAGTTGCTTGGGGACTAACTTTATTATTAGGATTATTAGGAAACTTCTCTGGCTTCAGTAGCTCATTACTTCTGCAATCTTTAATAAAATTTTTAATGTGCGGCGGATTTCTTTTTATTTTATCAACCCCTATTGTACTGCTAACCCTTGCAATGAAAACTTATGTTCCGCCTATCATATTAACAATCGTTATAACGATGATAAATGTTATGACTGCAAACTCAGAGCACAAAGATTTATTTCCTTGGGCAGCAACAATCGATATAGTAAATAACGAACTGCAACCAACATATCCTCCGGAATATTCATATATCATCATTGCAGCTACATCTATTATCGGCTTTATCACAACAATATTCTATTTTAAAAAGGTTGATATTCATTAATCTAAGTAGATAAATCAGGAATTTTATTAGTAGATACGTCATGTACCACTTAAAATCAGGCTTTTATTAAAAGTCGTTCCCACACCTCTCTTTTGTTCCCCCTGGTAATTTTGAGGTGTGGGTCTAATTTCCGGTTATATGGATTATAAACACTCCCTATAAAAGATTTCAACCACTTTGTCATCTATTATTACCCACAGACAGGAGCTATTAAAGATGAATAAAAAGAAGATACTCTACCATTACCTTTCTATCAGTTTTTTAATACTAGTCTTTCTTATCCCATTTTCACAAATTAGCTTTGCTGAAAGTGAACAAACTAAAGAACAACGCATACAACAAATTGACCAATTTATTAAAGAACAACAAGAGCTTAGTCAAATACCAGGAATATCAGTAGTCATTGTCGAAAAAGGAAAAACTGTTTATCAAAAAGGATTTGGGTACGCAGATTTAAAAACAAAAAAGCCCGTGAATGAAGATACTTTATTTGAGCTAGCTTCAACAAGTAAAGCTTTTACAGGTTTAGCTATTTTACAATTAGAAAAAGAGGGCTTACTAAAAAGAACTGACGATATCACAAAATTTTTACCATGGCTAAAATTAACTTATAACGATAAACCAGTAAATATTACTTTAAATCATTTGCTTTATCAAACTAGCGGAATACCTTCTACCACTATTAGCGATATTCCCATCAGTACAGAAAATGATGCACTAGAAGCAACCGTCAAAACATTACAACACACAAAATTGGATCATAAGCCAGGAAGCTCTTTTGAATACGCAACTATTAATTATGATATTTTAGGACTTGTAATTGAAAAAGTGACAAAAAAGCCATATGAAGTTTATATGAAGCAAAACATCTTAAACCAAATTGGAATGAAAAATTCATTAGTAGGCTACTTACAAGGACAATCCAATGAGATGGCTACTGGGTATAAATTAAGATTTATGAGACCATATGCATATACACAACCTATCTATCGTGGTAATACACCCGCAGGTTATGTTATCAGTAATACAAATGATTTAGCAAAATGGATGAATCTTCAATTAGGAACTGAAACAAACGATTCTATTGATCCACAACTAATTTCGGATTCACATATCCCTGATAAGACAGTGAAACCAGTTGCTAATAATAGCTACTATGCCAGTGGATGGGTTGTTTTACAAAAAGACAAAAAAATTTTATTCCATGATGGAGAAAATCCAAACTTTTCGTCTTTTATTATAATGCAGCCGGATGAACAAACAGGTGTAGCGGTGTTAGCAAATATGAAAAGTACATTTACTACATCAATTGGTCAAGGTGTTATAGATCTCTGGAACGGAAATAACATTTCCGGTACACAGCAAATAGATAGCTTTCAAAAGGTAGATAAAATAGCAACCATAATATTCATTGTGACAGCGTGCTTAAGTATATTATTTATAATTTTAACCATAAGACTTATAAGAAGGTTATTACAAAAACGCCGAAATTGGACTTTATTAAACAAAAAGAAATTCATATTATTTCTCATAAATATATGTGTCGTTGCAGGGGGACTACTATTCTTTTTAAAACTCCCAAAAATACTACTTGGAGCACCTTGGTCGTTTATTACAGTATGGGCTCCCGTTACAGTTACACTAACAATGTATAGCTTTATAACAGTTATAATTTTATATTCTATCTATACAACTTTAATGTTTTTTACTAAAAAAGAAATGAATAGATTTATTTCTTAACATTGTATTTCATAGATAGCTTTTCATTAATATTTTGTATAGGAGTGAAATTATGAGCGATACAATTATTGCCTTCATACTCGGGATTGTAGAAGGACTAGCAGAATTCCTACCTATTTCTTCTACTGGGCATCTTATACTAGTAGGACACTTATTAGGTTTTGAAGGAGAAAGAGCAAAAACATTTGAGATTGTCATACAATTAGGAGCAATTTTAGCTATTGCTGTTTTATATCACAAACGCCTTGTTTCCTTATGTAACATTAAGCCTCTCTTGCAGAAAGAGAAAAAATTCAATGCACTACATGTTTTCCTAGGTGTATTCCCAGCTGTAGTTGCTGGCTTACTATTACATGATGTAATCAAAACATACTTATTTCAGCCATATACTGTCGTTATCGGACTTGTAGCAGGAGCTATTCTTATGATTTTTGCAGAAGTTAAAAAACCTGAAGCTACCTCTTATTCATTAGATGATTTAACATATCGTCAAGCATTAACAATTGGATTATTTCAATGTTTAGCGGTATATCCTGGTTTTTCAAGAGCTGGATCCACAATGTCTGGAGGATTGTTAGCAAAAGTAAATTATAACGCTGCATCAGAATTTTCTTTTCTTATCGCTCTTCCTGTCATGGTTGGTGCAACAGGTCTAGACTTATTAAAAAGTTGGGAACATTTAAGTATAGATGATATTCCAATGTTTGCAGTAGGATTTATTACTTCTTTTGTAGTAGCAATGTTGGCAGTAGTAACTTTTTTAAAGTTACTAGCAAAAATCGGTTTAAAGCCATTTGCCTATTACCGCATTTTGTTAGCCATTGTGTTCACTCTCTTCGTATTGCTCTAACTATAGAAAGATCACCTATAAAAAGACAACAACTAACCGATATTCCTATGGAAGAATCGGTTAGTTGCAATTATACCACCCTAACAGACGTACCTTCTTCATTTTGACGAAAAGATACGTTAAACAAGCTCCCCATAAAAAGCGTTGGTTTTATTACTCGAAATAAATTATCTAATCTTGAAAACTTAGGTAGTCGTTTAAAATGGCTTGACTTCTTTATTCCGAATATTCTTTAATATTATTATAGAGGTTTATAGGAAAGATAGATGAGCAGAACCTTATGGCAATGAATTATGTATTAGACTATATAATAGAGAAATAGGTGAATGATACAAATGAACCAATTAGCACAAAAGTATTGGGATGAGTATTGGAAGGAAAGTGAAAAACCTCAATCTGTCAGTGCATGGCAGTTCGGAGCATCTCCTGACTATCTTGCTCAATTAGTAATTGATGGCGTGAAAACAGCAACATGCTCTGGTCATATCTTCTATGAACTAGACAATGAGCCGCTTCCTACGACAAATGATTATAGCATTATCTTAAATAGCCAGGATGAGCCTGTAGCCATTATTAAAACAATAGAAGTAACTGTAACACCAATGAATGAAGTTCCCGAAGAATTTGCCATTGCAGAAGGCGAAGGTGATCGAACTTATGACTACTGGAGAAAAGCACATATAAAATTTTTCACAGAAGAGTTACACAAATTTGGACGTGAATTTTCTGAAGACATGTTACTCGTTTGTGAGCGCTTTAAACTCATTGATATCAAAAGATAAACATAGCTACTATTCACACCCAAGCCCATCATCTATGATTCGAGAGATACATATAGATGATGGGCTTATGTTATTATCTCTAACTTGGAGAAAAGAAGCCGTATGAAGGACTGCAAAAAAATATAAACAATATTTACATATACAAAACATTTTTGCAGAGCATCTCACAAACTTGTCATTCTGTAGAGGAAGCTACACAAACTATCAATGCTTCTCCAGAACAATTCGTCAAAAATATTTGTATGATTCTGAGCAATCACTTCTAGAGTAGGTAAAGCATTACATATTGAGAGGCCACGGTTAGCCACCGAGCAAGAAGTGTTAGAACATACAGGATATCCAGTTGGTGGAGTACCTTCATTCAGAATTAAAATCTATTTTTACTGGAGGCGTTTCTCCGTACTCTTTAGTAAAAATAAAAATTGAGGATATGTTAAAAGTGAATAGAGGAAAATTATTTGCATACGGAAATAGGTATTATGTTATTAACCACAAAAAACCTAAGTCGAAACGACTTAGGTTTTTGCTTGGCGACGTCCTACTCTCACAGGGACAAGGTCCCAACTACCATCGGCGCTAGAGAGCTTAACTTCCGTGTTCGGTATGGGAACGGGTGTGAC
>NZ_JAPHWH010000043.1:0-6689 GCF_026241455.1 Bacillus sp. DHT2
GTTCAGTAATTCTATCATCTCTTTATTTACAGTGTTTTGAATGTATACTTTTCCTGTTAATTTTGATGATACCAAAGGAATTAGTATAAATTCAATGATTAAGGGGATTTGAAAGTAAACTAATATTTAAAAGTTTACTTTCAATTAAATGAAAAAGAAGACCGAACTAGATTGTTTTCTAGAGTGGTCTTCTTTTATATATAAATTATTTAATTATAAAGTTTAAAATCCCTATAATTATACATGTAATTCCGGCTAAAAGTTGTCCTATTCCAGTGATTTTATCTAAAAATGATTCATATGTTTTCGTACTATATATACCCCATAATACTAAGATTACTCCAAAAAGTATAAATGCTATTTTTAAAATCATCGTATGGTTACCTCTTTATAATATATTTTTTATGTATGTATTTCTTATACTTTTATTATTACATTGAAATAATATTTGAACTATCTAATAACCTTACATAAAGATGACAGTTTTGTAAGATTTCATAAGTGAAAATAAAAAAGAGTCCTTCATATATAGGACTTTTAGTTTGTAATACAAGAAAAAATTCTTTTGTGTTAAAAGCGGCCAAACTTAGTTAGTAGGTTTTTTTATTAATTTTGTACTTATTACTAAAACGATAAATACGAAAAACCTTGAAAGGATTGATATTACTGGGTATTTTCTAGTTTGGTATGTTTGTCTCTTCTCACTTTATATAGAAATAGTTCTATTATTGAAAGTAAACTAATATCTAAAAGTTTACTTTCAGATATTGGATAGGTAATGGCATATCGCCAAGCTGAACAGACCAAAAACGAGGACTTAGGTTGCTCGATTTGGACTAGCAATTATACCCACTGGACCGGTCCTACCAATCCAAAAACAAGGGGGCTTCTTTTTTGATTGGTAAATTTAGTATATTGTTATTAAAAAAGAAAGGAAGTTTTACATGAATTTATTAAAAAATATTAGATTAATATTTTGTTTTGAAATTTTAATTGTAGCCTTCATTTGTATACGGGGTTATGTAAAATCGGATTATCCTCTTTATATTCCAATTAGTATTTTTGTGTTAGCTATTGGTTTGCTTTCCTCTTTTGAATATAGAAAAAGGAAAGTGAATGAAAAGAGGTAGTTATATGGTGTGTGTCAACGGTACCGGACCGAACCCGTAAGGGGACGGGAGGATAAGGAGTTGACACACTAACTATGCAACCCTCTGGTGGTTTGTCAAAAGGTACCCTTTTGACCCTGCCAACCGGCGAGGGAGCCCCTCAAGGATTGAGGGGTTGGGGAGTTCGATTGATGGGGTCAAGGGGAAGAGTTCCCCTTGTAGGTTCGGACAAAGTCCGAGGTTTTTGCCATGCTTGGCAGGGCTCGGCAAAGCCGAAAAGCGTCGCAGACCCCTATCGATTTTGATGCGTTAGCGTCAAAATACGTATAGGGTTACGTCAATTGACTCCATTTCGTCGCTTTGCTAGACTTATGGTATCAATTAATCTAGGAAAAGTGGTGGTATTTTATGTTGGGGTCTATCTCATTTAATCAATCTCACCAAAGTTCATTAAGCCACAATAACAGAGAAAATATTCATGGGAATCCTGGTATAGATCCAGCCAGGTCAGAGGAGAATATTTACTTTGTTCAAAAGGACATCCGAAGTGTATACAAGGATGTTTTTCAAGAAGCAGTGGACAAGTATAACGAGAAACAAAAACGGAATGACCGTAAGATTGAGAACTATTATGACAAAATACATAAAGACGATAAGACACATGAGCAACGAGAATTGGTTGTAGCGGTTGGAGAGGGCAAGATGACCCAAAGTATAGGGGGGCGAAAAAAGAAGCGTTAAAACGGTATGCTGAGGCGTTTCAAGAGCGAAATCCCAATCTAGTAGTTTATAACATGGTTTTACATGATGATGAAGCCAATCCGCATTTACATATTAACTATGTACCGAATTTCGAAAGTAGTCGAGGATTAACGAGGCGTGTCGGAATGGATAGAGCCTTGCAATAGCAAGATATAGAAGAAAAAGAGGATTGAATGTTGTGTTTTTGCAACAGATGGGAATCCTTAGTAAGGGATTCCATGTTATTATAGAGAAAAACGAAAAAACCGCCCAATGTCTTGGCGGACAGGCGGTTTTTCATACTCAGGTTGGAATCAACCTAATATATATTCTATACACATTGTAGCATAGGTTAGTTGATTCCTTCCACTAAGGGAGAGAATTATTTTATGACAAAAGTTGTAGATTTTGGACAAGCTGAAAGAAATGCTAGAAAAAGAGATTTAGAAATTGAAAATGAAAAAATTCAAGAGTTATATAATGATGTTTCAGAAGTTGAATTGGAAAAAGCTATGGAAACTATGGCTAAAGCTACTGGTAAAGAGCTTTACATAGGCACTAAAAAAAGTCCTCAGTCGAAAGTGAGGTTTGCTCAAATTTTGCAAAGTAATTATGAATTTTTAAGGGAAAGGGAATACTTTACGGCTAAAGAAAAAGCATTTTTAATTGATATTGTTTCTTCGATTGCTTTTAATTCAAACTGTATTGTTGATGATGTGAAATCAAAAAATCCAGTTCCATTGAATATTTCAGGACTTGCAAAAAAAATTGGATTAACACGAGCGAATACAAGTCTTTCAGTAAATTCTTTGGTTAAAAAAGGGATATTAGCGAAAGCTGAAAGTGGAATTGAAGGAAATAATGCAAAAGCTTATTCATTATTTGTAAATCCGCATATTATTTATGCAGGAGATAAGGATAATGTAAATGAAGCACTTAAAGCAATTTTTTATAAAGCTATGAAAATGAAGATATTGAAAGAGTTACCAGATAAATTATTTTAAGATTGACAATTAGTCAATCTTATTTTTTTACTCATTTTCGTGTGTATTGTTTTCGATACGAATGTGTATTGTTTTCGATACACACAAAAAACATCATAAACCTAGTTATACCAACGTTTTATACCACTTTTAAAACTCTTTCTCTTCTCACTCTATATATAAGGGCTAAAAGTTCCGCAAGGAACGGGTCGTATTTTTGAGAAAAACACTCAAAAATCTCCACCCTCAGAATCAAAAAGAAAAGGCGATAGCCTTTTCTTTTTGATTCTGTCCTTGCAAAACTTTTTTCGGCTGGTTTTTAGCTTTCGCCAAGCCGAACAGACCAAAAACGGGATTAAGTTGCTCGACTTGGATCAGCAATTGTACCAGCCGAACCGCCAATTCTTCCGTTCAAGGTATTCTTCTTTTTCCATATTGAATCAACGCTATGTGGGGTTTCGCCCCCACACGACGAGCCAGCACTCACACCCAAAAACAGGGGTGAATAGCATGATAAAACATTTTTACACCTTAGAATCATGTTATTATAAAGAAATTTGGTAGTCTTTAATTAGCCTTTAATTTAACCTCAAACTTAAGGGAGATGTATAGATGAACATTGGTAGACAAATACAATATTTTCGTAAACGGGATAATATGTCCCAAGAGAAGTTAGCAGAAAAAATTCATGTTTCCAGACAATCTATTTCTAACTGGGAAAATGAAAGGAACTATCCAGATATTCATAATTTACTAATGATGAGTATTCTCTTTAATGTCTCCCTGGATGATTTAGTTAAAGGAGATGTAAAGATCATGAAAGAAGAACTTCAAAAATCAACTTTCTTTAAGTGGAGTTACATCATGTTAGCATCAATGATTATACTTCCTATTTCTATTGCACCTGTATTTTACTTTTTTGGTTATTATGGTCTTATAATACCTTTGGTACTTACGATTTTGCTTATGTTTTCATCACAGCAAGTTGAAAACATAAAAAAAGAGCATAATTTAAAAACTTATCGTCAAATAGTTGATTTTATAGAGGGAAAACCTGTAAGTGAAGTAAGGCCTAATATAAAAGATAAATTATTAAAAATAGGTTTGATGCTTGCAAGTGCTTTAATTAGTTATAGTTTGATTTATTTAGGATTGAGTGTATTTGGAAGATAACTTAGAAAACTATTAAAAGTCCTCCGGATTGTTTAACTGGAGGACTTTCGTATTTACATAATTATCGTTATTGGTAGTGAAATTATTAATCCCATATATTTGGGCGTTCAATTTTCATTGTTCTCATATAATCTAACATTTGTCCTGTATGAACACCCTCATGATATGCTATACGCATTAACATATCCCCTAAAGAACGGATATACCCTACATTTGAACGATCAATTTTAATTGTATTTAAATCTTCACTAGAAAAAGAACGAACAGTATCTAAAAATTGTTTGTGATATATCTCAGCAAAATTCAGTTCATCTTCGACAGATAAAAAAGGTCTGTTTTCAAATGGAGAATTATACTCTTTTAGACTTCCCCTATTTTCAATAGCCAGATGATAATAATGTTCTGATTCCAGTACATGTCGAATCATCTCTAAACAAGTCATAGCTTTTTCATCTGGTTTCCAATCTAATTTATCACTCGGAATTGCTTTCCATACCTTTATACTCCTTCTTCTCACTTCTTTTAGATTTAATAATAATAAATCAATAGTGTTCAATTGTATTTCTCCCCTTCACTTAGTCTTATAAATTAAGTTTACAAATATTTTCAAGTAAAACGCAAACATTCGTTCTTTTTTCGGATACATTTAACAAACGAATCGTCCTGTAACTGACAAAAAGAAACAATATGTTATGAATATTACATTCATGCTCGGTTAACATAACGTCCCATTATCGGTAGCAAGGACAAGGTGGAATTCTTGTTTTAAAGGGGATTCCCTCTTGTCCTTGTTTTATTTTTCTATACACGATTTTATACATTGTTGATGTAGCGGGGATCTTAGGGATCCTCGCTACTCTTTTTTTGTATAAAATCTTATATAGAGAAAAAAGATTTTGATGTTATTATCGAGAAGTAATGAGTATCGGTGTTAAAATCGATATGTATTTCGAAATCAATTCGTTTTTAAAATCGGTTGTGAAATCAGTTGTAAGTGAATTCCGATTTTGATTAAAATATTGATTTAATCGCGTTTATGCGAGGGAAAACTTATTCCGTTTTTTGGAGGAGGAATTAAAATTGGAACTAAAATCGGAAATGTATACACCGAAAATTGTTGCGGATAGTTTAGGGGTAACTCCCGATTTATTAAAAGTATGGTCAAATGAATTTAATATACAAACCGAGCGAAGTCAGGGAGGACATCGCAGGTATTCTAAGGAAAATATTGAAGAATTAAAAGCTATAAAAGAAAAAATACATGTACAAAAATGGTCTTACGATCAAGTTCGAGCATGGAAGAATGGAGAACTTGATTCGTTTGTTTCAAAAGAAGAAAAATCGGAATTAGAAAAAAAATTGGATGAAGTATTGGAAAATCAGCAATTACAAAATCAATTTAATCAAGCATTAGTTCAAAAATTACAAGAGATTACCAATGAATTAGTTACTACAAAAGAGTATTTAGCTAATACTGAGAGAAAACTAACTGAAGTAGAGGGGAAAAATAGTGAATTAGAAGTCTTTATAGAGAAAAAGTTAGAGAAACGAGATCAGTTATTGCTTGAAAACATTAGAGATATACAGAAACAAAATCAGAAACAAAAACGGAAAGGTTTTTTTGGTTTGTTTAAAGACTAATTAATTGATTATGTGAAAAAAAGTTTCTTCAGATTTTCCGAAGAAACTTTTCTAGATTTTTAGATACATATGAGAATTAATTTATTTCATTTGCTATTTAAATACTAGGAGAATATTACCTTCATGATATAGTCATAAAATGAAGTTAAACATACTATACAGCTTAGCATTAAGAAAGCTATCCAAAGAGATATAAAATAATTTTTTTTAATTATGTAACAATATAAACTGAAAAAAATAGAAACTGAAAAGCCTAAAAGACATACAATAAGAATCCAAGTTCCGAGGCCATGTCCAAACATGAAAAATTGAGATTTTACTAAAATAAAAAGAACAAAAATAACAATTAAAGAAATGCATAATATAAAATATTTCATTACTTTTAAACGGTTATTTTCTAAAGAAAGGTGATTTTGCAGTTCTTTATCCGATTTAATTAAATAATCTAAACTAACATTGTATAAATCGCTTAGTTGAACAAGATTAATAATATCCGGAGCGCATTTATCATTTTCCCATTTGGAAACAGCTTGAGCAGTAACGTTCAATTTATCGGCTAACTGATTTTGAGAATAATTATGTTCTTTACGTAGTTTTTTTAACTTACTTCCTAACTCCATTTTACTCTCCTCCTCTAATGAAAATATAAATGAAATTTTAGAAATAAGCACGATAGTGTTGGTTGTGTTTTATCAACTTGGGTATTAACTAATGGTTGAGTATTGTTTTATATTAATATCACTGGTAAGAACTAGAGATAACATTGATTATGTGAATGAAAAGCCCCTTCCGATCTTCTGAAGGGACTTTTCTAGGTTTCTAGATAGATTAACTTCTGATAAGTGGCATTATGTTAACCTCACTTATTTTCACGTCGAAAATTGCTTAACGTATGTTTTCGTTAAAATGTGAGCGGAACCCCTATTTGTAAGCGACTCGAAATAAAAAAGCGAAGATATGACAGAATTTGTTTTCTTCGCTTTTTTTGATCTGTTAGCTTGTCCTATTTGTTTGTTTAAAATTATCAATTAGTATTGGTTAG
>NZ_JAPHWH010000044.1:0-6241 GCF_026241455.1 Bacillus sp. DHT2
TATGCGTTCCTTCATGCAACCAACCCTGCCATTACTAGCAACGCTGTTTCGGGTGGAAATATTCTTGACAACTAGAATAGCGTATCCTTATGGATGCGCACTATTATGAAGCGACTTCTTGTCGCGCTTGAATCTCAATATTCACTTGCGTTCCATTGTCGAGTGTTGCTAATAAGTCTAGTATGGATAACTTATCATCTTCATAAGACTTATGGAGATGTGGGTCTTCCAATTGTAGTGATGAAATAGGTGTATCTAAAGATTCTTCTAAGATAGCGTTTAAAAATCCAATTAAGATTTCTTCATTCCCCTTTGTTCCAAATAACTGTTTAAAAGCAAAATCAATTCGTAAATTTACTAATTTTGTGGACATGGGTTTCCTCTCCCTGTCTTTCTATTCTTAAATATATTTTATAAGATAGTCCCTTACATATGCAAATGCTTCTGTATTTCAAGTTTACATCTGTTTATAAATGTAGGTTCTGTTGCAAAGTTTTTTTACAGATAGAAAGTTAGGATGGGGTATAGCTGAATTCTATACAATTGTGAGTAATTGCTGTAATTCATTGTACGTTGAAAAAACGAAGTTTGGCTGCAAACTTCGTTTTCGTTTATATATAGCATGAATCGTTTCGATTCCTTTCAAAGTGCGCGAAGCATGGCGAAGACTTTGAAATCCTGCAGATTTGGCAAAGCGGCGTTTTACATGTCTATGGTCCTGTTCTATGAGATTATTCAAATGCTTGATTGTACAATGAGTTGTATGTTTATAAAAGCCTTGTTCCTTTAAAATATCCCATTTGTTACGCTCCCGTTCATCTTTTTCCAAAGTGTACTTGAGTTTCGAAAACTTTGCAACAGAATCCCCTTAGTGATACTTTATATTTTTTCATTTATTCCTTGATTTGGTATTATTAATTTCTTTATTTGAAATCGATAAATTATAAATGAGCATATCACTATAACGATTGTTAGCGTTCCTAATGCCATTACTAACAATTGATATCCAATGTAATCTAGTAAAAAGCCAATAAGCACTAAAAATAATTGCAATACTGTTCGATCTAACATAGTTTTCAACGAAAAAAATCTTCCATGGAGCTCAGAAGGTATCGTTTGTTGAGAAAAAGTATATAAAAGAGGATTGAAAATTCCATAAGCTAATCCAAATAAACCAAATGCAAAAATAGATAAACTAATAATCGAAAATGACAGTAACCATTGAGAAATCCCCATAAAAAAACAAATCAACAAAAGAATTTTTACTGGTTGTAAGCTATGTCTTACAAGTTTCTTAACAAAAAAACCAGCTATTAAAATACTAGTCCCTTCTACAAAATAAAGAATACCCATAATAGAGGAATTACTTTGATGACTAATTTCTATTACAAATAAATTAAAACCAGAAATGAAAATTAAAGGGATAATTGATAAGATAAGAACCATTTTTAGTAAATAATTTTTATGAAATAACGGAATAATTTCTCTAAAATGAAAAGTCGATTTTGCTGTTCCTCTCTGAAAATCGTCTTCTTTTACAACTAATAATTGATTTAATATATATAGAAGAACATAAGCTATTAAAGCGATTAAAAACAATGTATATAATGGAGCAATAGTTAATAACACACCAGCTAAAACCGCACCAAATATTCGAGATACAGTTATAATATTTACATTAATAGCATTAACCATTATAAGTTGGTCTGTATGTATAATCTTTGGTATAATCGACTGAATCGTTGGATTAAAAAAAGAAGCTGAACAGCCAATACCAATACTATACACAAGCATCCACCAAAGAGAATCTGTATAGATAGCCAAGAGCATACATATAACCGAAATAATTCTCATAATACCAACTAATTGTAATACCTTTGTTTTAGACGTCGAATCAATGTAGCGTCCGGCATAAGGTCCTATTAATACTCCTATAACCCCACCAATTACAAGAAAAAAAGCTTGAAAAAAAGAAGATGTCAAATGAAGTTGTAGAAACCGTAAATTACCGATAGTACCAAACCATATACCTAATTGAAATACCAGTTGACTAAATAATACAATGCTTAAATTTTTATTCCTGAATAAAATTTTATAATCATTCACACTCTAAATCTCTCCCTTAAATCGAAAGTCTCTTCCTTTATTAACAGCTTCTCGACTAATATTTCCAAGCCCAGAAATTCCACAGACGATCTCAGACTCTTTGTTAAGTTCTAATATCTCTTCCACAAGTTCATCATTTGCATGTGCTGTAAAAAAAGCCCCTAATTGTAACCAAGAAGCTACTAAATAAAAAGTTTGACTCAAATGTCCTACATCCATCATCACAATACGATATACTCGTGGACTTTTATACTTCCACATAGGTCGTTCTAAACAAGCTGTATAGAAAAATAAAACAGCTGCTCCTTTTACATACTCTTGTCCAGCTGCCATATCAATAACTGTACTTGAGATATCTTCTTGTCTTACTATATCCAGGGAATGATTTTTAACATTGTAATGATATAAACCTTTCTTTATTCCTTTTACGTTAAAAATATAAGGATATACTTCAATAGGATGCCTTGCACCACCCGAAGGACTAGTTTTAAACAAGTTTTTCCCTATTCCAATATCTCTTTTACAAGAGTTTGCTCCCCAAACAAGATAAAGTATTGTAGATAACTCTTGTACTGTTATGGGATCATCCGAAAAAGAACGAACAGTTTGTCTTTTTAAAAGTGTATTTAGAAAGTCACCACTTAAATTAAAATTCGGTAATGGTAAAGGTATTTCTTCAGAATCTACATACATCTTATACAAAGAAGGTGCTAAAGCATTTTCTTTTTTTGCTAATAATCGTTCATAATCTTGATTAACATTTAAATATTGGTCCTTATGAAGTAATCGTGTATTAAAATGGAAATATTTGGCTGAAGTACCCCATTCTTTCCAGCTAGATAACAAAAACTCTTCTTGTTCCTCTGGAGATCCTTTTTTAATTAATATATGAGCTTTTAATAAAGTTTCTATTATTTCTTCTAGTTGCTCTTGCGTGTATACTATTCTATTATCATTTAATAACCCGTTTATTGCCTCACTTACACTTACCCACTCTTTAAATATATTTAAAACAGGAAAGATCGAAGGTTCTAAGCTATATTGCTCATGTCTTATGTAATCATCTATCATAAAATGACCATCTTTCCAAAAATAAAGTATATTTTCTGCTGTTTTTAATTGCATATAAATATCTCCTAACTGAATATAACTATATTATATAAATTAAAATCAATATAAAAAAATAAACGACTGACGTTTCTTCGTCAGTCATTTATTTTTCAAGCTACTTATTTTGTTGGTGAAGTCTCTCCGTGTTCTGAATTTACACGAGTTTGATACTCACTAACACAAGGTTTTAAAATACTCATATGTACACCTCCAAGATTTTCTACTATTTGTACTATCATTATAATTATTACATAAATGGAAAAATTAATCAATTAATTATTAGAATTTTAAAAATCATTAAAATCCGGTTCTGATGCAAATACTTAGGAAAGATATAAAGAGGCAAAAAGTTTCCTAGTGGAATCTAGTCTTAAGCAGCAATTCCAAATAGTTGATGGATGAACTTCACTTGATTTTGGACAGACTTGTCCAGTAAAACAAGTTGCCCTTTTTTTACCATATGCATAGCTTCTATTCCAGAAATAATGGATGTAGCTGTGCGAAAGGATTTCAATCCTAACATCGAACGAACTCGCTTTTTAATAAAACGATGATCTTGTTCCACTATGTTATTGAGATATTTCACTTGCCTTAGTTGGATGCCTAATGGCATCTTTTTTTCTTTTCTCAATTCTTCAACTGCTATAGGATAAGCTGGATTCTTATCGACTGTCACGACACGAGGCTCAGAAATATGAAAAGACTGCAAAGCTTTCCTGAAGAATCGCTTTGCAGCCTTGTGGTTTCTTGCTTTGCTTAGGTAAAAATCGATGGTATTTCCTTTCGAATCGACAGCACGATACAGGTACATCCATTGACTTTTTACTTTGATATATGTTTCATCGACTCTCCAAGAGTCATTGATTTGCTTGAGATGACGACGGATTCTTTTGTCTAATTCAGGACCATACTGATGAACCCAACGCATAATCGTTGTATGAGCAACGGATAAGCCCCGTTCCTCCATCATTTCCACCAAATCACGAAAGTTCAAGTTGTACCGTAGGTACCATCGTACTGTTTGCAAAATAATATCATGATGATAATGCTTCCACTTGAATAAATTTCGCTTTTCCATACTGATCACACACCTTTTTTAGAGTAATAGTATCAGTATGTCCAAGATTTAGAGATTACTTGCAATTATCTTGAAGTTTTCGCACCAGAACCATATAAAGTATTACTAGCACGTTAACATAAACATAGTATTCCTGGATTAGTAGATTAAGAATCTATCTTTTTTAGGAAAAGAAAGAAGCATCCATTATAGTAATTTTTTCTTTGTTATATATGAATTATATATTGATGATGAATTACCCTTCTGCTGAGAAGAGTATTCTACCATAAAAAAATAAATAACTAACTAACATGAAAAACAAAATGATTAGTATTGTACGAAAATTACACATAGTAGTCCTCCTTAGGGTATAAGGGGAGTTTAATACATACTGCACCTTTTACATATATTGCAATGTAGGACAAGTTAGTTGCTTATATCCTATTCATTACTCCTAATCGCATTGAAGAACATTTGCCTTATTGGTTCTAGTGCAAATATGAATATAAGGACAAATATGTTGTAAATTCCTAACGGGATCTTATCTTATACAATGAATACAACCAAGTGCTTGATGCAAATATTGACTAGTCCCCTAAATCTATCTGTCTCGTTTTGACCATATTCATGACCTCTATTCAATTGATTATCTTTTTAGCAGTTTAAAAGGATTTTAATTCTAACATGTTCCAATTCCGTTTTTTAATATACCAACGGTCTTGTTCAATGATATTGTTTAAATATTTTTTTACACGAAGTGGCATATCTTGAAGTATGCTGTTTTACTTGTTTTACAACAAGATGGGCTTTAGCGCCATCTGCAGTTATCATATGAGGTTTATAGTATGAAAGGCAGCCAAGACTTTGTTAAAAAAGCGCTTAGCTACCTTTGTCATCGTCATACACGTCCTTTATTTATTAATATTATCAGTGTACACAATGAAAATATTTTTTGAACCAGAGCCTGATTTTGTCAACTTACTTTAATTTTATTATTCTTGAATTGCTATTTCTTCCTTTATTATTGTTCCAGTAGACGCACTCGCTGCTGAAGAATAACCTATTGAAAAAGTGCTATCGCACAAATTGGTAATAGTTTTTTTCATTCCTCTCCCCTCTTCTTATATTTTTTTACATCACATTGGATGTATTTATAGGATATATCCGCTATATAAATATGAGATGCAGTTTAGATGTATTTCATTTAAAGATTTAATGGCAACAAAAAAGAATCATTTCCTACAGGATAGAGGCTACTTTACTTCTTCATATTCCTTCATAATTTTATAAAACGTGTTTCTCTTTAGTTCTAACTAGGGGTACCGCCACACATCCATCAACTTAAAGTATATTTTTGTACAAAATGCGGTCTTTCCACTTAGTTTTTTATAATCTTTTATAGAAGTTATAAAAGTAGGCATATCAAATAAACCCTGACGGGTTTCAATTTTTTTTACTATGCTACTTTATGATTAGAAGTGGTATACTCATAAACAACACCCAAAATATCAAAGACTGTCTTTTTCTCGTATCGATGAGATTTTCGTCCGTTGTGCTGTAGGAGGTTAAACAGACGAAGGAGAACCTTTGATAGCTCTTGGGTGTTTTTGTGTAATGCTTGATGAAACAGTAAAAAATAATCCTTAATCATGTACATCGCTTTATATTCACTTAGCTCTTTCTGTTTCTTACGCAACAGGAGTTCTCTCATTTTAAACATAGTAGAAGAACATAATAAGATACTAATGAGTTGACCATAAAGATGACATTCTAACCGCTCTTGTTTAATAGATTTGCAACGATGAATTTGAAACCAAGATTTCCATATTTTAAATAACAGCTGTCGGGTAAAGAACTGGCGCGGTATCAGTTATGACCCGTTTCCAACCCCTCCCCATAAGAACTGCTCGTGAGGTTTTCCCTCAAGCAGCTCACCCCATAAACTTCATCAAAAGGGTTATGAGACCT
>NZ_JAPHWH010000045.1:0-5098 GCF_026241455.1 Bacillus sp. DHT2
ATGGTGAATAGCGATAAAACTTTGCCATAAATAATAAATGTTCTTTTAAATCTTCTGGTGACCGAAAATAACCTTCTATGCTCTTTTCCATCTTTTTTGTTAGTGCCACTACCTTTTGTTTTTTCTCTTCAAATGAAACAGGGGAACGCTTTTTACTCATTCATTTCCGCTCCCTTTGAAGAAGCTTCAATCAATTCATCCATCGTTTCTTCATTCCAGGTTTCTAAATCTGTTGGAACACATATTTTATGAGTTTTCATGTTGATAGGAATAAGTAAATCATTTTCTGGAAGCTCAATATAATCAAATAATTCTTGTTCTTCCTCTTCTGTTAATGGAATTGTAACTTCTTGATTTGCGACATGAAAAGTAACTTCTCTTTCGCCAATTGATTTTATAATTCCAAGTTCAATATCTTCATGAAACAATAGCATCTTATCTTCTCCTCTTTTGTTAATCATTTATTTTCAATCCACGATTGTATTCTTTCTCATAAACCATTTTGTTACCTTATGCCCCCCTTCTAGATCAATTCACCTCCTCCACTGGAACATACACTTCTTTTGTTTGCCCTTTCGAAGCTTGATAATCCATCTTCTTTTGTCTTTTATGTGCAATTCTTTCCTCTACTACTGCTCTTATATGCTGGGTTGCTTCTGTTTCCTCAATGTCAGTTGTACAAACACCTTGATACTTTTCATGTTCGTAAATACCATTCATAAACTCAATGAGCATTTGTGTATTTTTATCTGCATTATTTGTACCAAGTCGAATTTTTGTTAGCTCTTCTTTTAATACTTCATGAAGATGTTTTGTCACAACTTCCGTAATATATCGAAGTGACCATTCTTGTTGTTTCGCCTCTTTATGTTCTTTAAAGATTTGCGCCAAAGCAACTCCGTTATATCTAATTTTATGTTCTTCTTTAAACGCCATAAGATAATCATCAGTTTCTTTTTCTAGCTTAAGTACACGCCTTACTTTACTCATCGTTCATATCCCCTCTCATTTTGTTGTTGGATTTCTCTTTGAAGACGTTCATAATAACGTTGATTTTTCCAACTTTCATACTCACTTTTAAATGCACCTTCCATTTTTCTAAGTGCATACTGCATCGAAACATTTTGCTGAAAGTTTTTTCGCTCCCTAGGCTTTCGATCTAACATTTTATCAATACGCTGTCGTTCTTTATCGTACGCTTTCATCTCTTGTAAAAATGCATTTCCCATTCGCTTGTGAAGCTCTTCTATTTTATTTTCCTTATAATTTTCATATCGTTTCTTATCACCAGAACCTTCTCCATACGCTCTCTTTAATGCATCTACTTCTTGATCTAACTTTTGAAGAAATTGTTTATAATCTTCCTTATGATGCTTCTCAATATATTTTTGCGTTAATACATCAAGATGAGGACGGAGTGGGCTCAATGTATTGTAACTGTATTGCCATTGCCTTTTATCTTCTGGTAAACGTTTATAAATAAACTGGAATAATGGTTTTAACTCTCGATTGCGCCATGTGAATGTGGAATCTTCCTTCTTTTTTGCAACCATATTCTTTCGAATCAAATCGTTAATATGTTTTTGTTCTTGGCCACGATCCATAATATTTTGAACAACTTTTCCCTTCATCGCATCTAATGTTTTTTGTTTTCGCTTCCCGCGATCTCTTGTTGGAAATGGTTCAACAGTTGCCACATGAATATGAAGGTTATCTGTATTATAGTGAATCGCTCCTGACCAAATAGCTGTATGTTCTAACTTTTCTCTTTTTAACATTTCTTTCATTGCTAATCGGGTGACATCCATTAATTTTGTTTCATCTACAGTTCGTGTTTGGGGATCATATATGCCATGTTCTGCGAGCCAGTGATTATCAAAAGTGATGACATCTTGCCACATAATACTCTTATTCTTTTGAGCAAGCTGAAACATCTTTTTTAAGTCTTTCTTTTCATTTTCCTTTAAGCCGTTACTATGCTCTGTGAAGAGGGAAGATGTCTTCTCTGAATCTCCCATATAATCCTGATACAGAGAAAACATTTTCTCATGTGCCTCCCCTTCTCTTTTTGCATCTTCTCGGTCAACGTACTCCACATAATCCTGAAATGTTTTTCCATCCGCCGTAACAAAACGAGACACGGTCACAACACCAGGCGTCACCGTTGCTTGTGAAGGACTTGTTGATTGGCTCATGCCTCATCATCCTGCGTCATCATTTGTAAAAAAGCATTCATTTCTTTTACAGCTTCGAAACAACTTTCCATCGCATAGATATTTTTTTCTAGCAACTGTTGAAGATACAATTCACGATTTTGTTGTTCACGATAGAATGCTAATGTTTCAAGTTGCCCCTGTAAGAATTTATCTCTTGAAAGCCCTTTTGCCTTTGCTATTTCATCAATTCGTTTCACCGCAATTGGGTTCATATTTCGAACTCTTATCTCCATTTTCATTTCCTCCTCCAAATTCGGGATCTCCACTCAAAATAGTGAGAAGAGCATAAGGGGTTTTTGTTCCCACCTAAGGTGTGAAGCTAGGCAAAGCCTAGCGAAACCGTGGGAACAAGAAAGTAACTCAAGTGTTGAGGTGCAGTTGACTCAAAAACGCCTGATGTTGATGTCCTGTAGACCAAAATGTTGAGTTACTGTTGACCCAAAAAACCTTGATGTTGAGATGCGGTTGACCCTACTTTTTTCATAACCGCTCTGCATCTTTCGACTTCTCATCTAATTTTTTTATCTTTTCTTTGATTTGCCCTTGCTCCCATTTATATAGTTCAATCTTCTCTTTTGACTGGCTAATATTCGTTTCTTTTGAGTTAATTTTTGCGTCGGTTTCCATTTTTTCTGTTTCAGTTTGGTACTTAGAGTCGTTTTTCCATTCTGTGATTTGCTTTTGCCACTCAGTTTGTTTAGATGTTTCTTGTTTCATGACTTCATCGTACTGTTTTACTTTTTCTTTTAAGATTTTTTGTTCCATACCGATAAACACTTTCGCATAATCACCTTTACTTTTTTGTGAAATATCCTCTTCTATTTCCGTTTTCTTTTGATCGGAGAAGAATGATTTTAAGAACGTTTGCTTTTCATCTTGTTTTGAAGTTTCGTTTGCTTCTTTATTCTGTTGCTTTGTTTCTACTGTCACATCTCCACTATTTTTTTCAAATACATCGAGCGCAACTGCCTGCCATTTTGGAGATAGTTCCTTCACTTGTACAACCATATTTTCATCATCTTGGTACACTACTTTTACCGGTAATTGAAGATTTGGATTTGCTTTTTCCTGTGCCTGGAACTGATATTTTTCTCCATCTCCTCCCTCTACATGAAGATACATCTCTACTGTATGAGAAGCTGGATCATACGCTCTTTTCTCTATTGTCATCGTTCGATTTCCAAATAACGTAACCGGCTTTTTCAGCTCTGTATGATAGACCGGTTCTTCATAGGGTAAATATAATTTCGAAGTGAAAAAACCGAAAAAACCAAAAAACATAAATCCTACAATCAATCCATATATCCATGATTTTTTACGTCTTAAATTCACACCATTATTTACAACTTCCATTTACTCAACACCTCACTTTTTTAAGATGCAATGATCTGAACCGCTAGTTCTTCTACATTGGTTACTTGCCAACTCTCTTGATTTTTTTGCACCGTTACTTTCATCACATTTTTCGTTTTATCTGTTGTTCCATTCGCTCCAATGGTCACGGTATTTTTAAATTCTGCGATCACTTCTACCTGAGAAGCACCAATTTTATAGTCTTGTAAATATAACTTCATATCAGATGGCTTAGATACGTATGTGTCCCCCATTTCGAATGTATCCGTTGGATAAAAGAGCTGAAACACTTCATCTTTCATTAATTTTTTTGCTTGTTCTCTTCGTTCCTCATATCCTTGTTTTTCTCGATGAAAGGATAACTGAATAAACTTCTCGACTGCCGAAAGATACAATTGTCGCTCTTGTTCTTGTTCCGAAGGAAGTGTTTCTTTCACTTTCTTTTTCAGTTCTTCATTTTCAGTTTGTAACACCTGGTTACGAACTTTTAATTGCTTTACATCACCCGTTTCATCGTTACGAGAATACAAAAAGATGTTCAAAAAAGTAACGCCTACAATAACAATTGCAAGCGTTACAAACCAGCTTTTTCTGTTATCTTTATTTTTTCCTCCTGTCATCTTTCTCCCTCCTATTCTTCAAATGAGTTGAGCTGTTTTATTGCACCCCAAAAAGAATAAATCGCCTGCAAAGCTTCTTCTTCCGAAGGATAATTATACAAAAATACGTACCTCCTCCCTTCATAACGAGACAGTATTTCTTTTGATTGTGAAGACTCATCTTCACTCAACTCTCTATGCAAAAGAAAGTTCTCACCAACGTCTTGAATCATATAATTTGCTGGTTTAATTTTATAATTTTGAAATTCTTCTATTGGTGGTGTTATCACTTTTTGAAATAATGCTTCGTCACATAACTCTATTTTATTTGTCATAAAAATCTCTCCCCTTATTAATTTCTTAATATTTTCAGTAACGTCTCACATGTCCTTTAAATACTTTAGTCCAGTATGGAGTGGATAAATTTTCGATTGAAACACCTTTATTCGTTTGACAACCAATGAAAGTATTTTGATCAATGACAATGCCAACATGACCGTCATGTTTATACGTATCAAAGAAAATAACATCACCAGCTTTCATTTCCATTGGTGAAATTTGTGTACCAATTTTATTCAAAGTTTCTGTACTTACAGCTCCCATTGGACTTACATTCATTCCTACTTGTTCAAATGCCCAACGTACAAAACTACTACAATCAAAAATCCCTCTTGCAATGTCATTTGTGTTGCGTCCACCACCAAATACATACGTAGAACGTCCAATCCATTGACGCCCTACATCGGCAACTTGTGAGCCAGAAGAACCGCCTCCTGCGCTTCCTCCACCGCCATTTACTGGTACGCCAGGTATAAAATATTTCAAAACCGCATCAACATATAAGTAGAGTAAGCACCCAACGCCTTGCTACATTACTGTAGTAGGTTTTCAAGTGCTCCTCCCCGAACCGGACTTACATCTCTCAATGTA
>NZ_JAPHWH010000046.1:0-5023 GCF_026241455.1 Bacillus sp. DHT2
TGCGCTTTGAAACAATTACCCCCTCGTAGTTTTCTACAGAGGGTTAAATTGTTATTTAAAAAGTTTTTTAAATATTAGGGGTTTTTAGTTGTGCACTCTTGTTTTTGGGTGTGAGTGCTGGCTAGTCGTGTGGGGGCTAAACCCCACGAACTTAACGTAACTAAGATATAGAAAAAGCCGATTGCTCTGGTCGATAAATTAAAGCGGTTCGGCAGGTATAATTGCTAATTCAAGTCGAACAACCTAATTTCTTGTTTTTGGTATGTTCGGCTTGGCGATATGCTCACACCTGCCGAATTTCGGAGTGCAATGGAGAAATGGTGGAGATTTTTTGAGTGGGGTTCTCAAAAAATACTACCTGACCATTGCATGGAGAAAAGCCTTTTTGATTATAGAAGAGAGTAAATGAAACAAAAAAGTGGGAAAAACCTAAATATATCAGTGGTTTTGGGCGTTTTACCCACTTAACTTTTTTTAAGTAGTTACTTAACTCTTGTTTCGTAAACACTTAATTTATATTTAAGCGTTTAATCATTTCCTTTATTAATTTCGAATGAATATAACAGCAACGAACATAATATTAATTGTGGTAGGAGATTGTTATGTTTTAACTGCGTGTACCCCCAAAAAGAGCCCTAATATTTGATAGGGTTCTTTTTTTATATATCAAACAAAAAATAAAAAAAAGAGGCTTATCTAGTTATATACACAATTTTGTACCCTGCATACACTGACAATATACAACAGCCTACTTGTTGTGAAATTAACCTACAATAGAGCCATCGAAAGGGGACCTCATGAATTATTCATTTAATAAATCTGATGGACTAATCCCTTTTAAAAAAAGCTACGAGTGTTCAAAAACAGCCTGTAGAGACCCTTGTAGTTCAATAATATTTAATCCAACACTCTCAATCATTATCTTTCCTAATAAAAAAATCAAAACCCACTATATAGGGTTTTGATTTTTTTATTAGTATCCTCCTTGTTTTTATGAACATAGTATTGTTTTAAACTGGATCCCTACACATTGTGTGGGGATCTTTTCATAAAGAAAAGACACTCATTGAGTGCCTTTTCTAATTGTTTTTAGCAAGCTCCGCCGAATCCGCCACCCCAACAGCTGCAACCAATGATAATTAGCAGGATGAACAGCACAATTAGTAAAGCAAATCCGCCACCAAAGCCGCCACAACTACCTCCAAAACCCATAATAATTCCTCCTTAAGTAAGAGGGTATTAACTGGGATGCCAATGTGTTTTAACGGTTTACATTATCTTATGTTTTTAAAGGATATATGAGCGAGTCTTAAAAAAAGACACCCTAAGATGCCTTCCTCCGACTTAAATCACTCTACTTTTAATAATATAAATTAAGATACATTATTCTGAAGGTGCTCCTTTCAAAAGGATGGGTTTACACTGGATCCCTGCACATTGTGTGGAGATTTTTTCATAAAGGTGTACCGCCATCATTTTATATCGAAATTTGCTTAGCGTAGTTTTTTTTCGATTTGTGGTCTGTACCCCTAAAATATAAAAGACGAAAAATCACACAAAGTTAAGATAATACCGCCTTGTGATTTTTCGTCCTTTTACTTTGTTTTTGGGATGGAGGTTGGCTCGTCGTGTGGGAACGAATTGGAAAAGAGTATTAATAGATATAGAAGGGATAGCCTCGAAAACCCTTGATAAATATGGGTTTATAATTTCCTTATGTTCACCCTAGGGGTGAACATAAGGAAACAAGGTGTTCATTTTTTTGTTGTTTTTGTGAACGTCTTGTTTTATCAATCTAAACAAGACGTTTGCACTAGTGAACATATATGTTCACTAGTGCAAAATAAGAGCTAAAAATCCCACTTAAAATTACAAGATTTTAAGTGGGATTTTTAGCTCTTATTATAAAAGACACAAGGGGAATTAAAAAAAGCCTTTATCTATAAGGTTTTTTTAAACATAATAGTTACCATATTTGGTATTGATGTTACCATATTTGGTATGTATAATAGTTACCATATACGGTAACTATTACATAGAGGGAGGTTAAAAAGTAATGTCATCATTAGATAAAGATATCTTTATCGAAGTACCTGATGAAGAAACAGGAGAAATCCAACAATATTTATTAACTCCAGCTAAAAAGAAAAAAGTTTATAAGGGGGATTGGGTCATGGTGTTTCAAGAAGGATTAACATATGTTGCAAAACTCAATTTAAAAGGTGAAACATTGCGTGTTTATATGATCCTATTATCAAAACTAGATTATGAAAATTGGTTAAGAATTAGGCAAAAAGACATAGCTGAAGAATTAGGAATGAAACCTCCCCATGTTTCAAGAGCAATTAAAGAACTTTCTAATCATGGAATTTTAGTTAAAGGTCCTAAAGTAGGTGCTTCTAATACATATCGTTTAGATCCTTCATTTGCTTTTAGAGGACGGGATAAAAATTTAGAACAAGTCCGAAAAGAAGTAAAACACCTTAAAATTATAAAATAGTTGATACTAATCTAAAAATTTCGTGCTGTTAAAACATAAATTTCATAAACTAAATTACCATATTTATTAAGTTCATAAAAAAAGACCAAAAGGATTATACACACTTTTGGTCTTTTTTTATCATCGCGTAAGGAATTGAATGAATAACTTAATACAATATATGCCTGTCTTTTTTATAAGATCAAGGAGAGTATACCAAAACATAATATAATTTATGTTTGTCTTTTTTTATGTGTATCTAGTAAAAACACATTTTCTAAAAATTTATCTTTCTAAATCCATGTCTTTATTTTTACCTTTTCTTTTTTGTTGCAAATCTTTTGAAGCAAGATCATATCCTTTTCTTTCATGTTCTGTTAAATTGTTTTCACTAAATCGAGTATTACTAAAGGGATTTAAAGTGATATTCACTTTTTTCTTACAGTATCCTACAATTTGTTGGAATTTCTCCAATCCTTGAGGGATTCGTTCTTTATAAAACTCCTGCATTTGTATAAATAACTTTTGAAGTCTCTCATATTTGGCTTTATATGGTTCTAATTCTTTTTTCTCTTTTTCTAAATGTTTTACAGTTGTATGTAAGTCTGTATTATTCGCTTCCAACGCATGGTTTTGTCTCTGTAACGTCTTATTTTCCCTTTTAAAGGCCTCTGACGCCTTTGCAAGGGTTTTAATCCTTTGAAAGTCTTCTAATCCAATTTCAACCGTTTTAGAGCGTATGAGACCCCCTTTTTCTTTCACAGGCATCTCTTCTACTTGTTTTCCTACTTTAACAGCTCCTTTTAAAGCATTTAAACGATTTTTCATCTGTTTCATAGATTTCTCTATTTGTTGCCTTTCCAACTCTTTCTCTAAAAGAGTCTCTTCTAACACTTGTACTTCTTCTTTTGCTGTCAAAGCTTTAAAACGTGCGGTTTCAATATGTTTTTTATCACTAGATACTCCACGTTCTAAATCAAAACCTTTCTCTACCATATGAGCATGAAAATCATCCTGGAGCGAGACTAACTCTTTACGGTTAAAGATTTGTTTTGCCGATAATTTCTTTTCTTCCGTTATCGGAACCATCCCTACATGCATATGAGGTGTCTTTTCATCCAGATGTACCGCTGCATGTACAATGTTTTGTTCTCCATATCGTTCTTTAAGAAAGCTATAGGCTTCCTCAAAGAATTCTTTTTGAGAATCTGGATCTTCTTCGCTTAAACGTTCAAAGAAATCTCTATCACTTGTTACCACAAATTCGCACATCACAACTGCATCTTTTCGAATCGCTCGATTGGTTTCTACATTCTGTTCAATTTTTTCTTTCACTGTTCTTAAATAATCAATGTACTGATCATTATGTAAATCATAATTTAAATGACTTTGTTCTTTTTCAATATCAGGATTTGTATGACTCTCTTTTTCTCGTTGATTATGAATCTGGATTCCTTTCACATCTCGCATTTTAAATTTCTGCATTCTACAAATGGCAAAACTCACGAATCCTCACCTCAACTTGTTCTATTTTTCCTCTTTATTTTGTTCTCGACCACTCTATAAAGTATATATACTTCTCTACTGTTTTTCGGTGGACTTCCATGTAAAGTATAGCACACTATACTTTACTATCGTAAAGAGTGTGCCCCCCTAAGGGGGATTTCGGCTTCGCCGAATAAGACCTTGGGCTTTGCCCAAACCCACTGGGGAAGATTTCCCCAGACCCCCTTAATCGAACTCCCCAACCCCTCAATCCTTGAGGGGCTCCCTCGCCGGTTGGCAGGAACAAACAATCGTTTGTTCAGTGCCAAGAGGGTTTGGGTATCGTTCAGTTGGTCAAGTCAAATACTCCCTTTGCTTCGCTAGGTCCGTTTTGATTGACCAACACATAATTATGAACGTTCCATATTTACACAGGTACATGCCTTAACCAAATCTATTAATCTAACATATTATGTACAAGCGACTTTAAATCTATGAAAAAGTTGCTAAGGAGGCGAATATAAAATGGCAACATTTGAAATTGGAGCGAGATGTCTTTTCAATTTTCGAAACGAACGCTTTTTCCTATTAGTTGAAGATGAAATTACAGTTCCAGAGAGCGGTGTGGAGATTGATCCACTTAATATCTATGAAATTGACGAGCAAACTTTCGATTTTATCAGAGATGAAGGAGATACAAACGTGTGTGTACCAGTTACTACACTTCCAACTGTACCACCTGGATTTCACTTAGAACGAAAATGTATTTTTACAGTTGATAATGCATACTGGGCAATCTATGAGTTAGAAGATGGAACTGATGACATTGTTATATTAATCATCAGTGCAGCTTTATTTAACTCATTGAGAAATTCTGGTGTTCATGAATGTTTTCCTCAAAATTTTATAAATTAATTAGACCTCAAATGGAATGCGCTTTGAAACAATTACCCCCTCGTAGTTTTCTACAGAGGGTTAAATTGTTATTTAAAAAGTTTTTTAAATATTAGGGGTTTTTAGTTGTGCACTCTTGTTTTTGGGTGTGAGTGCTGGCTAGTC
>NZ_JAPHWH010000047.1:0-4454 GCF_026241455.1 Bacillus sp. DHT2
CTTCAATCAATTCATCCATCGTTTCTTCATTCCAGGTTTCTAAATCTGTTGGAACACATATTTTATGAGTTTTCATGTTGATAGGAATAAGTAAATCATTTTCTGGAAGCTCAATATAATCAAATAACTCTTGTTTTTCCTCTTCTGTTAATGGAATTGTAACTTCTTGATTTGCAACGTGAAAAGTAACTTCTCTTTCGCCAATAGATTTTATAATTCCAAGTTCAATGTCTTCATGAAACAATAGCATTTTATCTTCTCCTCTTTTGTTAATTATTTATTTTCAATCCACGATTGTATTCTTTTTCATAAACCATTTTGTTACTTTATGACTCCAAACAAGACATACAACAGCAACAATAGAATAAGAGAGGTAGTACACTCCCATCTTATGACACATATATGCACCTAATACATTTGCATAACCAAACAGCAACCATATTCCCCCTGTAACATAGGGGGAAGTTTTGTTCGCAACTTTTGTTAATAGCTCAAACACTTTTTCTAACTTTCTCATTGCATACCTCATCCTTTCTTTATCAATTCACCTCCTCCACTGGCACAAATACTTCTTGTTGTTGCCCCCTCGAAGCTTGATAATCTATCTTCTTTTGTCGTTTATGTGCAATTCTTTCCTCTACTACCTCCCTTATATGTTTTGTTGCTTCGGTTTCTGCAATATCAGTTGTACAAACCCCTTGATACTGTTCATGCTCATAGATGCCATTCATAAACTCAATTAACATTTGTGTATTTTTATCAGCACTATTCGTACCAAGTCGGATTTTTGTAAGTTCTTCTTTCAACACCTCATGAAGGTGCTTTGTCACGACTTCTGTAATATATCGAAGCGACCATTCTTGTTGTTTCGCTTCTTTATGCTCTTTAAAGATTTGTGCTAAAGCGACCCCGTTGTATCTAATTTTATGTTCTTCTTTAAATGCCATAAGATAATCATCAGTATCTTTTTCTAACTTTAATACACGCCTTACTTTACTCATCGTTCATATCCCCTCTCATTTTGTTGTTGGATTTCTCTCTCAAGACGTTCATAATAACGTTGGTTTTTCCAACTTTCATATTCACTTTTGAACGCACCCTCCATTTTCCTAAGTGCATACTGCATCGAGACATTTTGTTGAAAGTTCTTTCGCTGACTGGGCTTTCGGTCTAACATTTCATCAATGCGCTGTCGTTCTTTATCGTATGCTTTCATCTCTTGTAAAAACGCATTTCCCATTCGCTTGTGAAGCTCTTCTATTTTATTTCCCTTATAATTTTCATATCGTTTCTTATCACCAGAACCTTCTCCATATGCTCTCTTTAATACGTCTACTTCTTGATCTAGCTTTTGAAGAAACTGTTTATAATCTTCCTTATAATGCTTCTCAATATATTTTTGCGTTAATGCATCGAGATGAGGACGGAGTGGGCTTAATGTATTGTAACTGTATTGCCATTGCCTTTTATCTTCTGGTAAGCGTTTATAAATAAACTGGAATAATGGTTTTAGCTCTCGATTGCGCCATGTGAATGTGGAATCTTCTTTCTTTTTTGCAACCATATTCTTTCGAATCAAATCGTTAATCTGTTTTTGTTCCTGACCACGATCCATAATATTTTGAACCACTTTCCCCTTCATCGCATCCAACGTTTTTTGTTTTCGCTTCCCGCGATCCCTCGTTGGAAATGGTTCAACAGTTGCGACATGAATATGAAGGTTATCCGTATTATAGTGAATCGCTCCTGACCAAACTGCTGTATGTTCTAACTTTTCTCTTTTCAACATTTCTTTCATCGCTATTCGGGTGACATCCATCAATTTTGTTTCATCTACAGTACGTGTTCTAGGATCATACACACCATGTTCTGCAAGCCAATCATTATCAAAAGTGATGACATCTTGCCACATAATACTTTTATTCTTTTGAGCGAGCTGAAACATCTTTTTTAAATCTTTCTTTTCATTTTCCTTTAAACCGTTACTATGCTCTGTGAAGAGGGAAGATGTCTTCTCTGCATCTCCCATATAATCCTGATACAGAGAAAACATTTTCTGATGCGCTTCACCTTCTCTTTTTGCATCTTCTCGGTCGACATACTCCACATAATCCTGAAATGTTTTTCCATCCGCCGTAACAAAACGAGACACTGTCACCACACCAGGCGTCACCGTTGCTTGTGAAGGACTTGCTGTTTGGCTCATACCTCATCATCCTGCGTCATCATTTGTAAAAAGGCATTCATTTCTTTTACAGCTTCGAAACAACTTTCCATCGCATAGATATTTTTTTCTAACAACTGTTGAAGATACAATTCACGATTTTGTTGTTCACGATAGAATGCTAATGTTTCAAGTTGCCCCTGTAAGAATTTATCTCTTGAAAGCCCTTTTGCCTTTGCTATTTCATCAATTCGTTTCACCGCAATTGGGTTCATATTTCGAACTCTTATCTCCATTTTCATTTCCTCCTCCAAATTCGGGATCTCCACTCAAAATAGTGAGAAGAGCATAAGGGGTTTTTGTTCCCACTTAGGGTGTGAAGCTAGGCAAAGCCTAGCGAAACCGTGGGAACAAGAAAAGTAACCAAAAGTACACTCAAGGTACAGTCAATATCTTCCAAAGTTCAGTCGAGGTACACTAAAAATCTATTAAAAGTGCACTCAAGGTACACCTAAAAACCATGAAAGTACAGTCAAGGTACACTACACTTTTTTCACGAACGCTCTACATCTTTTGCCTTCTCATCTAACTTTTTAATCTTTTCTTTCACTTGCCCTTGCTCCCATTTATATATTTCAATCTTCTCTTTTGACTGGTTAATATTCGTTTCTTTTGAATTGATTTTCGCATCAGTTTCCATTTTTTCCGTTTCAGTTTGGTACTTAGAATCGTTTTTCCATTCCGTGATTTGCTCTTGCCACTGTGTTTGTTTAGAGCTTTCTTGTTTCATGACTTCATCGTACTGTTTTACTTTTTCTTTTAAGATTTTTTGTTCCATACCGATAAACACTTTCGCATAATCACCTTTACTTTTTTGTGAAATACCCTCTTCTATTTCCGTTTTCTTTTGATCGGAGAAGAATGATTTTAAGAATGTTTGTTTTTCATCTTCTTTTGAAGCTTCGTTTTCTCCTTCAGCCTTTTGCTTTGTCTCTACTGTTACATCTCGATTATTTTTTTCCAATACATCGAGCGCAACTGCTTGCCATTTTGGAGATAGTTCTTTCACTTGTACAACCATATTTTCATCATCTTGGTACACCACTTTTACTGGTAACTGAAGATTCGGATTTGCTTTTTCTTGTGCCTGGAACTGATACTTTTCTCCATCTCCTCCCTCTACATGAAGAAACATTTCTATTGTATGGGAAGCTGGATCATATGCTCTTTTCTCTATCGTCATGGTTCGATTTCCAAATAACGTAACCGGCTTTTTCATCTCTGTATGATAGACCGGTTCTTCATAGGGTAAATATAATTTCGAAGTAAAAAAACCGAAAAAACCAACAAACATAAACCCAACAATTAAACCGTATATCCATGATTTTTCACGTCTTAAATTCACACTATTATTTACAACTTCCATTTACTAAACACCTCACTTTTTTTAAGATGTAACGATCTGAACCGCTAGTTCTTCTACATTGGTTACTTGCCAACTCTCTTGATTTTTTTGCACCGTTACTTTCATAACATTTTTCGTTTTGTCTGTTGTTCCATTCGCTCCAATTGTCACTGTATTTTGAAATTCTGCGATCACTTCTACCTGAGAAGCACCAATCCTATAGGCTTGTAAGTATAACTTCATATCAGATGGTTTAGATACGTATGTGTCCTCCATTTCGAATGTATCCGTTGGATAAAAGAGCTGAAACACTTCATCTTTCATTAATTTTTTTGCTTGTTCTCTTCGTCCTTCATACCCCTGCTTTTCTCGATGAAATGATAGTTGAATAAACTTTTCTACTGCTGAAAGATATGATTGTCGCTCTTGTTCTTGTTCCGAAGGAAGAGTTTCCTTCACTTTCTTTTTCAGTTCTTCATTTTCAGTTTGTAACACCTGGTTACGAACTTTTAATTGCTTTACATCACCCGTTTCATCGTTACGAGAATACAAAAAGATGTTCAAAAAAGTAACGCCTGCAATGACAATTGCAAGCGCTACAAACCAGACTTTTCTTTTATCTTTTTCATTCGTTTCACTCACTAATGCCGCCTCCTTAACTTGTAATCCCCTATCCAGTTTTGTTATCATTTTAGTAACGTCTCACATGTCCTTTAAATACTTTAGTCCAGTATGGAGTCGATAAATTTTCGATTGAGACACCTTTATTCGTTTGACAACCAATGAAAGTATTTTGATCAATGACAATGCCAACATGACCGTCATGTTTATACGTATCAAAGAAAATAACATCACCAGCTTTCATTTCCATTGGTGAAATTTGTG
>NZ_JAPHWH010000048.1:0-4402 GCF_026241455.1 Bacillus sp. DHT2
ATCTACTGCTTTTTTCTTAAATTCTATATCGTAAGTTACTCTAATTTTACCCATAGAAAAAATCCCCTCCATAGTAAACAGATTAATGTGCTTTCTTTTTACTGTCTACTATAAGGGGATCATATCAGAAATCGGTGGTCTTTTTCTTATTTCATTTTAGAAGGATATTTCCAATCACGATTTCCTTTAGAAACAGTCGAAGAGGTTTCACTTTGTTTAGTTAGGCTTTGTTTCTCTATGTTTTCCAGAGATTTTTGCATCTGTTCCATTTGTTCTTTTACTTCTTTTATTTCAAACTTCATTTCCATAAGTAACCGCAAAATAGCATCTCCTTTATTCATTGCAACATACTCCCTTCATTTTTCTCTTATTGCTTTTTTATTAACTGAATTTGAAAAATATCTGATTCCTTTATACCTAGAACTCTCATTTCATCTTTAAAAGTTCGCCAGGACGCAACTTTAATGGATTTTGTACTTTTATCCCTTAATGTGTACACTCTTATGTACTGTATTTCCTGTTTCTCATTTCTTTCCACGTTGTCTTCCTCCGTTATTTTTGATTGATGTAATCATAATATCTTTTTAACGAAAGTTTAGATTTAAAGCCTACTTGTTTTATAATTTCTTCCTCTGAAACATGATGCTCAATAAGTCGCAAAATGAACGTGTTCCGTAAGTGTTGCGCTGAGATCCCTTTACGTAAATTTGCTCGAGCAACTTCAAGTCGAATCATTTTTTGAACAGCAATCTCTGTTAGGGCTTTCGGTGCATCGTTTTCATATGACCAATGATAGGTATTCCGAGTAAAATCGAAGGCTACGAATAAGGGATCATTACTATGATATTTAGGACGAACAGGTTCAGGAATGACCTTGTAATAGTTAAACAATCGTTTTTTATCATCTTCAGTTAAAAGGATTGTTCTTTCTATACCCACTATTTTTGGTACTGAGATTGTATTGTTTTCAAAATGAACGTGCTTCATCTGTAAACTTACAAGTTCCTGTAAGGATAATCCATTATTGATGAATAAATGTACAATAGAAATATTACGATCCATAAGTACTGAACGAACAGAACGTTGTTTTTCCGTTAATTCTTCTAATGAAGTTAAAATATACTTTAACCTTTTTTCTTCCTCTTTTGAGATAAAGTCTCCATCACGTAACGCACGATTGGGTTGAATACTAAATTGCATCTCTTCTAACGGATTTGCCAGTTGTAAATACTGATACATTATATTTAAGACAATATAGACACGATGCATTGTTTTATCAGAGTACCGTCGCTGCTGTTTTAAATCATAGAAATACGCTTCATACTCCTTTGTACCAAGCGTCGTCCATATATTGCGTGTAGGGAGTTTTTTAGATTTTTGCAACCAATGACCAAAGTCTTCAATATCATAAACATATCGTTTAATTGTGGAAGGCTTGCGTCCTTTATTTAATAAGAAAGAAGAAAAATGTTGTACAGTATCTTGAAATTCTTTTGTTGGCATAAGCTTATCATCCTAATTTTTCTTTTAGTATATCAAATTTTACACATATTCCACTTACTGTGGCTTTAAAACAAAGTTTGATGATTTATAAAAAAGTCTGATCGTTTATAATAAAGTTTGATAATTTGTAAAAAAGTTTGATCAAAAATCCTGTGTTGATGTGCAGGATTTTTTCTTGTTCCGCAATCGGGCCAGATTGTTGAACAGCACCTGTATTGAAAATTGGATATTTGTGTTTGAAATACAGAAGAGATTGTGAAGGTTTGCACTTAAACTAACGGGCAGGTTAGCTGTACAAGTTATAAATTTAATGGTTTAAAGTTATAGAGCATTTCTTTGAATGAGGAATGCTTTGTATTTTTGCTTAAAACAAAAACTTACAATAAAAATGTTATTTAAATTAATAAAAATTTATTGTGAAACGATAAAATATATATTAAAATCAAAATCAGAATAAATAAGTGAGGTGCTTTTTATGGAAAAAGTAACAACGTTGTTTTTAAAAATAGCTGTTATTCTTTTGGGAGTCCCAGTTCTTGCTCTGTGCATCTTTTTGGTGCCAGAGATGGCGAATCTTGCAGCAAAATTGCTTCCACAGTTTGCTTTTATAAAATATCTCGTTTTCATCGCTTTTGATGCATCGGCTATACCTTTTTACTTTGCTTTGTATCAGGCTTTCAAACTCTTATGCTATATTGACAAAAATAAAGCTTTCTCCGATTTATCTGTAAAAGCTTTAAAGAAAATCAAATACTGTGCCATCACAATCAGTATTTTGCATGTGCTAGTTTGGCCGCTCTTCTACATCTTTGCGGAAGTAGACGACGCACCAGGAGTTATCTTTGTCGGATTGGTTGTTCCTTTTGCTTCGATGGTTATCGCAGTCTTTGCGGCTGTTCTCCAAAAACTTTTACAAGATGCAATTAATATCAAATCAGAAAATGATTTAACGGTCTGAGGTGAATAACAATGGCAATTATAATTAATATTGATGTGATGTTAGCAAAAAGGAAAATGAGCGTAACAGAACTATCGGAGAAGGTTGGAATAACAATGGCGAACCTTTCTATATTGAAAAATGGAAAGGCAAAAGCGATTCGATTATCCACTTTAGAGGCAATTTGTAAGGCTTTAGAATGTCAGCCTGGAGATATTTTAGAATACAAAAGTGACGAAGACAGTTAAACATTGTGGAGGAAACTTAATATAACAATTATTAGGGGAGGTATAACTATGGACATTAACAATTTGATTATTGAAAATATTGTTAACCCTCATGAGCTGGAGAGAATGTATAGAAAAGACCCGAAAGCTTTTAAAAAGTCATTCTCACACGCATGGGAACAGAATCCTGATTCTCAGGTTCTTGGTGTTTGGTATGAAAGATTGCATTTCAAGGAGACGGCAAATACAGAAAAAACTTCCTTGCTTCAAAAAGGTTTCTTATTCATGGGCATTTTAGCCATTCTGGCCGGGATAAGCACCAGGATCATTTTCCATTTTGTAGAACAGGAAGCAATTGCTCCAATTAACCTGGCTTTTGGTATAATGCCCTTTATTGCTGCCTATTTTGTTTACAATAATACTCCGAAAAAAAGTGTTATTTATTCCCTTGCAGCGTTGTTCCTAATTTCCGGGTTTTATCTTAATATGCTGCCATTAAATTATAAAGACAGTATTATCCTTGCTTATTTACACCTTCCCATATTCTTATGGGTATTGGTAGGGCTTGCATTTACAGGAAATGAATATTCAAAAGGCAGTACAAGATTAGCCTATATTAAATTTAATTTGGAATATTGTATTCTCTACGCCAGCATGGCAGTTAGCGGAATGGTACTAGCAGCATTAACCATGCAGTTATTTAGCTTTGTTGACTTGGATATAGAAGACTTCTATTTTAGTAATGTCGTTTTATTTGGTGCTGCCGCTCTCGCTATTGTGGCTGCATACCTGGTATCAATGAATCTTAAACTTGCTAAGAATATTACACCATATATAGCTAAAATTTTTAGTCCTCTTGTCCTGGTCACATTGTTGATCTATCTTATAACGGTTATATGGGTCGGAAAAAATCCATTCTTGGACCGCAATTTCCTGATAGCCTTTAACGGAATACTCCTTGGTGTATTGGCCGTTACCGTATTTTCCATTATCGAGAGCGACTCAGACGAGAAAAAGAACATTTCAGATTATATAAATTTTGCCTTAATTGTTCTTGCGCTTATCATTGACAGTGTGGCTTTGTCAGCCATCGTGTTCAGACTTTCTTCTTATGGGATTACGCCTAATAGACTTGCTGTTTTAGGAGTAAACATACTTATCTGGGCAAATCTAATTTGGATTATGCTCTCCTATATGCGTTTTCTACAAAACAAATCCGGACCTTCAACTATCCAAGATGCCGTTACTAAGTATTTGCCGGTCTACGGACTTTGGGCAGCTTTCGTTACATTTACTTTTCCTATAATTTTTAATTAGAAAGGCTCTGTTAATGTAACGAAAAGTTAATCTTCTATAACGTATAAAATCCTTAGAATCGATATTATGCAGCTTTTTATACAGAGTTGCATAGTTTTGGCTTATTTTCATTACTAAAGTTAAAAAGAGGGTATTCAAACTAGAAGACATAATATATTGTTGCAACTGGATTCTTTAAAATATGTCCAGTTTCATGTGCCCAACGAAAAAGGACTACATGAAACATATTTGATAAGCTAAACTTGCAGGTTTTAAGTGATAGGAAATGATCAAACTTTTTTATAAAAGAATGGGTTCCGGTGCAAGAAATTCAAGATACATGCAAGTAATCTCCTAACCTTGGACATACTGATAGTATTACTCTAGAAAAAGGTGTGTGATCGATATGGAAAAGGAAAATTTGTTCAAATGGAAGCAT
>NZ_JAPHWH010000049.1:0-4363 GCF_026241455.1 Bacillus sp. DHT2
ACCTTGGACTCTGTCCAAACCTGCTGGGGAACTCTTCCCCAGACCCCCTCAATCGAACTCCCCAACCCCTCAATCCTGAGGGGCTCCCTCGCCGGTTGGCAGGGTCAAAAGGGTACCTTTTGACAACCACAAGAGGGTTGCATAGTGAGTATGGCAACTCCTTATCCTCCCGCCCCCTTACGGGTTCAGTCCGGTACCGTTGACATACGCCATGCAGCTACCTCTGCTCTTTTTGTTGTTTTGAAATAAAAAAGTCTAATTCACTATTTGACATTTCAAAATAGCGATTATTTTTCATAGAGGGGTACCGCCAGCATTTTGGAAAAAAACCACACTAAGAGCATGCAGAATTTTATACAGTTTTTTAGCTAATCCAGTAACAAACGAGAACCTGAAAACCGGACCATAATAGGAATGTATAAAAAATCGCATAGATTCACAGAAAAAGAAAAAGGCGGATTCCTTGTGAGAGTAGGGATTCGCCTTTTTCTTGCTACCGATAATGAGACGTTATGTTAACCTTACATGTATAGGATATGCATTTAAGAATGGGGGGATTTTATGAAGTTTATAATATCTTTGCAAGGTGGGATGGCAGTTGGAAAGACAACGTTAGCAAGAAACCTTGAAAAAAAGTACAAAAATTTACATGTATTCTACGAGAATCCATATCCAATTGTACAAAAAAGAAAAGAACTCAATTTAGATATTCGAAAAAAGGAAGGGTTTGTACATAACCAAAGGTTATTTATTCAAGCTGAAATCGAAAGGTTTAAAACTCTACCTGAAGGAATTGTGTTATTAGATCGTGGTCCAGAAGATATTGAGTTTTACACTTTGCATTTTCCGAAATCTATAGGGGAGAACTGGGATATTGAAACTGAATTAAATCAAGAATTACAAGAACTTAGAAACTGTCGCTCTAACTTAATTTTATACTTAGATGCTCCAGTAGAAATATTACGCGAACGAAAAAAAACAGATAAAACCAGGAGTAGAAATTCCTTTGAAGAACAATTGAAATTTTATAATCAAGAAAAGAACTGGTATAAGCATTTTAGCACCACAATGATTCTTGATGTTGGTTTCAAAACAGAACTAGAAGTAGAAGAGTCTATAGCAGAAATTTTACATAAGAAGAACTTCCAATAACGAACTTTATGTAAATAAGCCGTCCATATGGACGGCTTATTGTATTTTTGACTAGCGTAGTTTTTTTCCAAAATGCTGGTGAAACCCCATAATGAATTTAATTTTGGGGGGATTTTTCAAAATAGAAACCTGTCCCATTTGCTTGTGGAACAAATCCTTCTTGAACTGAACCATTTTCCACCATATTTTGTTCTTCTGATGTTATAACAGTGATAACATCTTTCTCTTCTGCTATTGCATTTTCTCTTTGATCTTGTTCTTCTTTAGTAACATGTTTGTATTGATCTCCATCAGTCTGTACAAATACCTTTGTACCTTGAAAATCTTTTACAAATCCGATTGATAATACTAAAGCACCTGAAAAAACAATAGATAATACTAATTTTCTTTTCATAAATAAATCTCCTAATATTTTTAATTTTTTCCATACACTTACTGTGAATCTAAATAAAATAATACAATATATTATCAAAAAATACTGTTATAAATGAAGATTTTTAATTTCTCCTTGTTTTTGGGTGTGAGTGCTGGTTGGGGGGGTGGGGGCTAGCCCCCAGGAACTTAACGTAACTGAATATTGCAAAAGAGAATTGCATGAATCGATAGGACTGGGTGGTTCGGCTGGTACAATTGCTAGTCCAAGTCGAGCAACTTAATCCTCGTTTTTGGTCTGTTCGGCTTGGCGAAAGCTCAAAACCAGCCGAATTTCGGAATGCAATGAAGGAAAGGTGGAGATTTTTTGAGTGGGTTTCTCAAAAAATACTACCTGACCATTGTATGGAGAAAAGCCCTACTAAGAGATATAGAAAGAGACAGGCTAAAAACCTTGATAAATAAGGCTTTTTAAAGAGCAAATGTAACATAGCTTGTGATACATAAATGTATCATAGCTTGTGATACATTTATGTTACAAGATGTAACAAATAATTATTTACATGTATATTTATTTGTTATACGATGTAACAAAGTTGATACATAAATGTATCATAGCTTGTGATACATAGGAGGGAATAAAAGAATGATATCAGGGGTGTTGCAATTGGATAATGAAGAAGAAAAAAAGATTACAGTTGAATTAACAAGCGAAGAATTGAATAAAATTCAAAAGTTACTAGAGCTTGAAGAAGAAAAAGAGAAAACAGAAAAACAAAAAGAAGAAGAAAAAAAGAACTATAACTTTATACAATTGTATCGTGATAACATGCCTGAATTACGTTGGTTAATGACAAAACAGCCATTTGCTAGTAGTTTGTTATTTTTTATATTAGAACATATGGACAACCGTAATGCTTTAGCTTGTTCATATTCAGTTTTTGAAGATTATTTCGGAAAATCAAGAATGACGATTTACAGAGCAATTAAAATCCTTGAAGAAAATGGTTTTATTGATGTATTAAAAATGGGCACATCAAATGTTTATGTAGTTAATGAAAATCTTGCATGGACAGATAAAAACACAAGTAAAAAATTCGCAAAATATGACGGAAAAATCCTTGTTAGTAAAAAGGAAAATAAAGATTATCAATATAGAAACCAATTCGATAGATTCAAAGCCTTACGCGAAAGAGAAGGGATAAAATAGAGCAAAAAAGCGATACCCCTTACAATAGGTATCGCTTTTTTATCGCCCCCTGTCCATGTCATGTCCTTTTTGTTTACTTTTGCTTTTCATTTCTCTGTTATGCTCACGTTCGAACTGATTGTCTATACCTTTTATATCCAATTCATTTTTGATAAGCCCTCTAAACGCCTCAAATTGCTCTTTAAAGATTTTTTTCGTTTGTTGGTATAAAACCTTTATGTTTGCTTTCAAATCACGTATATGAGCCTTCAAATAGTGTATATCGCCCTTTAATGAACCGATTTCAAGCGTAGCTGACGCCAATTCCTTTTTTAACTGTTCATTTTCCTTCGTTTTTTGATAGACTTCCTCACGGAGATTTTTATTTTCCTGAACTAGATCCGTTGTCTGCAAACGCTCATAATCTTTTTTTACAGTAACAGCTGCACCTACCAAACCTTCCAGATATTTAACTTGTTTTGGTGTATAAACATAATTACCTGTTTCTTTTTCAATGATTTTAGGTTTCCCAATAAATTTGGATTCCACCTCTGTCTTAATCTCTTTCTTTTTACTCTTTAGATTCATTTTCTTTTCAGGAACTTGCTCACTAACTTTTACAAGTTCATCTTTCTTTTTGACAATTTCTCTTTCTAGCCACTGAATTTCTTTTTCTAAATCCTTTTTTTCTTTGTACTCGTTCACATCTTTATATTCATTTGAGCCAACTAGTTTTCGTTCAATGCCACGCTCTTTTAATATTTTTTCTAACAACTTTACTTCTTTTTCTCGCCAATCATCAAAAGGACGAGTTTTATCTAACGTTGAATCTTGTTGCGTAATGGCTCGGTCAAATGATACTTGCTTTTCAAGTCCTCGCTTATATCCACTCGCCACAGGCACAAAATTTAAATGCATATGAGGGCTTGTCTCGTCATTGTGAATGACCGCATTATAAACTTTTAAATTAGGATTTCGTTTTTCAAAATCCTTGAACCATTCTAACAAAATTTCATTTGCTCTTTTATAATCGGCATTGCGAATGAAGTCGTTCAAATCACCAACTTGAATGATCATTTCTTGCTGAAGCGAAGTTTTTTTACTGGACTGAATGTGTTTATAATAATCGTCAATTTTCCTATCAGAGCGTTTTTGTTTAGCGTTATAGTTCTCCAACGCTCCCCCGAACTCTTCTTGATACAATTCTTTTAAATCTTTCTGAACAAGATATTTATTTTCGTCAGACCTTGAATAATCTATGTGTGAATTTCGCTCTTTTTCCTTCTCGCTCATTGTCCTATTATTGTGTTTGATATTGGTTTTGTTCGTTGCCTTCTTGAGAGAAACTGACATGCTCATGACGAATCAACTCCTTGCTCTCACTATACCAAAAGCTTTGTTACTTTGGCAAAGTAACCTTTTCTGTATTGTGACACTCCGCTACGCTCGATGTACACAATGAAAAGGCTCTGCGAGGCTATGTCGGTCTCCGCCGAACCATGCTTTGCATGGCAAAAAACAAAACCTTGGACTCTGTCCAAACCTGCTGGGGAACTCTTCCCCAGACCCCCTCAATCGAACTCCCCAACCCCTCAATCCTGAGGGGCTCCCTCGCCGGTTGGCAGGGTCAAAAGGGTACCTTTTGACAAC